>NZ_JAVREM010000030.1:0-69698 GCF_031845425.1 Streptomyces millisiae
CCCTCCGCGCGGCGGGTGGGGGAACCCAACAACGCCGCCACCCGCCGCGCGGAGGGGCGGCCCGCGGCCGAGGCCACCGGCGGCGAACGCCGCGGCGCGGCGCGGCACACTGGACGCATGTGCCGCAGCATCAAGACGCTCCGTCCGCCGGCCGCGCCGGATGTCACGGAAGACGACATCCGCGCCGCCGCCCTCCAGTACGTCCGCAAGGTGTCCGGCTTCCGCCAGCCGGCCGCCCACAACCAGGCCGCGTTCGACGAAGCGGTGGCCGCCGTGACGGCGGCCACCGAACGCCTCCTCGACCAGCTGGTCGTCCGCGGCGGCGGCAGCCGCCCCGCCTGACGCCTCGGCCGAGCCCGGCGGTCGGCTGGCCGCGGCCAGCCGATCGCGGCCTAGCGGAGCGTCGCCAGTTCCGTGGTCAGGTCGTCCAGGCCGAGCGAGCCGAGGGAGAGCGCGGCCATGTGCCAGGACTTCGCGTCGAAGTCCGCGCCGGCCGCCGCGCGAGCGGCCTCGCGGCCGGCGACCCAGGCGTGCTCGCCCAGCTTGTAGCTGATGGCCTGGCCCGGCATGCCCAGGTAGCGGGTCAGCTCGGACTCGGTGTAGTCCGGGTCGCAGCCGGTGTTCGCCGCGAAGAACTCGGTGGCCAGCTCGGGTGTCCACACCTCCCCCGGGTGGAAGGCCTCGTCGGCCGGTATGCGGCGCCCGGTGTGCATGCCGATGTCGATGATCACCCGCACCGCCCGCAGCATCTGGGCGGAGAGGTAGCCGAGCCGCCGGCCGGGGTCGGTGAGGAAGCCGAGCTCGTCCATCAGCCGCTCCGCGTACAGCGCCCAGCCCTCCGTGGTGGCGCTGACCGAGCCGACGCTGACCTGGTAGCGGGAGAGCCGGTCCTGCACGTGCACCCACTGGGCGAGCTGGAGGTGGTGTCCCGGCACGCCCTCGTGGTACCAGGTGGAGACCAGGTTCCAGAGCGGGAAGCGGGTGGCGCCCATGGTCGGCAGCCAGGTGCGGCCGGGGCGGGAGAAGTCGAGCGAGGGGCGCGTGTAGTAGGGCGCGGCCGCGCTGCCCGGCGGGGCGATCATGGCCTCGACGCGCCGCACCGGCGGCGCCAGGTCGACGTGTCGGCCGTCCAGTGCCTCGATGGCCTCGGCCATCAGGTTCTGCAGCCAGTCGCGGATCGCGTCCACGCCCTCGATCGCCTCGCCGTGGTGCTCCAGGTGGTGCATCGCGGCCAGCGGCGTCTCGCCGGGCAGCACCTCGGCGGCGACCGTCCGCATCTCGTCGGCGATCCGGTGGAACTCGGCCCAGCCGAAGGCGTACGCCTCGTCGAGGTCGAGGTCGGCGCCGGTCCAGCGGCGGGCGCCGACGAGGTAGCGCTCGGCGCCGACGCCGTCCGGGGTGCCCGAGGTCTTCGGCAGGTACTCGTCGCGCAGGAAGCCCCGCAGTTCGGCGAGCGCCTCGGTGGCCTTGGCCGCCGCCGCGGTCAGCTCGGCCCGCTGTGCCTCGGGGCCGCCGGAGGCGAACTCCCGGTACCAGTCGGCCGCCAGCCAGGTGTCCAACTGGCCGGCGACGGTGGTCACCTGGCGCGGCGCGGCGGTCAGGCCGCGGCGCGCGCCCTCGGCCAGCGCGGCGGTGTAACTGGCCAGGGAGGCCGGCACGTTGGCCAGCCGGCGGCCGATCACCGCCCAGTCGTCGGGGGTTTCGGTCGGCATCAGCAGGAAGACGGAACGCAGCTGCTGCACGGGCGAGAAGAGGTTGGAGACCTCCCGCAGTCCCTCGCCGGCCTCGTGTTCGGCGAGCACCGCGCCCAGCCGCTCGCGCAGCAGCCGGCCGGCCCTTCGTTCGACGGCCGGCAGGGCGCCGGGGCCGCCGGCCGCCGCCTCGGCCGCGTCGAGCTCCGCCAGGGTGGCGCGTTGGGCCGCCGCCAGGGCCTCCTGCCCCTCGGGCGAGAAGTCGGGAAGGTCGGCGACGCCGGGGCGGATGCCGAGGCTGGTGCCGTAGAGCGGGTCGAGATCGGCCAGGGTCTCGACGTAGGCGTCCGCGACGGCGCGCGGGGTCGCCGGGCCTGCCGCCTCGGAGGGGGCGGTCGGAGAAGTGGTCATTGTGCCATCCTCGTACAGGGGCTCGGGGGAAGGAAGGACGGACCGCACTGCTGTTCGAACAGTTGATCGGGCGGGGGCACGCGTCCGGCGTGCTCGACGCCGAGATCGCCAGGACCGAGGCGAGCCACGGCGGGCTCGTGCTGGTCACGGGGGAGCCGGGGATCGGCAAGACCGCGCTGGTCACCGAGGCGGCCGAGGCCGCCAGGCGGCGCGGCGCGCTGGTGCTCTCCGGATCCTGCTGGGAGTCGGACAACGCGCCGGGGTACTGGCCGTGGACCCAGGTCGTCCGCGCGCTGCGCCGCGCGCTCGGCCCCGAGGGCTGGTCGGCGGTGGAGCGGGCCGCCGGCGGCGGGCTGTCCGCGCTGTTCGTCGGGTCCCTGCCGGAGCCGACCCCCGGCGTCGCGGCCGGCCCCGGCGCGCTGGTCCCCGTCGCCGGCGTCGACCACAGCGCCGAGGGCGCCGCGAGCTTCCGGCTGCACGACGCCGTGACCAGCGCCCTGGTCGCCGCCTCCCAGGAGCGGCCCGTCGTGGTGGTGCTGGACGACCTGCACTGGGCCGACGCCGCCTCACTGCGGCTGCTCGCGTTCGCCGCCCACCACACCTGGTTCGAGCGGCTGTTGCTGATCGGCGCCTACCGGGACGTGGGCACCGCGGCGACCGCGCCGGGACATCCGGTGGGCGAGTTGCTGCTGCCGCTGCGCGCCAAGGCGACCGCGCTCGCGCTGACCGGCCTCGGCCTCGCTGACACCGGGGCCCTGATCGCCCGCACCACCGGCGCGGCGCCGGACCCCGAGCTGACCGCCGAGGTGCACCGGCGCACCGGCGGAAACCCGTTCTTCGTCGAGGAGACCGCGCGCCTGTGGCACGGCGCCGGGGCCGGGCTGCCGCCCCTGGTGCCGCCCGGGGTGCTCGACGCGGTGCGCCGACGGCTCGCGCCGCTGCCCGGGCCGGTCGTCGAACTGCTCACCGACGCGGCCGTGTTGGGCCGCGAGTTCCATCCGCGGGTACTGGCCGCGGTGCGTGCCGCGCCGACGCACGAGGTGGCCAGGCTGCTCGGCGAGGCGGTGGCGGCCCGCCTGGTGGCGCCCGGCCGCGGCGACCGCCAGGCGTTCGCCCACGACCTGGTGCGGGAGGCGCTCTACGAGGCGCTCGACGAGCCGGAGCGGCGTCGCCGGCACGCCGCGGTGGCCGAGGCGCTGGCCGGCTCGCCCGGCGTCGCCGAGCTGATGGTGCCCGCGGACCTGGCCAGGCACGCCCACCTCGCCGGGCCCGAGCTGGCCCCGGACCTGGCGCTCGACCTGCTGACCGAGGCCGCCGTCGAGGCCGTGCGGCGGCTGTCGTTCGAGGAGGCGGTGGGCCACTACCGCCGGGCCCACGCGCTGGCCGCGGGCGTCGATCCGCGCCGCCGGGTGCTGATCGGGCTCTCCTACGCGGCCGAGCTCCAGCACATCGGCGACCCGGCGGCCGGCGGCCGGATCTACCGGGAGGCGGCGGCCGAGGCCCGCGCCCTGGGCGATGACGCGCTGCTCGCGCGGGTCGGCCTCGCGGCGCACTGGGCCTGTGGCGAAGGGGAGCCGCCGGGCCCGCCCACCTCGCTCGGCGGCGAGCTGCTGCGCGAGGCGTGGCGCCGGGTGGTCGCCGGGGAACTCGGTGCCGACGCGCCGGCTCCCGACGAGCTCGCCGAGCCGGCGGACCAGGCCGCGGTCCGGCAACGGATGGCCGCCGAACTCGCCGTGCGGGCCGCCGTGTCGGCCCGGCGCTCCGGAGACGACGAGGCGCTGGCCTTCGCGTTGATGGCCCGGCACGACGCGATCTGGGGGCCCGGCAGCGCGCCGGAGCGCGAGGCGCTCACCGACGAGATGATCGCCCTCGCCCATCGGATCCGCGACCCCGACCTCGAACACCTCGCCAAGTCGTTCCGCTGGGTGGCGCTGCTGGAACGCGACGATCCGCGCTTCCTCGACCAGCTGCGGGACTTCGTGGCCGGCGTGCCGGAGGCGGCGCCGCCCCGCTACCGGTTCTCGGCCCTCGTCGACCAGCTGGTGATCGCCGTCTTCCAGGGCCGGTTCACGGCGGCCGACGAGCTGCTGTGCCAGGTGCTCGCGCTCACCAGGGATCATCCGCAGCACGGCGAACACCACTACTTCCTGCGCCAGTTGCGCTGGGCGATGTTGCTCGGCCGCGGCCGGTTCGGCGAGCTCGACGCGCTGCACGGCGAGTTGGGCGGCGACGACCACGCGTACCGGGAGCTGCTGGAAGGGATCACCGCGGCCCAGCGGGGCGACGCGGCGGGCGTGGCCCGGCTGTGGCGGACGGTGGCCGGCAAGCGCTATCCGACCAGCATGCGGCCGCTGGCACTGCGCCTCCAGGCGCAGGCGGCCGCCGTGACCCGCGATCCCGAGCTGATCGCACGGGCCAGGGCGGCGTTGGCGCCGCACCTCGGACAGTGGCTGGTCTCGCTGTGGGGCCTGGACATCGGCGGCCCGACGGCGCTGTGGGCGGCCGGCGTGGAGGCGGCGGCCGAGCGCTGGCCGGCCGCCGTCGACGGCTACACGGCGGCGGCCGACTCCGCCGACCGGATGGGGGCGCGGGCCTGGGCGGCCGAGGCGCGGGCTGGGCTCGCGGCCGCGCTGCTCGGCCGCGGCGCGCCGGGCGACCCGGCGGCGGCCGCGGCCCTGCTCGACCAGGTGGCGGGCGAGGCCGAGGAGCTGGGCATGGCCCACCTCAGGGACCGGCTGGCCGCGCTGCGCGCCTCGGCCGGGCCACGGGAGCCGGCGGAGCCGGCCCCGCCACCCGACGAGTTCCGCTTCGACGGCGCCGTGTGGACGCTGCGGTACGCGGGCCGCACCGCGCGCATGCCGGACGCCAAGGGCCTGCACGACCTGCACCGGCTGCTGCGCCAGCCGGGCACCGAGCTGCCGGCCGCCCACCTGCTGAGCCCCGACGGCTCGTTCACCCCGCTGGGCGGGGATCCCGTGCTCGACGAGCGGGCCAAGGCCGAGTACCGGCGGCGCCTGGACCAGCTGGACGCGGAGACGGCCCGGGCCGGGCGGCTGGGCGACGCCGACCTGGCGGCCGAACTGGAGGCCGAGCGCGCCGCGTTGCTCGCCGAGCTGCGCGCGGCGGCCGGGCTCGGCCGGCGCGACCGGCGGCTCGGCGACCAGGCGGAGCGCGCCCGCAAGACCGTGACGGCGCGGATCCGCGACACCCTGCGCCGGCTCGACGACCGGCATCCCGAGCTGGCCGCGCACCTGCGGGAGTCCGTCTCCACCGGCCTGGTCTGCGCCTACCGCCCGCCGCGCGAGACGTCCTTCCGGTTGTAGGGCCGGTTGCAGCGGCCTACTTCCGGTTGTAGAGGCGCATGGTGAGGGTGCCGAAGACCGCGACCAGCAGCAGACTGGCGACCAGCACCCAGGCGATCTCGCCGACGTCCGTCGCGCCGCCCATCAGCCCGCGCACCGCCGCGACGAGCCGGGTGACCGGGCTGACGTCCACCACCGCCTCCAGCCAGCCGGGCATGGTCTCGGGCTCGACCAGCACGTTGCTCAGGAAGGTCAGCGGGAAGATCACCATCATGCTGACGCCCATCACGGACTTCTCGGAGCGCATCAGCAGCCCGAACATCGTCCAGATCCAGGAGAAGGCGAAGGAGAAGACCAGCAGCAGCGCGATCCCCGCGGCCACCCCGAGCACCCCGCCGCCGGGCCGGTAGCCGAGGGCGAGGCCCACGGCGAGGATCACCAGCGAGGCCAGCACGTAGCGGAGCAGGTCGCCGAGCAGATAGCCGACCATGGCGGCCGGCCGCCACACCGGCAGCGAGCGGAAGCGGTCGAACACGCCCTTCTGGATGTCGGTGTTGACGGCGACGCCGGTGTACATCGTGGTCATGATCACGCTCATCACCATGATCCCCGGCAGCAGATAGGTCAGGTACTCGCTGGTCGAGCCGGCCAGCGCGCCGCCGAAGAGGTAGGTGAACATCAGCGTCATCATGATCGGGAAGACGGTGACGTCGAACAGCTGCTCGGGCACGTGCTTGATCTTCAGCATCGCGCGCCAGCCGAAGGTGGCGGACGCGGAGAGCGCGCTGGGCCGCGGCGGCCGGGACTCGGTCGACGCGAGCACGGCGGCCAGCGCGCCGGCCGCCGGCACGTAGGCGTCCTCCTCGGCCTCGCCCGGCGTGCCCTGCTGGGTGGTGTCGGCTACGGTGCTCACGCTGCGGCCTCCTTGGTCATGCTCGTGTCGCTCTTCCGGTCACCGCTCTTCTCCGTGAGGGCGAGGAAGACCTCGTCCAGGCTCGGCTGCCCGAGGGAGAAGTCGTCCACGGTGATCCCCTGGCCCGCCAGCTCGGCCAGGGCCCGCGCAGCCAGCTCGGCCGGCTCCGTGCTGCCGGCGCCCGACGGCATCACGCGGGCCGTCAACGCGAGCGGGTCGGCGGCCAGTTGGACCGGTGCGTTCAGCACCTTGGCCACCACCCGCCGGGCGTCGGCCCGCTGCTCCGGGTCGCGGAGCCTGAGGTGCACGGCGCCGGCGCCGACCGAGGACTTCAGCTCCCCCGGCGTGCCCTCGGCGATCACCCGGCCCTGGTCGATCACGGCTATCCGGCCCGCCAGTTGGTCGGCCTCCTCCAGGTACTGGGTGGTCAGCAGCACCGTGGTGCCCTGGGCGACGACCACCCGCACGATGTCCCAGACCTGGTTGCGGCTGCGCGGGTCGAGCCCGGTGGTCGGCTCGTCGAGGAAGAGCAGGTCCGGCGTGTTGAGGATGCTGGCCGCGATGTCGAGGCGGCGCCGCATGCCGCCCGAGTAGGTCTTGGTCTGCCGGTCGGCCGCCTCGGTCAGCCCGAACGCCTCCAGCAGCTGGGCCGCGCGGTCCCGCGCCGCCGGCTTGCGGTGGCCGAGGAGGCGGGCGAGCAGCACCAGGTTCTCCGCGCCCGTCAGGTCCTCGTCGACCGAGGCGTACTGCCCGGTCAGGCTCACCCTGGCCCGCACCGCGTCCGGCTCGCGCGCCACGTCGTGCCCGAAGACCCGGGCCTCGCCCCCGTCCGGCCGCAGCAGCGTGGCCAGCATCCGGACGGTGGTGGTCTTGCCCGCGCCGTTGGGCCCGAGCACGCCGTACACCGTGCCGGCCGGCACCGTGAGGTCGACTCCGTCCACCGCCCGCTTCTCGCCGAACACCTTCACGAGGCCGGACGTCTCGATCGCCGCCCCGGTCCCCCCGGGACCGGCTGTTCGCTTGGTCATCTCTGCCCATCCCCTGACATGCCCGTCGGTGGTCCGCTCTCGAAAGGTGGACCACCGGCGACGCGGAAACTCATCTGTCCTCGGGGCGCGAGATGCCGCCCGGCGGCCGCCAGATCCGATCTCGCGGCGGCTTACGCGACCCCAGGACGGTTGGTCCGCGCGGCCCGGTCAGACCTCGAACGGGTCGGCACCGCCGCCCTTCCACACCTCGGGGCCGCCGCCGCGCCACTCGATCAGGGTGGCGTCCTCCAGCAGCACCTCGTCGGGGTCGAGGCCGGCGCGCCGGAGGAACTCGATGAGCTCCACCGGGGAGCGGGCCACGCCCAGGTCCTGGCCGGCCACGGTGACGCGGCGGCCGCCGGCGGCGCGCGGCGGATGGACGACGACGCGTGGGCGGGGCACCGTCATGGCGCGCCTCCCGGCGTCCCGGCGGTCACGCGGATCTTGGACTGGCCGTGCGGCAGCCGTTCCCAGTCCGCCATCAGCCGGGCGGTCAGGCCGTGCCCGGCGGCCAGCTCGGTCAGCGTCTCGGCGCGGTAGTAGAAGTCCTCGCGCAGCACCTGGTGCTCGCGGCCCTCGGTGCGGTCGAAGGTGAAGTCGAAGAAGCCGCCAGGGGCCAGGATCCGGCCGACGTGGGCCAGGCACTCGTCGATGACGGGGAGCGGCGAGTGCGAGAAGACGCTGTGCGCGTGGACCACGTCGAAGTGGCCCGACGGCAGGAAGTCGAAGGTGAGGTCGCGGGTGAGCGTGAGATGCGGCAGCTTGGCCTGCAGCCCGCGGCCGCTCAGCGTCTCCTTGGCGCTGATGAGGATGTCGGGCGAGATGTCGATGCCGTAGTAGCCGCCGGGGTCGAGGTAGTCGATGAACCGCCAGCCGGCGCGCAGGTTGCCGCAGCCGATGTCGAGCATCCGGTGGCCGGGGGCCAGGCCGTGGTCCCTGAGGTAGTCGAACTGGAGCTTGCCCAACGCCAGCCATCGCTCGTGGTCGCGGCTGCCGACGGCCGCCTCCGGGCTGCGGGCGGTGTCCGAGGCCATCACGGCGCGGTAGTAGGCGACGTGGTCCCGGTGCCGGGCGCGCAGCCAGACGTCGCGCGCGCCGCGCCGCAGGTGGGGCCCTATGCGCCGGGGGTTGCGCACGGCGTAGCGCAGGCGGTGGCCGAGGCTCGACCGGTCGATCGTGAGCCTGCGGGAGGCGGGGTCTGCGCTGTCCATGCTTCGTAGCCTGCGGCAGATCCCCGTTGATCACCAGGCGAGCCACGGGGCCACCTTGCGCCGTCATACCCCCTAGGGGTATACAGGAGACCTGGGGCGACCATACCGCCCTGGGGTATTCTGGGCCGCCGAGGAGACGTGATCGAGATGACAGCCACCACACCCACCACCGCGGGGACCACCGACACCACGGCGGCCTCCGAGGTCGAGCTCGCCATCGGCGGGATGACCTGCGCTTCCTGCGCCGCCCGGATCGAGAAGAAGCTCAACCGGATGGACGGCGTCACCGCCACCGTCAACTACGCCACCGAGAAGGCGCGGGTCGCCTTCGCCGACGGCGTCACCGTCTCCGACCTGATCGCCACCGTCGAGGCCACCGGCTACACCGCCGAGCCACCACCGCCGCCCAGGCAGGAGGCCGCGCCCGGGACACCGGCCGGGACCGAGGCGGACGAGCTCGCCCCGCTGCGCCACCGGCTGCTGGTCACCGCGGCCCTCGCCGTCCCGGTGATCGCGCTCGCCATGGTGCCCGCCTGGCAGTTCGACTACTGGCAGTGGCTCTCCCTCACCCTCGCCGCGCCCGCCGTCGTCTGGGGCGGCTGGCAGTTCCACCGCGCCGCCTGGACCAACGCGCGGCACGGCGCCGCCACCATGGACACCCTGATCTCGGTCGGCACCCTGGCCGCGCTGCTCTGGTCCGGCTGGGCGCTGTTCTTCGGCGACGCCGGCATGCCCGGCATGACCCACCCCTTCGAGCTCTCCATCGAGCGCGGCGACGGCGGCTCCGCCATCTACCTGGAGGCCGCCGCCGGCGTCACCGCCTTCCTGCTCGCCGGCCGCTACTTCGAGGCCCGCGCCAAGCGCCGGGCCGGCGCCGCGCTGCGCGCCCTGCTGGAGCTCGGCGCCAAGGAGGTCACGGTGCTGCGCGAGGGCGGCCGCGAGGAGCGGGTGCCGATCGGGCAGCTGGCCGTCGGCACCCGCTTCCTGGTCCGCCCGGGCGAGAAGATCGCCACCGACGGCGTCGTCGTCGAGGGCACCTCGGCCGTGGACGCCTCGATGCTGACCGGCGAGTCCGTGCCGGTCGAGGTCGCCGTGGGCGACGCCGTCACCGGCGCCACGCTCAACGCCGGCGGCCGTCTCGTCGTCGAGGCCACCCGGGTCGGCGCCGACACCCAGCTGGCCAGGATGGCCCGCATGGTCGAGGACGCGCAGAACGGCAAGGCCGCGGCGCAGCGGCTCGCCGACCGGATCTCGGCCGTCTTCGTGCCGATCGTGATCGCCCTCTCGCTCGGCACCCTCGGCTTCTGGCTCGGCACCGGCGCCAGCCTCACCACCGCGTTCACCGCGGCCGTCGCCGTGCTGATCATCGCCTGCCCGTGCGCCCTCGGCCTGGCCACCCCGACCGCGCTGCTGGTCGGCACCGGGCGCGGCGCCCAGCTCGGCATCCTGATCAAGGGCCCGGAGGTCCTGGAGAACACCCGCCGGGCCGACACCATCGTGCTGGACAAGACCGGCACCGTGACCACCGGCAGGATGTCGCTGCTGGCCGTGCACCCGGCCGAGGGCGTCACCGAGGAGGAGGCGCTGCGGCTCGCCGGCGCCCTGGAGCACGCCTCCGAGCACCCGATCGCGCGCGCCGTCGGCGACGCCGCGGCCGAGCGCGCGGGCTCCCTCCCGGCGGTCGAGGGCTTCACCAACGTGCCAGGGCTCGGCGTACACGGCGTGGTCGAGGGGCACGCGGTCCTCGTGGGCCGGGAGCGGCTGCTGGCCGACTGGTCGCTGACCCTGCCGGAACCGCTGGCCGAGGCCAAGGCGGCGGCCGAGGAGCGCGGCCGCACCGCGATCGCGGTGGCCTGGGACGGCGTGGCGCGGGCGGTCCTCGAGGTCGCCGACGCCATCAAGCCGACCAGCGCGGAGGCCGTGCGCCGGCTGCGCGAGCTCGGGCTCACGCCGATCCTGCTCACCGGCGACCACGAGAAGGTCGCCAGGGCGGTGGCCGCCGAGGCGGGCATCGACGAGGTGATCGCCGAGGTGCTGCCGGAGGACAAGGTCGCCGTCGTCCAGCGGCTCCAGGCCGAGGGCCGCACGGTCGCCATGGTCGGGGACGGCGTCAACGACGCGGCCGCGCTGGCCACCGCCGACCTGGGCCTCGCCATGGGCACCGGCACCGACGCGGCCATCGAGGCGGGCGACCTGACGCTGGTCCGCGGCGACCTGCTGGCCGCGGCGGACGCCATCCGGCTGTCCAGGAAGACGCTCTTCACCATCAAGAGCAACCTGTTCTGGGCCTTCGGCTACAACGTCTCGGCGCTCCCGCTGGCGGCCGCCGGCCTGCTCAACCCGATGCTCGCGGGCGCGGCGATGGCCTTCTCCTCGGTCTCCGTGGTGGCCAACAGCCTGCGGCTGCGCACCTTCCGGGCCAGGGAACTTTAAGAACTCTTGGTGAACTGGGAACTCCCGGGCCCCGGCGACCGTTGACGGTACGAGAGCGAGAGGTCGCGGAAAGCGACCACACGAGAGCGACGACGGGGAGATGGCCATGTGGGACCGGCTCAAGGACACGGCGAAGGGGATCCAGCAGTCACGGAGCTCTGGCGGCTCGGGCGGCTCAGGCGGCCGCTCGGGTGGCGGGTTCGGGGGCTTCGGCGGCTCGGGTGGCCACGGCGGGCCCGCCGGCTCCGGGGGCTCCGGCTCGGGCGGCTCGCGGTCCCAGCTGCTCGGGGTGTTCAAGACCCAGCTCGCCTCCATGAAGACGGAGCTCAAGAGCGGCGGCTACCGGGACGCCTCGATGGCCATCTGCGCCCTGGTCGCCGCCGCCGACGGCACGGTGGACGCGGCGGAGCGGCAGCGCGTCGAGTCGCTGATCGTCAGCAACGAGGTCCTGCAGAACTTCCCGGCCGACACGCTGCGCCAGCGGTTCAACAAGCACGTGGACCAGCTGGTCTCCAACCCGCAGTTCGGGCGCGGCGCGGTGCTGGAGGAGATCGCCAAGGTCGCCAAGAAGCCGATGGAGGCGCGGGCCGTGATCCAGACCGGCATGGTGATCGCCGGCGCCGACGGCTACTTCGCCCAGGCCGAGCTCGCCGTGCTGCGCGAGGCGTGCGGGGTGTTGAACCTCTCCCCAACGGAGTTCAACCTGTGAATGTCCGCGGCGCTGCGGAATCGACCACTTCGGATCGCAAGAGACAAGCTTTAGAAGGGACTTGACGCCCCTTTACCGGAACATGCCCGTCCTTGACCGCGCGCGTTGAACTCTTGACGCATGCGAAAGATCACCTTTACCGGGCGCCACACCCTTGGCGCCGCGGCCCTGATCACCGCCGGCCTCCTCACCGCCGGAGCGGCGGCGACCGCCTCGGCCTCCGGCCAGTCCAGCGAGGACACCGCCTCCCACCACCAGCCCACCGAGCAGGAGATCCGTGACCTGTTCGTCGAGTGGAACGAGGCGCTGGCCACCGGCGACCCCGAGGTCGTCGCCGACCGCTACGCGGAGGACGCGGTCCTGGAGCCGACGCTGTCCAACGTGATACGCACCGACCGCGACGGCATCGTCGACTACTTCGAGCACTTCCTCGCCCAGGACCCGGAGGGCGAGATCGACGAGTCCTAC
The DNA here is from genome assembly GCF_031845425.1 of Streptomyces millisiae. Taxonomy (NCBI): domain Bacteria; kingdom Bacillati; phylum Actinomycetota; class Actinomycetes; order Kitasatosporales; family Streptomycetaceae; genus Streptomyces; species Streptomyces millisiae. The sequence continues at coordinate 12,167 of NZ_JAVREM010000030.1, forward strand.
GTCGACATCCTGGCGCGCAACGCGGCGGTGGACTCCGGCGCGTACACCTTCCACCTGACCGACCCGGCGACGGGCGAACAGCGGGACGTGGCCGCCCGCTACACCTTCGTCTACGAGAAGGACCCGGCGACCGGCGAGTGGCTGATCGTCAACCACCACTCCTCGGCGATGCCGGAAGGCTGACGACCGGCCTTTCCGTCCCACCCGCCCGCCCCCTTCCCGCGCCCCGCGCGGGAAGGGCGGGCGTCAGTGGACTTTGTCTTGCTGTGTGTCGTGGGCGGTGGTAGCGCGTATCAGGCGGTTGCCCTCAGGTGTGCGGTAGTAGAGGACCAACCGTCCGGCGCGGCGGCGGCGCACGAGCCGCGCGTCCAGCAGGATTCTGAGGTGGTTGCCCACGGCGCCGAGGGCGAATCCGGTCACCGATACCAGTTGGGTGGTGCTCATCGGGTCGTCCAGCAGGCTCAGCAGGGTCGCGCGTGCCGGGCCGATGAGGCGGCGTAGGGCGCCTGGTGCGGTGGGCCGGCCCTCCGCGAGCAGCCCGGCGCACGGATAGACCACCGAGTAGCGGTGCGGTCGACGCCAGCCGACCCAGCCGCGTGCGCTGGTGGTGGGGACGAACAGCAGTTGGCCGTTGGTCAGGTCGTGCGGTGGATAGTCGTAGGCGTTGATCTGGAGCTGTCCCTCGCCCAGCCATCGCATCCCGGGTCGCATGTCGTCGAGGGCGGACGCCCAACCGCTGGTGCTCAGTCGCCGAGTTCGCGCGATGATGTCCGCTTCGAAGGCCCGTTCGCGGCGCTGCCAGTCGGGTTCGACCGTCTCGGCCCACACCCAGTCGAGGACGGCGGATATCCGGCTCGGCAGGTCCCGCACGTTCAGGGTGGGGTCGTCGCCGGCCAGGTCGGCGCGCAGCGCGGCGGGCGACGCGGTACGGATGCGCCGCATCTCGTCGTCGAAGGTGTGCTCGTCCTCGTCCGGCGGAGGGCAGAGGATGTCGGTCAACCAGGTCGGCAGGAAGGCGCTTTTCAGGAACGCGCGGCCGACCGGATCGTCGGCCATGCGGGCTTGGAACGCCGCTCGCTGCTCCGCCGGGCGGGCCAGTTGGCCGGGACGGTGGGGCCGCGCCCCCGCGAGCACGCCCAGCGTCGCGACCGTCTCGGCCAGCGCCGAGATCCGGAACCGGCTGCCGGCGAGCACGTCCGCGTCGATCAGCCAGATGCCCACGTTTCGCCTCCACACGAAACTTTACGGGTGCGGGGGCGGCGTCGCCGAGACTGCCCGGCATGCGTACCTACCGGGAACTGTTCCGCACGTCCGAGTTCGCCCCGCTGTTCGGCGCGTCGTGCGCGCAGGTCGCCGCGACGACGCTGACCGGGCTCGCGCTCGCCACGCTGGTGTACGCGCGGACGGAATCGCCGCTGCTGTCGGCGCTGAGCATGTTCGGCCCGTCGTTCGCCGCGCTGCTCGGCGCCACCACGCTGCTGTCGGTGGCGGACCGGGTACCGCCGCGGGCCGCGCTGACCCTGGTCGCCCTCGCAGCCGCGCTGGCCGGCCTGCTGCTGGCGACGCCCGGCCTGCCGCTGCCGGCGATGTTCGTGGTGGTCCTCGCACAGGGCGTGGTCACCTCGATCGGCGCCGGTGTGCTGTACGGCCTGGTCGGCGAGATCCTGCCGCCGGACGGGTACGTGCTCGGCCGGTCGGTGCTCAACATGTCGGTCGGCGCGATGCAGGTGGCCGGGTTCGCGCTCGGCGGCGTGCTGATCGCCGTGGTGTCGCCGCGGACCACGATGCTCGCCGGCGCGGCGCTGGCTGCCTGCGCCGCGCTGGTGCTGCGGCTGGGCCTCCACCCCCGGCCGCCGCGGGCGTCCGGGCGCCCGTCCGTCGCGGTCACCTGGCGGGTCAACCGGGAATTGCTGTCCACGCCAGCCCGGCGGGCCGTCTACCTGTCGATGTGGGTGCCCAACGGCCTGGTGGTGGGGTGCGAGGCGCTGTTCGTCCCGTATGCGCCACGGGCCGCGGCCGCGCTGTTCGTCGCCGCGGCGCTGGGCATGTTGCTCGGCGACCTGGCTGCCGGGCGGCTCCTGCCGCATGGGCTGCGGCAGCGGTTCGTCACGCCGCTGCGGTTCCTGCTCGCCGTGCCGTTCCTGCTGTTCGCGTTCCCGCTGAGCCCGCCGGTCGCGGTCGGCGCGGTCGCCATCGCGTCGACGGGCTTCGCGTCCACGCTGCTGTTGCAGGAGCGGCTGATCGCGCTGACCGGCGATGACATCCGCGGCCAGGCCCTGGGCCTGCACGCCAACGGCATGAAGGGGATGCAGGCGGTCGGCGCGACCCTGGCCGGCCTGACGGCGCAGCTTCTGCCCGTCGGTATGACGATGACCATGTTGGCGGTGGCGTCCCTCGCCGTGACCGCCATTCTCAGCCCCGGCCTGCGGTTGTCCGATCCCCCGGTCGCGAGGCGCCGGGCCACACGCCGAGAGGTCACGGTGGCCCAGCTCGACGAAATGCCAGCTTGACCATGGAGCGAACCGACCACGGGCCACCTCGCGCGCTGTCCGCATGGCCACGGCCAGCCACTGATCACCGACAAGGAGAACGCATGATGACGACGCACTCGGACGAGCCGACCGGGGGAGCCGATGCCGGGATGCCGGCCGGGCGGCCGATGCCCACCCAGGACGACGTGCTCGGATACTTCGACACGCTGTCGAACTGGGGACGGTGGGGCGACGACGACGAACTCGGCACGCTGAACCACATCACCGACGACGCCCGACTCGCGGCGGCGCGCGCCGTGCGCCACGGCAGAAGCGTGTCGTGCGCGTGGGAGATCGCCGTGCCGGAGGAGATGGACCGGTCGACGACGACGTGCCCGTGCGCCGCCGACATGCCGGGTATGGAGAACATGCCGCTGCCCGGATTCCGCAACGACCGGCACTGGGGCTATTCGAACGAGCGGCTCGGCATCCTGTTCCACGGCAACACCGTCACCCACGTCGACTCGCCGTGCCACATCTTCTGGGACGGCACGATGTACAACGGACGGCCGCACTCGCTGGTCGACGCCGCGACAGGATCGGCGTGGGGGGCCGTCACGGCGGCGGCGAACGGGATCATCACGCGGGGCGTCCTGCTGGACATCGCGAAGGTCCGCGATGTGCCGTGGCTGGAACCGGGGCAGGGGGTGTTTCCCGAGGATCTCGAGGAGGCCGAACGCCGCCAGGGAGTGCGGGTGCGACCCGGCGACGCGGTACTCCTGCGGACCGGCTATGGCCGGGTCCGGCACGAGGCCGGCGCGACCACCGGCGTCACGCAGGCCGGCTGGCACGCGTCCTGCCTGCCGTGGCTGCACGAACGGGAGGTCGCGCTGATCGCCGCCGACACACCTCAGGACGTTCAGCCATCGGGGTACGACGACCTGGCGATGCCGGTTCACACCGTCGGCCTCGTCGCGATGGGTCTGTGGCTACTCGACAACTGCGACCTGGAGGCGTGCGCGGCGACCGCTGCCGAGCTCGGCCAGTGGGACTTCCACCTCGCCGTCGCGCCGGTCCGCTTCGCCGGGACGTCCGGCAGCCCGGTCAACCCGATCGCCACGTTCTGACCGCGGCACTCGCGCCCGTCGGTGGCCGCGAAGAACCGGTCGGCCAGCCGGCGAGCGGCGCTTCGCAGCTTCGAGGATGAACGTGGGTGTGGACCTGAACGGCGCGGTCTGGTTCACGTCGTCCTACAGCCAGGGCGACGGAGGCCAGTGCGTGGCGTGCTCGCGCACCTTCGCGGACGCCGGCCTGGTCCCCGTGCGGGACAGCAAGGCGCCGGAGGGCCCGGCGTTGGTCTACGCGTCGGCCGGCTGGTCCGCCTTCCTCCGCGCGGTCGGGAACGGGCGGCTCTTCGGCTGACGCGCGGCTTCGCGCCGGTGGTACGTGCGGCGTGCACCAGCGCAAACCGGGCGACGCCAACAGGTCGTCGGGCCGGGTCAGTCGTGTGCAACAGCGCCACGGTCTCCGAGCCGAAACCGCGGCCCCACCGGGAGGGGTGCACGGCGAACCCGATGGTCGCCACGCGCTGGCCTTCGAGCGGGCCACGATGAGCCCGACCTGCTCGCGGGTCCGAGGTTCGAAGGACAGGTGCCCGACACGGCCGCAGGCCCGGGCACCAGGCGCGCGGAGCGCGCCGGTGACCCGGGCCTGCGAGCCGCGCACGCACCGCGCGGCCCACGCCAAGCGCACAGCGAAAGGGTGGGCGGGGAAGAACCCCCGGCTACGACTTCTTCCGCAGCGCGATGTGGAGTTCGCGCAGCCGCGCCTCACTGACCTCGCTCGGGGCGCCCATCAGGAGGTCCTGCGCGTTGCCGTTGAGGGGGAACGCGATGGTCTCGCGGATGTTCGGCTCGTCGGCCAGCAGCATCACGATGCGGTCGACGCCCGGCGCGATGCCGCCGTGCGGCGGGGCGCCGAAGCGGAAGGCGCGCAGCATGCCGCCGAACTCGCGCTCCACGTCCTCCCGGCTGTAGCCGGCGATCTCGAACGCCCGGTACATGATGTCCGGCTCGTGGTTCCGGATCGCGCCCGAGGACAGTTCGACGCCGTTGCACACGATGTCGTACTGCCAGGCCAGCACGTCGAGCGGGTCCTTGCTGTTCAGCGCCTCCAGGCCGCCCTGCGGCATGGAGAACGGGTTGTGCGAGAACTCGATCGCGCCCGTGTCCTCGTTCCGCTCGAACATCGGGAAGTCGACGATCCAGCAGAAGCGGAAGACGTTCTCGTCGAAGTGGCCGGCCCGCTTGGCGGCCTCCACCCGGACCGCGCCCATGATCTTGGAGACCTCGTCGAAGTCGCCGGCCCCGAAGAAGATCGAGGTGCCGGCGGTCGCGCCGACGGCGGCCAGCAGCGCCGTGACGTCCGACTCGGTGAGGAACTTGGCGATCGGGCCGGTCAGCGTCCGCCCGTCCGCGCCGACCCGGACCCACGCCAGGCCCTGCGCGCCGAGCGAGACCGCGAAGGCGCCCAGCTGGTCGAAGAACTTCCGCGGCTGGTCGGCGGTGTCCGGCACGGCCAGCGCCCGCACGTGCTTGTCCGCGAACGCCTTGAAGCCCGAGCCGGCGAACACCTCGGAGACGTCGACCAGTTCGAGCCTGGCCCGCAGGTCCGGCTTGTCCGAGCCGTACGTGAGCATCGCCTCGCGGAACGGGATCCGCGGGAAGGGGGAGGTGACGTGCCGCCCGCCGCCGAACTCCTCGAACAGTTCGGTCATCACCTTCTCGATGACCTGGAAGACGTCCTCCTGCTCGACGAAGCTCATCTCCATGTCGAGCTGGTAGAACTCGCCGGGCGAGCGGTCGGCCCGCGCGTCCTCGTCGCGGAAGCAGGGCGCGATCTGGAAGTACCGGTCGAAGCCGGCGATCATCAGCAGCTGCTTGAACTGCTGCGGCGCCTGCGGCAACGCGTAGAAGGTGCCCGGGTGCAGCCGGGACGGCACCAGGAAGTCGCGGGCGCCCTCCGGCGAGGTGGCCGAGAGGATCGGCGTGGCCAGCTCGGTGAAGCCCTGGTCGGTCATCTTCCGGCGGATCGCGGAGATGACCTGGCTGCGCAGCATGATGTTGCGGTGCATGCGCTCGCGGCGCAGGTCGAGGAAGCGGTACTCCAGGCGGCGCTCCTCGTTGACCCCGTCCTCCGTGTTGATGGTGAACGGGATCTGCTCGGCGCCGCCGAGCACCTCGACCTCGCCGACCTCGATCTCGATCTCACCGGTGCCCAGCTCGGGGTTGACGTTCTCCGCGCCGCGCCCGACGACCTTGCCGTCCACCCGCACCACGGTCTCCTTGGCGAGCGAGCTCAGCCGCTCGTTGACCGCGTCGTAGCCGGGCGAGCCGGGGCGCACGACGAGCTGCACGATGCCGTAGTGGTCGCGCAGGTCGACGAAGAGGATGCCGCCCAGGTTCCGCCGGTTGTGCAGCCAGCCCGACAGCCGGACGTCCTTGCCGATGTCGGTGGCGCGCAGCTCACCGCAGGTGTGGGACCGGTACCGATGCATCGCTCATCCAGATCGTTAGCCGTGTGTGGGAACGGCCTCTCAGACTACCGTCGCGTTACGGGGCCGCTCGCCCCGTTTCCCCGCCTGCCCGACGTGGAGCGACATAACCCGTCAAACCGGAATACGATGGGTCACTGTGCGCACCGAGGACGTGCTGGCCGCCTCCGGGACGGGCCTCTGGGTCTGGGACGACGTCCGCGGCGTGGCCGTGCTCGACGCGACGGCGGCCGCGCTCCTCGGTCTGGCCGCCGAGCCCGCCACCCTCTCGCAGGCCGCCGTCAGGTCCCGGATCCCCATCCACGACTGGATGGAGATGGAGCGCGCCATCACGCTGGAGCGCTCCGAGGGCCGGATCGCCGAGGCCGAGTTCCGGGTGGTGGACGAGCGGGGCGAGCTGCTGCGCACCCTGCGCCTGCGGGTGAACCACGTGGCGGGCGAGGGCCTCGCCGGCACCCTGGTCGAGGTGCTGCTGGACGGGGACGGTGAGCGCGCGCACCACGCCCCCGGCGGGGAGGCCGACTGGGAGTGGGAGCGGGCGCGGGAGGCGTTCGTGCTGGACGCCGGGCAGGCGCTGTCCGAGGCCGGCACCACGCAGGAGGTGCTGCGGGTGACGGCGGCCCTGGCCATGCCGGGCTTCTCGCCGGACGGGATCGCCATCTACTCCCGGGAGGGCGACCGGATCTGGCTGGCCGAGTACCACGGCACCCCCATCGACACCACCGACCTCGGCTTCCCCATGAGCATCACCGCCCCCTACCCGGCGGCCGAGGTGCTGCGCACCGGGCGCGCCGTCTATCTGAGCACCCCCGAGGAGTACGCCGAGCGCTACCCGCGCTACTGGCCCGTCATCGAGCGGTACCACCGCGCGTCCTGGGCCTACCTGCCGCTGGTGGTGGCCGGCCGGATCATCGGCTCCTGGCTGGTGGCGTTCACCTACCACGTGGACTTCACCGTCGAGAACCGCGCCATGCTCTCCACGCTGGCGCGGCTGCTGGCCCAGGCGCTGTCCCGCACCTTCCTGCAGGACACCGAGCGCGAGCTGGCCGCCGACCTCCAGCACACCATGCGCCCGGCGGCGCGCCCCGTCGTGCCGGGCATGCAGGTGGCCGCCCGCTACGTGCCCACCGGCGGCGGGCTGCGGGTGGGCGGCGACTGGTACGACGTCATCCCGCTGCCGTCCGGGCGGGTGGCGCTGGTCATCGGGGACGTGCAGGGGCACGACGTGCGGGCGGCGGCCGTGATGGCGCAGCTGCGGATCGCGCTGCGCGCCTACGCCTCGGAGGGGCACCGGCCGGACGCGGTGCTCTCCCGTGCCTCCCGCTTCCTCTCCGCGCTGACCAGCGGCGACGCGGGGCAGGACGACCCGCGGTTCGCCACCTGCCTCTACCTGGAGGTGGACCCGCCGACCGGCACGCTCGACGTGGCGCGGGCCGGCCACCTGGACCCGGGGATGGTGCTGCCCGACGGCACGCTGCTGACCCGGCCGACGGCCGGCGGGCTGCCGCTCGGCGTCGGCGGGGTGGACGCGGTGGGCGACGACTACCCGACGACCCGGCTGAACCTCCAGCCGGGCGAGATCCTGCTGTTGTGCACGGACGGCCTGGTCGAGACCGGCCACGGCGACCTGGAGGTGGGCTGGGCGCGGCTCGGCTCGACGCTGCGCGGGCTGAGCGGGCTGCATCTGGACGACCTCGCCGACACGGTGATCGAGTCGGTGCAGGCGCCGGCCGTGCGGGTGCCGCCCAGCTCGGTGGCGGCGACCGCGCCGCTGGTCGAGGGGGACCGGGACGACATCGCGCTGGTGCTGCTGCGCCGCCCGCCGGGCGCCGGCGGGCGGCCGCCGGAGCAGGCCACCCGGGTGCGGCGGGTGGTGCTCTCGGTGGGGCAGTCCGAGCCGGCCAAGATCGCCCAGGCGCGGCGTGAGATCTCCGCGATGCTGCACGAGTGGGACGACGCGGAGCGGGTGTTCGGGGCGGTGCTGATGCTGTCCGAGCTGCTGGGCAACGTGCTGCGGCACACCGACGGGGACGCGCTGCTGGTCGCCGAGCTGAGCGGCCCGCCGGGCGACCGGCTGCTGCGGGTGGAGGTCAGCGACCCGAGCGACCAGCTGCCGCACCTGCGGGAGCCGGGCGAGCTGGCCTCCTCGGGCCGCGGGCTGCTGCTGATGGACTCACTGTGCGACGCCTGGGGCTCGGCGCCCCGCGGCATGGGCAAGACCACCTGGTTCGAGCTCCACGAGCGCCAGCGAACGGCCCGTTAGCCGCGGAAGGCCCGGTGCGCCGCCAGCGTGAACCGGCGGTCGGGCGCGGGCCGGTCGTCCGCGAGGTCGGCGGCGAGTTCGCCGATCAGCGGGGCGAACTTGGCGCCGTGTCCGGAGCAGGGCGAGCACACCACGAGCGGCCCGACGCGGTCGAGGAGGAAGTCCTCGTTGGGCGTCGACGTGTACAGGCAGGTGGCCTCGTTGAACGGCTCGGGTTCGAGCCCGGGCAGCCAGCGCCGCACGTAGTCGACGATCCGCGCCCTGGCGGCCGGGTCGACCAGACCGTCCCTGGTGTCGGCGGTGGTGGCGCGGCCCGCGTGGTGCTCGGCGATCTTGCGCCCGTTCCCCGGGCCGCCGTCGCGGCCGCCGGCCAGGCTGTAGACCGAGAGCTCGCCGTCGTGGATCACCACCGGCCAGTCCGCAGAGGCGGCCTCGCGGCGCGGGAAGTGGAAGATCTGCTCCTGGGTGACGGTCAGCGGGGGCAGCGGCAGCAGCTCGCCGAGCAGCCCGGCGGTCCAGGCGCCGGCCGCGACCACGACCCGGCGGGCGGTCAGCGGTCCGGCGGCGGTCTCGATCCTGGCCCGGTCCTCGCCCTCGACCACGATCCGGTCGACCGGCGTCCCGGCGCGCACGTCGGCGCCGCGCCGGCCGGCGAGGTGGACGAACGCGGTCACCGCGGCCGCCGCGTCCACGGTGCCGGCGTCCGGCTGGTGCACCACCTGGCCCTCGAACCGGAGCCCGGGCCAGCGTCGTTCGGCCTCGGCCGCCGGCAGCGTCTCGTGCGCGACGCCGCACGCGGCGAGCGCCGCCGCCACCGCGCCCGGCTCGCCGCCCGGTCCGTGGTCGACGCCGCCGGTGATCCGCAACAGCCGGGCGTCCGCGTCCTGTTCGAGCTCGCGCCACAGCTCCATGGCCCGGCCGGTCAGCCGCACATAGAGCGGGTCGGCGTAGGCGCGGCGCACGATGCGGGCGCTGCCGTGCGAGGAGCCGTGGTCGTGGCCGACGGCGAACCGTTCGAGCAGCGCGACGGACCGGCCGCGCCGGGTGGCGGCCCAGGCGGCGGCCGAGCCCATCAGGCCGGCGCCGACGATCGCGACGTCCACGTCGGTCGGCGGGGCGGTGGATAGGGGCCTGATGGGCTGGTCGTGCGTGGTCATGCCACCGAATCTAGCCGGCGTGGCGGGCCGCCCGCCCGCCCGTTACAGCCCGCCCTCGGTCATCCCGTGCACGGCCGGGACGGTCCCGAGCCGGCCCTTCTGGAAGTCCTCGAAGGCCTGCTGGAGTTCCTCGCGGGTGTTCATGACGAACGGGCCGTAGTGGGCCATGGGCTCCCGGATCGGCTGTCCGCCGAGGAGGACGACCTCCAGGTCCGGAGTGTGCGCGTCCTGCTGCTCGTCCGCGCGGACGGTCAGCGAGCCGCCGGCGCCGAAGACGGCGGTCTGCCCCAGCTGGATCGGGCGCCGCTCCGCGCCGACCGAGCCGCGTCCGGCCAGCACGTAGGCGAGACCGTTGAAGTCCTCCCGCCACGGCAGGGTGACCTCGGCGCCCGGGGCCAGGGTCGCGTGGACCATGGTGATCGGGGTGTGGGTGATGCCGGGGCCCTGGTGGCCGTCGAGCTCGCCGGCGATGACGCGCAGGAGCGCGCCGCCGTCGGGGGAGGTGAGGAGCTTGACGCTGCCGCCGCGGATGTCCTGGTAGCGCGGCGCCATCATCTTGTCCCTGGCCGGCAGGTTCACCCACAGCTGGACCCCGTGGAAGAGGCCGCCCGACACGACCAGGTGCTCCGGCGGCGCCTCGATGTGGAGGAGTCCGGAGCCGGCCGTCATCCACTGGGTGTCGCCGTTGGTGATGGTCCCGCCGCCGCCGTGGCTGTCCTGGTGGTCGAAGATCCCGTCGATGATGTAGGTGACCGTCTCGAAGCCCCGGTGCGGGTGCCAGGGCGTGCCCTTGGGCTCGCCGGGCGCGTACTCCACCTCGCCCATCTGGTCCATCATGATGAACGGGTCGAGGTTGCGGTAGTTGATCCCGGCGAAGGCGCGGCGGACCGGGAAGCCCTCGCCCTCGAAGCCGGTGGGCGCGGTGGAGACGGCGCGGACCGGGCGGGCCACGGCGGTCGGCGCGGGTGCGGCGACGCGCGGCAGGGTGAGCGGGTTGTCAACGGTGATCGCTGGCATGACGAGCCTCCTCGACGACTGACCTCAGAGTAGTTGAACGCTCAACAGAAGTCGAGGGGGTCGCATTCCCGCGCCCGCGCCCGCACCCGCGGGCGCGCCGTCAGCCGTACATCCGTCGCATCGTGTAGTCGACCATCTCCTCGACGGACTTGGCGTCCAGCACCAGGCGGTGCTCGCCCTCCATGTCCAGCGCGAAGCCGTAGCCGGTGGGCAGCAGGTCGAGCACCTCGCCGCCGGTGACCGTGAAGAAGCGGGACTCCTTGCCGGCGTAGCGCCGCAGCTCCTTGAGCGAGGTGAACAGCGGGATCACCGGCTGCTGGGTGTTGTGCAGGGCCAGGAAGCCCGGGTTCTCGCCGCGCGGGCAGTAGATCTTGGCGCCGAGGAAGATGTCGTGGAACTCCTCGCTGGACATCGCCCCCGAGGTGTAGGCGCGCAGCGCGTCCGCCAGGGACGGCGGCGCGGGTGGCGGGGCGGCCGGCGCGGCAGGCTGCGGCTGCTCCGGATAGAGCTGCTGCCCACCGTAGCCGGCGAGCGGCTGCTGCTGGACCCCGTAGGGCTGCTGCTGGCCCGCGTAGGCGGACTGGTTGTCGTAGCCGTACATGAGTGGAAAGCCTACTGACTCACACTTGACCGGTTTCCGCTTGCTTCTTATTACCCGTGGGTAGCATGATTGGTGGTTACCTGCCGGTAAGAGCCTTTCTCCCACCACATACGGAGTCGTTCGCCATGGGGCACTACAAGTCGAATCTCCGCGACATCGAGTTCAACCTGTTCGAGGTGCTGGGCCGCGGCGCCGTGTACGGCACCGGCCCCTTCGCCGAGACGGACGCCGAGACCGCCAGGGACATGCTCGCCGAGATCACGCGCCTGGCCGAGAACGAGCTGGCCGCGTCCTACGAGGACGGCGACCGCAACCCGCCGGTCTTCGACCCGGCCACCCACACCGCGCCGGTGCCCGCGTCGTTCCGGAAGAGCTACGACGCCTACATGGACGCCGAGTGGTGGCGGATGAGCATCGGCGAGGAGCTGGGCGGCCTCACCGCGCCGCGCTCCCTCGTCTGGGCGGCCGGGGAGAACGTCCTGGGCTCCAACCCGGCCATCTGGATGTACGCCTCGGGACCCACCTTCGGCCGGGTCCTCTACGACGAGGCCACCGAGGAGCAGCGCAAGATCGCGCGTCTGATGGTGGACCGGCGGTGGGCCTCCACCATGGTGCTCACCGAGCCGGACGCCGGCTCCGACGTGGGCGCGGGCCGGGCCAAGGCCATCCGCCAGGAGGACGGCAGCTGGCACATCGAGGGCGTGAAGCGGTTCATCACCTCCGGCGAGCACGACCTCTCGGAGAACATCATCCACTTCGTCCTCGCCCGCCCCGAGGGCCACGGCCCCGGCACCAAGGGCCTCTCCCTCTTCATCATCCCCAAGTTCCACTTCGACTGGGACACCGGCGAGCTCGGCGAGCGCAACGGCGTCTACGCCACCAACGTCGAGCACAAGATGGGCCTGAAGATCTCCAACACCTGCGAGCTCACCTTCGGCCAGCACGGCACCCCGGCCAAGGGCTGGCTGCTCGGCGAGAAGCACGACGGCATCCGCCAGATGTTCAAGATCATCGAGTTCGCCCGGATGATGGTCGGCACCAAGGCCATCGCCACCCTCTCCACCGGCTACCTCAACGCGCTGGCCTACGCCAAGGAGCGCGTCCAGGGCGCCGACCTCACGCAGTTCGCCGACAAGACCGCGCCCCGCGTCACCATCACCCACCACCCCGACGTGCGCCGCTCCCTCATGACGCAGAAGGCGTACGCCGAGGGCATGCGGTCCCTGGTGCTCTACACGGCGAGCGTGCAGGACGCGATCCTCGTCAAGCAGCACGCCGGCGAGGACGCGAGCGCCGACGAGGCGATCAACGACCTGCTGCTGCCGATCGTCAAGGGCTACGGCTCCGAGCGGTCCTACGAGCAGCTGGCGCACTCCCTCCAGACCCTCGGCGGCTCCGGCTACCTCCAGGACTACCCGCTGGAGCAGTACATCAGGGACGCCAAGATCGACACCCTCTACGAGGGCACCACCGCCATCCAGGGCCAGGACTTCTTCTTCCGCAAGATCGTCCGCAACCAGGGCGTGGCGCTGACCGCGATCGCCGAGGAGATCAAGAAGTTCCTCGCCGACGCGCCGGGCCAGGAGGACCTCGCCGGCTCCCTCGACCAGCTCGGCCGCGCGGTGGGCGAGCTCGAGGCCATGGTCGGCGTGCTGCTGACCGACCTGGCGGCCACCGAGAAGGACGTCCGCTCCCTCTACAAGGTGGGCCTCAACACCACCTCCTTCCTGATGGCCGCGGGCGACGTCGTCGTCGGCTACCTGCTGCTGCGCGGCGCGGCCGTGGCCGCCGCCAAGCTGCCGACCGCCTCGGCGAAGGACCGCGCCTTCTACGCCGGCAAGATCGCCGCGGCGCGCCACTTCGCGACCACCGTCCTCCCCGGCGTCGCCGTGGCCCGCACCGTCGCCGAGACCACCGACCTGCACCTGATGGACCTCGACGAGGCCGCGTTCTAGCGTCCCGGCGTTTCGCTCCCCCGAACCACCGGCCCCCGGCACTCCCACGCCGCCGGGGGCCGGCTTCGTGTCCGGCGCCCGATACGTGGCCGAATGCGAACGTTGCTCACCGTAACCACCTCCCGTACTGTGGGTATGCATCCGCGTCTCGATGGGGGTAAGCGATGTCCCGTCCCTGGAACGCCGACACATCGGCGTTATTCGCACGGCGGTTGGGCAAGTCGCCGCAGGAGTTGGGCGTGACCAACGGCGACAACGACTGCCCGGACATCTGGCAGCTCGACAACGGCGACATAGCGGTGATCGGCCGTGACGTCACGGCCGCCTACCGCTCCCGGCTCCCGGAGGGCGTCACGCTCGCCGCCGACGAGCGGCTGGTCGTCATCCCGGGAACGATGCTCAGCGCCGCGAAAGCAGACATCCCCGATGCTTGACGTGTCCCTTCTCGCCCTCGATCCCGCGCGCGGCGAGCGGCTGTCGCTCGACGACTACCACCAGGACTTCGCGGAGCGCAGGAACGCGGTCCGCGGCCTCGACTCCTGGAAGTTGGAGCGCCGCCAGCACTTCCTGGAGCGGAACAACCCCAGCTGGGACGCGTTCCGCCGCGGCGACTGGGCCGAGTCCCTGCGGCTGATCCAGGAGACCCGACCGGGCCTGGTCGAGCTCGCTCAGGACGACCGACGGCGCGGCAGCGTCTTCCGCCGGGTTCGAGTGGTGGCAAGACCCCTGACCCCCTACGTGCAGTGGGAGTTGAACTCGCTGCGCGTGCGGGCCGAGAGCGGCATCCCCGTCCGCGTGGTGCACGTCGAGGACATCGGCCCGCTGGAAGCCGCCGGGCCACTGCCCGAGTTGGTCTCCATCGGCGGCCACACGCTCTACAGCGTGCAGTACACGGAGGAAGGACTCTCCGACGGCGCCGTCCGCTTCACCGACCCGGAGCTCGTCGCGGGCTGGACCGACCTCCTCAGGGAGCTGTACGAGGCCGGCGAGGACCTGGTCGCCTATGTGAAGCGTGAGGTCGCGCATCTGCCCGCGCCTCCGGCCTGGACGGAGCAGGACCATCAGCACTCACGGTGAATCGGCCGAGGCCCCCGTTCCGCGCCAACTCCCGGGCGACATCAGGGGCTTCGTCAATCGCACGGCCGAGCTGGAGCGGCTGGACGCGATCCTCGCCGGTGACGGGGACGAACCCCTCGTCGTGTCGGTGTGCGTGATCGCCGGCACGGCCGGGGCCGGGAAGACCTCGCTCGCGCTGCGGTGGGCCCACCAGATCGAGGAGCGGTTCCCGGACGGCCAGCTGTACGTGAACCTGCGTGGCTACGACCCCGACGAGCCGGTCACCGCGCAGCAGACACTGCATCGCTTCCTCACCGCGCTCGGCGTCCCGCAGGGCGCGATCCCGGTCGACGAGGAGGCGAGCGCCGCGCTCTTCCGCTCGATGCTGGCCGACCGGCGCATGCTCATCGTCCTGGACAACGCCGCCACCGTCCGCCAGGTCCGGCCGCTGCTCCCGGGCTCGGCCGGCAGCCTGGTGCTCGTCACCAGCCGCAGCCGCCTCCCCGGCCTCGCCATACGCGACGGCGCCCACCGCCTCACCCTCGGTACCCTCCCGGCACCTGAGGCGGTCTCCCTGCTGCGCGCCGTCACCGCCGGATACCGGCCGGAGGACGACGCCGACAAGCTGACCGAGCTGGCCAGGCTCTGCGCCCACCTGCCGTTGGCCCTCCGCATCGCCGCGGAGCGGGCCGCCAGCTATCCACATCTGCGCTTGGACGACCTGATCGCCGAGCTGCGTGACGAGTCCACGCTGTGGGACGCCCTGAGCACCGGCGACGGCGAGGACACGGGCGCGGTGCGGACCGTCTTCGCCTGGTCCTATCGCGCCCTACCCGGTTCGGTAGCCCGTCTCTTCCGGTTGCTCGGCCTGCATCCCGGCCCCGAGTTCAGCGTCCACGGGGCCACGGCACTCGCCGGCGGCAGCGTCCCCAGGACCCGCCAGGCGCTGACCGCGCTGGCCGACGCACACCTGCTCCAGCAGACCGCCCCCGACCGCTACGAGTTCCACGACCTGCTGCGGGCCTACGCCGCCGACCAGGCACAGCGCGACGAGCCGGCCGAGGAGCGGAGGCTCGCGCTGCGCCGGGTGCTCGACTGGTATCTGCACACCGCCGACTCCGCGCAGGGATGGCTCGACCCGACGAGGGCCCGCCTGCCGCTCACGCCGCCGGCGACCGGCGTCGTGCCACTCCCGCTACCCGACCACGACGCGGCGATGGACTGGGTCGAGCGCGAGTACGCCAACCTCCTGAGCGCGATCCGCACCGCCGAGGAGGCCGGACTCGACCGATACGCCTGGCAGTTGGCCGCCGTCGCGAAGTTCGTCGAAGCGCCCTCCGCGCACAGCGACGCCTGGTCGCCAGCCGGCGAGATCGGGCTCCAAGCCGCCCGAAGAGTCGGCGACCGCGCGGGCGAAAGCCTGCTGTTGACCGGGCTCGGCATGAGCCACAGCCGGGTCAATCGGCTGAACCAGGCCCTGGAGTGCCACCGGCGCGCGCTGGGCATCCGACGCGAGCTCGGCGACCGGGAGGGAGAGGCCGCCTCGCTCAACCTCGTCGGGCTCAACCACTTCCACCAACGCCGCCTCTCGGCCGCCGAGGATCTGTTCTCCCAGGCCATCGCACTGCACGAAGGTCTCGGCAACAGTCACGGCGCCGGAAACGCCCTCGCGAACCGGGGCCAAGCCCGCTACGAGGCCGGCCAGTTGAGGCTGGCCGCCGAGGATGTCGAGCGCGCCCTGACGGCCTTCCGTGAGCTCGGTGACCGCCGCAGCGAGGGCAACGCGCTGCGCGTGCTCAGTGAGATCCAGCGCGAGAGCGGCCAGTTGGCGGAGGCGCTGGACTCGGCGCAGCGCGCCGTCGACATCGCCCTCGACCTCCGTTTCTCGATCGGCGAGGCCTACTGGCTGATCACCCTCGGCAACGCGCAGCGGGCCGCCGGGCGGTTCGGTGAGGCGCTCGAGTCGTACCAGCGGTCGGCCGCCGTGCACCGGCGCCTCGGCAACCGGAACCGTGAGGCGCTGGCCTGGCAGGGCGCCGGCGAGGTGTACCGGCGGCTCGGGCGGGACGAGGACGCGGCGGCGTTCTGTCGGCGGGCGGCGGCCGTCCACGCGGAGGTGGGCGACCCCTGGCACGAGGCCGCCGCCCTGGACGGCCTGGCCGCCGCGCTCGACGAGAAGGAGCCGGAGGAGGCCCGGCGGCACCGCGCCCGGGCGGCGGCGCTCCGGGCCCGGTTCGAGTCGGCGGAGCCACCTCCTCGCTGACCCCACGCGGTCTACGCGGGTGAGCCTCAAGTTGCGCTCAGAAAAGATCACTTGGCGTGGACACCCTGGACCGGGCTGCCTAGCGTTCAGCCAGCAAATCCGCAAACGGAGGTGGCGGGATGGCTGAGCTGACGTTCACCCGGGACGAGGTCGAGGCGGCGGCCAAGGTCGCGCCCTGGCGGTTGCAGCGGACGTTCTCCGCGGAGATCGACCCGGAGGACATGGGCGAGACCGCCCGGGTGTACCGCCAGGCCGCCGGCGAGGCCGGCGACACCGGGGAGTTGGCGGAGCGGGCCACCGAGATCGCCGAGGAGTCGGGCGGAGTCGACGGCCGGACCGTGGTGGACGGCGCGGAGCGCGACAGCCGGACGGCCACCGAACTCTCCGACGACGGTGAGGAGATGGAGCAGGTCTCCCGCTACCTCAACCAGGCCATGGAGGTGGCCACCGAGACCGAGCTCGAGGTGCGCTCGATGATCGAGCACTATCTCGATCCGCGCCTCGCCGAGCACCTGGCCGCGGCCCGGGCCGAGTACGTGGACCGGACCAACGGCTACTACTACGTGGGCGGCGAGCGGGTCACCGTCGAGTACACCGAGGAGGGCCGGCCGAACGACCCCGGGCTCGCCTCGGAGATCAGGGGCAAGTACCTGCGGATGGCCGCGGACGACGCCGAGTACGCGCACGGCTCCATCAGCCGCGACATCGACGACTACCGCAGCCTGCTCACCCGGTACGGGAACGCGCTCGACGACCTGGGGTACGACCTCACCGCGGGGCCGCTCGACCTGTGGACCAGCCCCGAGATGGCCAGGTACGCGGCCGAGTCGCTCAAGGAGACCCTGACTCTCGGCGGAGACCCGGAGATGCTGGACTTCTACGCCCGGGCCCTGTTCTCCATGGTCGGGGACGTGGTGGAGAACTACGGCACCGCCGGGCCGCGCCAGTTGAGCGACGCCGAGGGCCGCTACCTGGACGAGTTCCTGGCCACGCTGGGAGCGGACGGGCTCGCCGCGCTGGGGAACGTACCGGCCGACGAGCTGTCAGGGGAGAGCGCGATGCAGCTGGCGCGAGCGCAGTCGGCGGTCGGCAACGGCGTGATGATGCTGCTCAACCACGACATCCGGGTCCCGGATCCGGACGCCCCCCGCCTGCGGGACGCCTACCACGCCATCTCGCCGTACCTCAGCCAGCACGAGGGGCCGTTGTTCGAGAACGACCCGGACTCCGACGCGTTCCGGGAGCAGTTGGAGAAGTACAACGGCTTCGGCAACCTCATCGAACGCTCCTCCGTGCCCGCCGACGACGGCAACAGCCGGCGCATGGCCTTCGTCGCGCTCGACGTCCAGGAGCGGACGAGCCAGCAGTACGAACCCGACGAGTTCCTGTGGTTCGACTTCGAGCCCGACAACGTGGTCGAGAACACCGGCAGCGCCAAGCTGTTGGCCGGCGCCGGCCAGAACCGGGACACCGCGAGCGACCTGCTGAGCGACCAGGCTTTCACCCGGCAACTGTTCGAGCGGCAGTGGGAGAACAGCGGCGGCGTCGCGGAGTTCATCGAGCGCGGCGTCCACGTCGCGGACCCCAGCCTCGACAACCGCGTCCTCTCCCGGTCGATAGCGGACAACGTGCTCGCCGCGGCCGACGAGGCCGGGGACCGGGTCCAGGGCAGCGGTCCGCAGGCCGAGTACGGCCACGTCGACCACACCGCGCTGCGGGACCTGCTCGACAGCCTGCGGGAATGAGATACCGGCGACAATGCGGGACGAGACCGGGCCAGGCGGGCGGCGGCTTCGTATGCTGAGGGAATGAGCGCTCCGTTCGACCTGGCCCACACCGACGACCTGATGGGGTTCCTCGCGGCCTCGACCTCCCCCTACCACGCGGTGTCGAACGCCGCGCTGCGCCTGGAGAAGGCCGGGTTCCGGCAGGTCGAGGAGACCGCCGCCTGGGACGGCGCCGCGGGCGGGCGCTACGTGCAGCGCGCCGGAGCGCTGATCGCCTGGTACGTGCCGGAGGGCGCCACCCCCGCCACGCCGTTCCGCATCCTCGGCGCGCACACCGACTCCCCCAACCTCCGGATCAAGCCGGTCCCCGACACCGGCCGGGCCGGCTGGAAGCAGCTCGCCGTCGAGATCTACGGCGGCACCCTGCTCAACACGTGGCTCGACCGCGACCTCGGGCTCTCCGGGCGGCTCACGCTGCGCGACGGCCGCGCCGTGCTGGTGAACGTCGACCGGCCGCTGCTGCGGGTGCCGCAGCTGGCCGTGCACCTGGACCGCTCCGTCAACGACGGGCTGAAGCTGGACCGGCAGCGGCACATGACGCCGCTGTGGGGCATCGGCCGGCCGCGTGAGGGCGAGTTGATCGAGTTCCTGGCCGCCGAGGCCGGGCTGCCGGCCGCCGAGGTCGTCGCCTGGGACCTGATGGCGCACAGCGTCGAACCGCCCGCCTACCTGGGCAAGGACCGCGAGCTGCTGGCCGGCCCGCGGCTCGACAACCTGGTCTCGGTGCACGCCGGCACCGCCGCGCTCACCGCCGCCGCCGGCTCGGCCGACCTCGGCTTCATCCCGGTGCTCGCCGCCTTCGACCACGAGGAGAACGGCTCGACCTCCGACACCGGCGCCCAGGGCCCGCTGCTCGGCACCGTGCTGGAGCGCTCGGTCCACGCGCGGGGCGGGAGCGTCGAGGACCGCGCCAGGGCGCTGGCCGGCTCGTTCTGCCTCTCCTCCGACACCGGGCACGCCGTCCACCCCAACTACGAGGAGCGGCACGACCCGGACCACCACCCGATGGCCGGCGCGGGCCCCATGCTCAAGACCAACGTCAACCAGCGCTACGCCACCGACGGCACGGGCCGGGCGGTGTTCGCGGCGGCCTGCGAGCGCGCCGGCGTTCCGTGGCAGACGTTCGTCTCGCACAACGCGATGCCCTGCGGCACCACCATCGGCCCCATCACCGCCGCCCGGCACGGCATTCCCACGGTGGACATCGGGGTGGCGATCCTGTCCATGCACTCGGCGCGCGAACTCTGCGCGGCCGTCGATCCCTACCTGCTGGCCAACGCCATGACCGCCTTCCTCGACGCGTCATGACGCGGGGCACGAGGCGGGGCGTGAGGCACGACGCGGTCGCCCCCTAGGATTCGTCCTAAGGAAAGCATTCACCGGCTGCCCCCGCGCAGCGTAACGTGTGAACACCCAAGCCTGCTTCCGCCCTTGCCTGCACCGATACCAGCGACGAAACCGCCACGAGGGGTCCCGTGACCGTGCCGCACCCGAGCCTTCAGCCGTATATCGATGCCTGGACCCAGACCATCGAGGCGATATCGGAGCTCGTCTCGACGCTCGTGGACGGCGAGTGGAACCGGCCGACGGAATGCCCGGGTTGGTCGGTGCGGGACGTCGTCTCACACGTGATCGGCGGCGAGTGCGAGGCGCTCGGCGACCCGCGGCCCATCCACACCCTGCCGCGCGACCTCTTCCACGTGGTCGACGAGACGACACGCTACCTGGAGGTCCAGGTGGACGTGCGCCGGCACCACACGGGCCCGGAGATGACCAGCGAGCTCGAGTACGTCATCATCCGCCGCTCCCGCCAGCTGCGCAACGAGCGCCGCAAGCCGGACGACCTCGTCACGCACCCGCTGTACGGGCAGACCTCGCTGGTCGACTTCCTCACCGCGCGGGTCTTCGACGTCTGGCTCCACGAGCAGGACCTGCGCCGCGCGCTGCGGCAGCCGGGGAACGTCAACTCGCCGGCCGCCCACATCGCGCGCGACGTGATGTTGAACAAACTGCCGAAGGTGATCGCCGAGGACGCGGGCGCGCCGAAGAAGTCGGCCGTGGTCTTCGACGTGAGCGGCCCCGTGGAGTTCCTGCGCACCGTGCGGGTCGACGAGGACGGCGTCGGCTCGGTGGACCGCAGCCCGTCGCTCGGCCCGATCGTGACCTTCACCATGGACTGGGAGACGTTCACCCGCGTCGTGTGCGGGCGGACGAAGCCGAGGCGGGTGGCCGACAAGCTGAAGGTCGAGGGGGACACGGAGCTCGCCGAGCGCATCCTGGCGAGCTTCCCGCTGGCGCACTGAGCCACCGCGCGGCCAGCCGCACGTGACACACCGCGACATCGCACGCACGACACGTAACGCCCTTCACGCGATGTCGACATGACCACCCAACTTGTCATCGCGCCCCCGGAACGGGTTTGATGGCTGGGCGATCCAGCGATTACGGCGAGGACTGATGGCACAGGATCATGGCGCCGCGGATTCCGGCGACGGAAACCCCGAGGCCGCCGGCAACGAGGTGCCCGATACGCCGGAGATGTGGGGCAACAACGGGCTGGTCGGCGACGGCCGGTACCGGCTCACCCACCGGCTCGGCAGGGGCGGCATGGCGGAGGTCTTCGCCGCCGAGGACCTGCGGCTCGGCCGCACCGTGGCGATCAAGCTGCTGCGCGCCGACCTCGCCGAGGACCCGGTCTCCAAGGCCCGGTTCACCCGCGAGGCACAGTCGGTCGCCGGGCTCAACCACCACGCGGTGGTGGCCGTCTA
Source organism: Streptomyces millisiae (assembly GCF_031845425.1). Classification (NCBI taxonomy): domain Bacteria; kingdom Bacillati; phylum Actinomycetota; class Actinomycetes; order Kitasatosporales; family Streptomycetaceae; genus Streptomyces; species Streptomyces millisiae. The sequence continues at coordinate 33,058 of NZ_JAVREM010000030.1, forward strand.
CGACTCCGGCGAGGAGGTCGTCGGCGGCAGCGTGATGCCCTACATGGTGATGGAGCTCGTCCAGGGCCGCACCATCAGGGAGTTGCTGATCGACGCCGAGGCGCCGCCGGTCAACCAGGCGCTGCTCATCGTCTCCGGCGTGCTGGAGGCCCTGGCCTACAGCCACCAACACGGCATCGTGCACCGGGACATCAAGCCGGCCAACGTGATCATCACCGACACCGGCGCGGTCAAGGTGATGGACTTCGGCATCGCCCGCGCGCTGCACGGCGCCGCCCAGACCATGACCCAGACCGGCATGGTGATGGGCACCCCCCAGTACCTCTCCCCCGAGCAGGCCCTCGGCAAGACCGTCGACACCCGCTCCGACCTGTACGCGGTCGGCTGCCTGCTCTACGAGCTGCTCGCGCTGCGGCCGCCGTTCGTCGGCGAGACCCCGCTCTCCGTCGTCTACCAGCACGTCCAGGACACCCCCAGGCCGCCGTCCGAGGTGTCGACCAGCACCCCGCCCGAGCTCGACGGTCTGGTGATGCGGGCGCTCACCAAGAACCCGGACGACCGCTTCCAGTCCGCCGAAGAGATGCGCGGCATGATCCAGTACGCGCTGCGGATGCTGGAGGAGCACGGCGGCCACACCGGCGGCCTGTGGAACACCGGCTCGATCACCGGCGGCGCCACCCCGCCGATGGGCACCCCGGCCTCGCGCGCCGGGGTCGACGCGCCGACCGGCCAGCTCACCGCCCCCATGCTGCTCGGCAACCCGGACGGCGGCCGGTCCGAGCCGCCCCGCCAGGGCGGCGGGCGCCGGGGCCGGCTGCTGCTGGTGGCGCTGGCCGCCGTGGTCGCCATCGGCACCGGCGTCCTGGTCGCGGCCAACATGGGCGGCGGCGAGCAGGAGAACCCGAACAGCGACCCCACGCCCACCGAGACCGTCGAGGAGCCGTCGGAAGAGCCGGACGAGAGCCCGTCCGCCTCCGAGGAGGAGGTCGAGGAGGAGGACGACACCGGGGACTCCTACTACCCGAGCGACTCGACCGGCGGCTGGACCGACGACACCGGGACCGTCGACCCGACCACCCCCACCGAGGAGCCGACCACCCCCACGGAGGAGCCGACCGAGGAGCCGACCGAGGATCCGACCACGCCCCCGGACGAGTCGGACGGCGGCGCGGCGGAGGGCGGCGACGGCGGCGGCGAGACGGACGAGGGTGCCGACGAGGGCACCACGACCGACCCCGGTACCAGCGAGGGTGCCGTCGAAGGCGCCATCGGGGGCGAGACGGGTTCCGCGGGCAGCGAGACCACCGGTAGCACCACCTGAGACCGGTCACGTGACGCGGTTGGAGGAGCGCACCCTCTCCGAACTGGTGCGCCGCTACGACACGGGGCGCCCACTGGAGTGCGCCCCGTTGGCCGAGGGGCTGCTGAACCACGGCTACCGTCTCGCGACCACCCGTGGCGTCTTCTTCCTCAAGCACCACCTGGACGGGGACCCCGAGGACATAGCACCGCTGCTCCGCCAGCACCGCGCCACCGCGGCGCTCGCGGAGCTCGGCCTGCCGGTCGCGCCGCCGCTCCGTGACCTCGACGGGCGGACCGTCGTCGTGCACCGGGACCGCTGCTACGCGCTGCACCCCTGGATCGAGGGCCGCCACCGGGACGGCGGCCAGCTCAGCCGAGCCCAGAGCCGCCGGCTCGGCGCGCTGCTCGGGCGCGTGCACCGGGCGCTCGAACTCGTCATAAGGCGCGCGCCAAGGCCGCGCCCCGCCTGCCGGGGCGCGGCGGCGCCGGCCGAGACGGACGCCGTCATCGACCAGCTGCTCGGCCGGGTCCGGGCCAGGCCCCGCAGGACCGGCTTCGACGAGCTGGCCGAGCACCGGCTGCTGGAACGCCGCACCCTGCTGCACGCCCACGCCCACCTGCGGCCCGGGCCCGCCGAGGTCCCGGCGGAGGGGTGGGTGCACGGGGACTTCCACCCGCTCAACCTCCTCTACCGGGCGGAGGGCCCGGTGGAGCCGGTGGCCATCGTCGACTGGGACCGGCTCGACGTCCAGCCACGCGCGGAGGAGGCGGTGCGCGCCGCGGCCATCTTCTTCCTCCGGCCGGACGGCAGCCTCGCGCTGCCGAAGGTCCGCGCCTACGCGCGCGCCTACCGCGCGGCGACGGGCGCCTCGCCGGCGGAGCTGGCGGCGGCCGTGCACCGGGTGTGGTGGGAGCGGTTGAACGACTTCTGGATGCTGCGGTGGCACTACGAGCGCCGCGACCAGCGGGCCGATCCGCAGTTCGCGGCGGCGGCGGCGCTCGTCGTCTGGTGGACGAGCCAGGCACCGGCGGTGCGGGACGCCTTCTGCGACTAGCCCCTGCCGGCGGCCCCTGCCGGGGCCAGCGGCTCGAAGGGGCGGCGAGCACGACGGGCCGTGTCATAGTTGGTGATCCTTTATCCGATTACCGGCCAGGGGGCGCCATGCCGTTGAGTGTCCGGGAGCTGGTCGCCCGGCGCGAGTTCGGGCTGTCCGTGGCCGCCGGCTCGGCCGGGCTCGACCGGGCGATCAGCTGGGTGCACGCCAGCGAGGTGCCGGACCCGACGCCCTGGCTGGAACCGGGGTCCCTGGTGCTGACCACGGGGCTCGGGCACGAGGGGCCGGGTTCCGTGGCCGCGATGGTGCGGCGGTTGGCGGAGACCGGCGCGGCCGGGCTCGGCTTCGCGGTCGACCTGGTCTACCGCCGGGTGCCGCCCGAGGTGCTGCGGGCCGGCGACGAGGCGGGGCTGCCGGTGCTCGTGGTGCCGTACGCGACGCCGTTCGTCGCGCTGGCCCAGGCGGTGGCCGCCCGCATCGCCGGCGAGGAGCGGGCCGCGCTGCAACACGCGCTGCACGGGTACCGACGGCTGACCGACGCGGCGCTGCGGCACGGCGCCGCGCCCGGCGCCGTGCGGGTGCTGGCCCGCGGGTTCGGCGACTGGGCGGCGGTGCTCGACGCCGCCGGATCGGTGGTGGAGGTGGCGCCGCCGGAGGCGGCCGGCGCGGCGGCCAGGACAGCGGCGGAGATCACCGGCACGCTGACCGACGCCGGGCGGTCGATCTCCGTGGTGGACGCGGCGGGACACCTGATGGGACACGCCCTGGGCACCGGCAGGGCGCTCGGCTGGCTGCTGATCCGCCGCGGCACGGCGTTCGCCGGCCCGGAACACAGCGTGGTCGCGGCGGCCGCCGCGCTGGTCACCTACGAGTTGGAGCAGCGCCGGGCCGCCGCGGAACAGGCGCGGCGGGCCAGCGCGGACGCGGTGCTCGACGCGCTGCGGGAGCACGCCGACCCGGTGACCACGGCCCGGCTGCTGTCCACCTTCGGCCTCGACCCGGGGCGGGTGACGGTCCTGGTCGCCGCCGCGGCCGGGTGGCCGGGCGGCGACCCCTACGAGGTGCTGGCGAACGCCCCCGCGCCGGTGCTGGCGGCCGACGCCGGCGGGACCGAGACGGTCCTGCTGACCTCACGCCCGGACCGGCTGCTGCCGGCGGTGCGCGACCCCGGCTCGGCGCTGGGGCGGGCCTGCGCCGCCGGGGCCGGGGTCGGGGTCAGCGGCGAGGTGCCGGCCGGCCGGCTGGCCGAGGGGTTGCGGCAGGCCAGGCAGGCCCTGGCCATCGGGCGCCGGGAGGGGCGCGCCGTCACCGCGGTGGGCGACCTGGGCGTCGTCGAACTGCTGCTCGCCTCGGCCGGCGGCCCGGTGCCCGAGCTGCTGGTGCGACGGCTGGTCGACCCGCTGCGCCGCGCCGAGGCGGACCGCGGCATCCCGCTCGTCGCGACGGTGCGGGCGTTCCTGGACAACAACGGGTCCGTCGCCCGGGCCTCCGCCGAGCTCGGAGTGCACCGGCACACGCTGCACTACCGGCTCGACGTCGTGCGTGAGGTCCTCGGCCGGAACCTGGACTCAGCCAACGTCCGGCTCGAACTGGCGCTCGCCCTCCAGGCTCACGCCCTGCGCGGCGACGACACCGGCGCGCCGTCGTCGTCGCCGGCCGGGGCCTGAGCCGGCACCCGCGGGGCGGCGGGGTCGGCCGCCTCGGCGAGGGCCGGCAGCTCCTCGAAGTCGAGCGGGCCGGTGCGCGGGTCGGGCCGGGTGACCAGGCTGACGGCGACGAAGACCACCAGGCAGGCCACCATGCCCCAGCTGACCGGCTCGTTGGCGTACAAGCCGGCGCGCACCATCATCACGACGCACACCACGGTGCCGGCCAGCATGCCCGCGAGCGCGCCGGCCGTGGTGCTCCGCTTCCAGAACATCGCGCCGACCACCGGGATCAGCAACGCCGCCGCCAGCACGTCGGCGGCCACCGTCACCGCGCCGACCACCGAGTCCAGCGCGAAGGAGAGCCCGAGCGCGACCAGGCCGACGGCGAACAGCGCGACGCGGTCCGCCCGGACGCCGCCCCGGCGGGCGCCGCCGAGCGGCCGCAGCACGTCGTTGGTCAGCACGGTGGAGGCGCCGATGAGCAGTCCTGACGCGGTCGACATGGACGCGGCGAGCGCGGCGGCGATGACGACGCCGAACAGGCCGACCGGCAGCACCAGCGCGGCCACCCGGGCGTAGGCGTCGTCCGGATTGGCCAGCTCCGGCAGCGAGACCCGGGCGGCGGTGCCGATCAGCGCGCCGGCCAGACCGTAGAGCGCGCAGTACGCACCGGACGCGACGGCGCCCCAGCGGGCGACGCGCTCGGAGCGGGCGGTGAGCAGCCGCTGCCAGTTCCCCTGGTCGATCATGAAGCCGAAGAAGAACAGCAGGAAGTAGGCCCAGATCGTGCCGACCCCGATGCCGGTCGGCGAGAAGAAGCCGTCCGGCAGCGCCTCCCGCATCCGGCCGAGGCCACCGGCCTCACGCAGGGCCAGCGGCAGCATCAGGCAGAGGATGCCGACGGTCTTCACCAGGAACTGCACGACGTCGGTCAGCGTGATCGACCACATGCCGCCCGCCACGCTGTAGAGCATGATCGTCGCCCAGCCGATGAACGCGGCGGTGGTGGCGGACACGTCGAAGACGACGGTCAGCACGGTGCCGATGGCGATGATCTGACCGACGCCGACCATCAGCGTGTAGAAGACCACGACGGCCGAGCTCAGGACGCGGGAACGGGCGCCGAAGCGCCGGCCGAGCGCGTCCGGGACGGTGAAGACCCCGGACCGGAACAGCTTGCCGGCGAAACACACGCCGATCGCCGCGATGCCGAGCGCCAGCGCGAGCACCAGCACCATGCCGGAGACGCCGTACTGGTAGCCCAGGCTCACGCCACCGACCGTGGAGGCAGCGCCCAGGACCACGGTGCTCATGGCCGAGGTGTACATGAACGGGCCGAGGCGCCGGCCGGCGATGGCGAAGTCCTCCGAGGTGCGGCTGCGGCGCATGCCGACATACCCGGCCACCACCATGACCAGGAGATACAACAGGATGACGAGCTTGTCTGCCATGTCAGGACTCCACGGTAGAGGCACCGTGCACCACGAAGTGCGCGACGAGGTAGGCGGCGAGGTTGGCGGTCTGGTCGTGCAGGTCGGTGAGCGGGTTGACCTCGGTCAGCACCATGGCGTCCACGTGCGGCGCCAGCCGCTGCACGAGGTGCAGCGCCTGGTAGGAGGTGAGCCCACCCGGCTCGTGCGCTCCGGCGCCCGGCGCGTGCGCCGGGTCGACGCAGTCGATGTCGAACGCGAGCAGCACCCGGTCCGCGCCGGCGACATGGGCCAGCACGTCGTCCACGACCGGGTCGACGCCGCGCCGGTGGATCTCGGCGGCCGGGATGTTCCGCAGCCCGCGCTCCTCGCGGTAGGCGAGCGAGGAGGGGAAGTTGAAGTGGCGGGAGGCGAGCTGCAGGGACCGGGAGACGTCGACGTTCGGCAGCTCGCTGGCGCGGCGCATCCCGGAGGAGTGGCTGTGAGTGCCCTGCTGCTCGTTGCGGTCCAGCAGGTCGAGGTGGGCGTCCAGGTGGACCACGGCCACCGAGCCGGGACCCGACTCGGCGAGCCCACGGGCGGCCGGGAAGAGCAGCGAGTCGTCGCCGCCGAGCAGCACCGGCACCCGGCCGCCGGCCAGCGCCGCCCGCACCGCGTCGGCGGCGGCCGCCAGGGTCGCGGTCAGGTCGTGCGCCACGGTGGCCACGTCGCCGCCGTCGGTCAGCAGGTCCTCGGGGAAGGGGTGGGTGGTGCCGTGGTCCAGGCAGTAGATCCGCCCGTCCTCGCGGCGCTGCAGGATCCAGCCCATGGCGGCGCGGATCCGGGCGGGGGCGTAGCGGCTGCCGGGCCAGCCGAGCGTGGCGGCGCCGTCGAACGGCGCGCCGAGCAGCGTGAAACGGCGGGTGGTGGAGACGGACACGGGGCTCCTCGGGCCGGGGGTGGGCGGGCAGGCGCACATCCTGCGGGCGCCCGGCCGGGCGACCTACCGCCGCGATGTCGAACGGCCGCCTCGGCGACTGGCCCAGGTGTCCAGTACGGGCGGCTGCCGCCGTGGCATAACGGGACGGAGGGGGGCAGGTCGGCCGTTGGGGCGTCGGGTTACTTCTGCGTTACGCCCCTGCCGGGGCGAGCGGCTCGAAGGGACAGCGACCACGGCGGACCTCCCCCACCCGCCCCCTTCGCGCTCCGCGCGGGGGCCGGCGCGGCGCCGCCTGCGGCCGTGGCGGGCGCTGCGCGGTCTCTCCCCCAGCCGCCCGCCCTCTTCGCGCTGCGCGCGGGGGCCGGTGCGGCCCACCTGCGGCGGGGCTGCAGGCGCGAGCCGGTGATCTGCGGCCTTTCCCCGCCCGCCCGCCCTTTCCGTGCTCCGCACGGGCGGGCGCGGGCGCGGTCTGTGGAGGATTTGCCGCCAGGGCGGCGGGGACTGCCTGTGCGGCTGCGAGTGCGAGCCGGCGTGGTGCGCGGCTTCCCCCGCCCATCCGCCCGTTTCGCGCGCTCCGCGCGCTTCCCGTTGGGCTGGCGCCCCGCGGTTGCGCCATGCGCGGGGTGGGCGCCTCGCCCGGCCTGCGGCGGCTTCGCCGCTGGGTCGGCGCCACTCGCGGCCTTCCCCCCGTCCGTCCTTTCCGCGCTTCGCGCGGGGGAGGGGGCGGCCGCGTCGGCCGCGCTGGCCACCCGCCAGGGCGGGTGGGCGCGGCTGCGGCGGCTGCTAGTGGTCGGCGGGGCGTTCGGCCTGGCGGCGGGCGACGTAGGCCGCGGCCTGGGCGCGGCGGGACATGCCGAGTTTGGCCAGCACGCTGCTCACGTAGTTCTTGATCGTCTTCTCGGCGAGGTGCATCTCCTCGCCGATCGCCCGGTTGGTGAGGCCGTCGCCGATCAGGTCGAGGATGCGGCGTTCCTGGTCCGTGAGCCGGGCCAGCCGCTCGTCGTCCTCGCGGGTCGCGCCCGTGCCGCCGCCGCGCAGCCGGTCGAGGACGCGGCGCGTCGCCTCCGGGTCGAGGAGGGACTTGCCGGCCGCCACGTCCCGCACGGCGGCCAGTAGTTCGTTGCCCCGGATGGCCTTCAGGACGTAGCCGGACGCGCCCGCCATGATGGCGTCGAACAGCGCCTCGTCGTCCGCGTAGGACGTCAACATCAGGCACCGGATCGACTCGTCGCGCGAGCGGATCTCCCGGCACACCTCGACGCCGCTGCCGTCCGGCAGGCGCACGTCGAGCACCGCCACGTCGGGCCTCGCGGCCGGGATCCGGTTGAGCGCGTCGGCCGCCGTGCCCGCCTCGCCCACCACCTCGATGTCCGGCTCGACGGCGAGCAACTCGTGCACGCCCCGGCGCACCACCTCGTGGTCATCGAGGAGAAATACGCTGATTTTTCCGCCCTCGGACACACCGCAAGTGTCACACAACGGCGCGTGCACCGCTCTTCACGCGACCCGGTTGCCCGGGTTAACGTGCACCTGTCCCCAAGCCCTGCCAGGCTTGATGCCGTCTCGTTCCACAACCCATACAAGTACTTGGATTTCCAGGTAAATCCGCAGGTCAGGGGTCTTTTCACAGCTTGTGATCCCAACGGATACCGTGCTCTTATTGGGCCGTCGAACGGGACGCGATCGGGACAAAGAACCGCTCGGTTCCGTCCAGGCCGCACCCACCCCCGTGCGCCGTACGGGACCGGGCGGACCGCACTGGCCGCCCGGCGGACCCCGGGGGCCGGACCGACGGAGGACACGAGTGACTGTGGAGAGCAGCACCGAGGCGGGCGGGACCCCACGCCGTGCCGCGGCGCGGAAGAGCACGACGAAGAAGTCCCCGGCCAGGAAGAGCACGGCGAAGAAGGCCACGGCGAAGCGGAGCGGCCCGGGCGGCAAGGCGGCCGCGAGCCGGCCGGCGGAGCCCGCGATGGTGCAGTTGCTGACGCCCGAGGGCGAGCGCGTCGAGCACCCCGACTACTCCCTCGACATCACCCACGAGGAGATCCGCGGCCTGTACCGCGACATGGTCCTCACCCGCCGCTTCGACGCTGAGGCCACCGCCCTCCAGCGCCAGGGCGAGCTGGGTCTCTGGCCGTCGCTGCTCGGCCAGGAGGCCGCGCAGATCGGCTCGGGCCGCGCCCTGCGCCCCGACGACTACGTCTTCCCGACCTACCGCGAGCACGGCGTCGCCTGGTGCCGCGGCGTCGACCCGACCCTGCTGCTCGGCATGTTCCGCGGCGTCAACCACGGCGGCTGGGACCCCAACAGCAACAACTTCCACCTCTACACCATCGTCATCGGCTCCCAGGCCCTGCACGCCACCGGCTACGCGATGGGCGTGCGGATGGACGGCTCGGACAGCGCCGTGCTCGCCTACTTCGGCGACGGCGCGTCCAGCCAGGGCGACGTGGCCGAGGCGTTCACCTTCGCCGCCGTCTACCAGGCGCCGGTCGTCTTCTTCTGCCAGAACAACCAGTGGGCCATCTCCGAGCCCATCGAGCGGCAGACCCGCGTGCCGCTCTACCAGCGCGCCGCCGGCTACGGCTTCCCCGGCGTCCGCGTGGACGGCAACGACGTGCTGGCGGTCCTGGCCGTGACCCGCGCCGCCGCCGAGCACGTGCGCACCGGGCAGGGCCCGATCCTGGTGGAGGCCTTCACCTACCGGATGGGCGCGCACACCACCTCGGACGACCCGACCAGGTACCGCCGCAAGGAGGACCTGGAGGCGTGGGAGGCCAAGGACCCGATCCTGCGGCTGCGCCGGCTCCTGGAGCGGGAGGGCGCGGCGGACGACGCGTTCTTCGCCGCGCTCGACGAGGAGAGCGACGCGCTGGCCAGGCGGGTCAGGGAGGCCATCAGGACCATGCCGGACCCGGACGCCATGGCCGTCTTCGAGAACGTGTACGCGGACGGGCATCCGCTGGTGGACGAGGAGCGCGCCCAGTTCGCCGACTACCTCGCCTCCTTCACCGACCACGAGCACCAGCAGCACGGGGGGAACTGACATGGCCGCCGAGAAGATGGCGATCGCCAAGGCGCTCAACTCCTCGCTCCGCAAGGCGCTGGAGGCCGACCCCAAGGTCGTGGTGATGGGCGAGGACGTCGGCAAGCTGGGCGGCGTCTTCCGCATCACGGACGGGCTGCAGAAGGACTTCGGCGAGGACCGGGTCATCGACACGCCGCTGGCCGAGTCCGGCATCATCGGTACCGCGATCGGTCTGGCGCTGCGCGGGTACCGGCCGGTGGCGGAGATCCAGTTCGACGGCTTCGTCTTCCCCGCGTACGACCAGATCGTCACCCAGCTGGCGAAGATGCACGCCAGGTCGCTGGGGAAGGTGAAGCTGCCGGTGGTCATCCGCATCCCCTACGGCGGCGGCATCGGCGCGGTGGAGCACCACAGCGAGTCGCCCGAGGCGCTGTTCGCGCACGTCGCCGGCTTGAAGATCGTGACGCCCGCGAACCCGTCCGACGCGTACTGGATGCTGCAGCAGGCGATCGAGTGCGACGACCCGGTCGTCTTCTTCGAACCCAAGTCGCGTTACTGGGAGAAGGGCGAGGTCGACCCGACCGGCATCCCCGGGCCGCTGCACGCGGCGAAGGTGGTGCGGGACGGCACCGACCTGACGATCGCGGCCTACGGGCCGACCGTGCGGACGGCGCTCGCGGCGGCCGAGGCGGCGGCCGAGGACGGCACGTCGATCGAGGTCGTGGACATGCGGTCGGTCTCGCCGATCGACTTCGACACGATCCAGCGGTCGGTGGAGCGGACCGGCCGGCTGGTGGTGGCGCACGAGGCGCCGGTCTTCTTCGGTTCCGGGGCCGAGGTGGCCGCCCGGATCACGGAGCGGTGTTTCTATCATCTGGAGGCCCCCGTGCTGCGGGTCGGCGGGTTCCACGCGCCGTATCCGCCGGCACGGCTCGAGGAGGAGTACCTTCCTGGGCTCGACCGGGTGCTGGACAGCGTCGACCGCGCCTTGGCGTACTGAGGCGAGAGGCTGAGGAGAGTCGTGACGATGTCTGCGGCACAGCGGTTCCGAGAGTTCCGGATGCCGGACGTGGGCGAGGGGCTCACGGAGGCCGAGATCCTGAAGTGGCTCGTCCAGCCGGGTGACACGGTGAGCGACGGCCAGGTGGTGGTGGAGGTGGAGACCGCCAAGGCGGCGGTCGAGCTGCCGATCCCCTACGACGGCGTGGTCAGGGAGGTGCACTTCCCCGAGGGGCGGACGGTCGACGTCGGAACGCCGATCATCACCGTGGACACGGACCCCTCGGCGGCGGAGCCCGCACCTGAGCAGGAGCCGTCCGCCGCCACAGCCGCCGAAGGCGGCGAGGGCGGCGGAGGCCGGGAGCCGGTGCTGGTCGGCTACGGCGTCTCCACCGCCACGCCGAAGCGGCGCCCCCGCCGGGCGCCTGCCGGCGGCGAGGCGAACCGCGGCCGCGCCGCCGGGCAGGCCGCCCCGGCCCAGCAGCCAGGCGGACCGGCCGGTGGCGGGCAGCGGGGCCCGGCGCCCGCCGACCAAGGACCGGCGCCGGCCGGCAGGTCCAACGGGTGGGAGCCCGCGCACCTGCCCGGCGGGCATGACGCCGCCGGGGGCTATGGCGGGCCCGCCCTGCCGCAGGGCGTCGAGGGCGACCGCGTGGCCGTCGCCCCGCCCAGGGACGGCCGTCCGTTGGCCAAGCCGCCGGTGCGGAAGCTGGCGAAGGATCTGGGCGTGGACCTGGCCACCGTCATCCCCAGTGGCCCGAACGGCGTCGTGACCAGGGAGGACGTCCACGCGGCCGTCGCCCCCAGGCCGGCGCCGACCGCCGCCGAGGCCGAGGCCGCCGCCGAGGCGGCCGCGGCCGACGTCGTGCCGCAGTCGCTGGCGGAGATCAGGGAGCGGCGGGTGCCGATCAAGGGGGTGCGGAAGGCGACCGCGCAGGCCATGGTCGGCAGCGCCTTCACCGCCCCGCACGTCACCGAGTTCGTGACGATCGACGTCACCAGGACCGTGCGTCTGGTGGAGCGGCTGCGGCAGGACCCGGACATGGCCGGGCTGCGGGTGAACGCGCTGCTGCTGGTCGCCAAGGCGCTGCTGGTGGCGATCCGCCGCAACCCGGAGATCAACGCCGCCTGGGACGAGGACCGCCAGGAGATCGTCTACAAGGAGTACGTGAACCTGGGCATCGCGGCGGCGACGCCCCGTGGCCTGATCGTCCCGAACATCAAGGACGCCGGCGCCAAGACGCTGCCCGAGCTGGCCAGCGCGCTGAGCCTGCTGGTGAACACGGCCAGGGACGGCAGGACCGCGCCGGGCGACATGCGGGGCGGCACGGTCACCATCACCAACATCGGCGTGTTCGGCATCGACACCGGGACGCCGATCCTCAACCCGGGCGAGTCCGCGATCCTGGCGTTCGGCGCCATCAGGCAGCAGCCCTGGGTGCACAAGGGGAAGGTGAAGCCGCGGCACGTCACCACCCTGGCGCTCTCGTTCGACCACCGGCTGGTGGACGGCGAGCTGGGCTCCCGGGTGCTGGCGGACGTGGCGGCCGTGCTGGAGCACCCGCGGCGGCTGATCACCTGGAGTTAGACGCGGCCACGAGAAGACCGGCGGTGCCGGCCGGGCCCTGGGGCCTCGGCCGGCACCGCCGGTCGCGGGTCGTCGCGTTCAGTCACAGATAGGGGCCGGAGCGCGCCCCGCCGTGGGCGTCGGGCCCCTGCTCCTGCTCGTCGCCGAACGCGCCGGGCGGCAGCGCCCGCCGCATCTGCTCCAGCTGCGCCCTGGCCGCCATCTGCTGGGCGAAGAGCGCCGTCTGGATGCCGTGGAACAGGCCCTCGAGCCAGCCCACCAGCTGCGCCTGGGCGATCCGCAGCTCCGCCTCGGTCGGCACGCCGTCGTCGGTGAACGGAAGGGAGAGCCGCTCCAGCTCGTCGACGAGCTCAGGGGCGAGGCCCTCCTCCAGTTCCTTGACCGAGCTGGCGTGGATCTCCTTGAGGCGGACCCGGCTGGCCTCGTCGAGCGGGGCCGCCTTCACCTCCTCGAGCAGCTGCTTGATCATGCTGCCGATCCGCATGACCTTCGCCGGCTGCTCCACCATCTCGGTCACGGGGATCTCCGAGCGGCCCTCGTCGCCGTCGTCGCCGTTGCGCTTGGGCGCGGGGCTGCTGAGCGCCATCCCGTCGGGTCCGACGACCAGGATCTGGGCGTTCTCCTGGGGCGGTTCGTTCCTCGGCTGAGTCATACCCCCATCATGCAACGCCGGTCACCCCGCGCGCCGCGCGAGGGTGATGCGGGAGCGCGTCAGCAGGGTGGCCACCAGACAGGCGACGAGCGGCACCACGACGATCAGCTGGCCGAAGGTGGTCCACGGCAGCTCGATGAACAGCTCCGGCCTGACGCCCGGGTCCCAGCCGTCGTCCCACGCTCTCTCCCAGCCCTGGAGATTGGACCGGTGGTCGGCGAGCCGCAGCGCGATGGCCGGGATGATGCCGGACAGCGCGCCGAGCAGCACCCCCATGGCGGCGATGAGACCGCACTGGAGTCCGGAGAGGGTACGCCGGACGCGCGGGGTGGCGCCGACCGCGGCGAGGGTGGCCAGGTCGGCCTCGGAGTCGGCCTGTGCCAGGCCGGTGGCGATGCCGGCGGCGCCCAGCGCGAGGATGGCGGCGGCCAGCGAGAGGATGATCAGCTCCATCGAGGTGTCGCCGTCGAAGCCGTCCTCCACGACCGTCCACGGCGCCTCGACGACGCCGTTGCGGTTGGCCAGCTCTTCGAGGTCGCCGTTGACGGCCTGCTGCTCGGCCTCGGTGGGCACCCGGTCGGTGGCGTAGTAGCTGCCCTCCTCGACGGTGACCAGGCCCGCGGCCTCGGCGGCCGCCGGGGAGACCAGCAGCTCGATGCCGTAGCTCTCGGCGTCGACCGGGTGGCCCGGCAACGTGGTCGAGTCGTCCGGCGGGGTGATGGGCCCGCCACTCTCCTCCCATTCCTCCGGATAGGTGGCGTACCTGTCGATGGTCACCTGATCGTCGGCGTCGAGGTAGCGGCCGGCGAAGACCACGACGTCGCCGCGTTCCAGCGCGTCCCGCGCGCCGTCGTCGTCGATGCCGAGGACGTCGAGCAGTTCGGGGCCCGCGACCACGAGGCCGTTGGTGCCCATCATGCTGCCGTCGGAGGAGGCGCACCGCTCGTCGGTCACCAGCTCACGGCGGTCCGCCGCGTCCAGGTTCTCGCCCTCCGGGCCCCAGAGCGGGCACGCGTTCTCCTCGGGCACCCTCGGCTGGACCAGGCCGCAGTCGTCGACGGACTCGTCGCAGTCGGCCTTGGCGAGCACCCGGTGGACGTCGGCCCGGGTGGTGGTCGGCATCTCGGACTCGACCACCTGCCTGGCCGGGGCGAGCAGCGCCTGCTCGCTCGGCGAGTAGGTGGAGATCGCGACGGTGCCGGTGGGCATCCACGGCTGGTACTCGGCGCGCTGCCGCGCCTGGTCGCTGACCGCGACGGTGGCCACGGCGACCGCGCCGGCCGTGGCGGCCATGATGGCGGCGACGGCGGGGGCGGTGCGGCCACGGTTGCGGGCGGCGTCGCGCAGCGCGAGCCGGCCGGACAGCGGCAGCCGCCTGGCCAGTCGGCCGAAGACGCCGACCAGCAACGGGGTCAGGGCGACGACGCCGAGTTCGGCGATGATCGAGCCGACCGCGACCGTGTTGACGCCGGAGGAGGTCATGGCGCCGAGGATGGCGATCGCGGCGCCGCCGAGCAGCGCGATGAAGCCGATGGTGGGCAGCGCGCGGCTGGCGCGGCGCACCCCGCGGCGGCCGGTGAGGGACTCCAGCACGTCGGTGCGGGCCGCGTTGACGGCCGGGACGACGGCGGCGAGCAGTCCGGTGACGACGGCGAGCAGGGCGATCGCGCCGATCTCCAGCAGCCTGAAGTCCCAGGAGCCGAAGCGGGCGCCGCCGAAGTCCTCCAGCAGCGGGCGGCCGACGAGGGTCAGCAGGATGCCGCCCACGGTGCCGGCGACGGCCGCGCCGGCGCCGAGCACCACGCCGCTGGCGAGCATGATGGCGCGCAGCTGCTTGCGGTCGCCGCCGTTGGCGCCGACCAGGCCGAGCTGGCGGCGGGCGCGGCGGGCGCCCACGGCGAAGGCGGGGCCGGCGAGCAGGCAGATCTCCAGGATGATCAGCGAGACGACGGTGCCGATGGTCGCCATGGCCTCGGCGCCGATCGACGAGTCGCCGAAGTCGTCGGCCACCAGCACCTGGTCGGCCGGGGGCGGGTTGAGCGTGACGTCGCGTGAGACGACGGTCATGCCCAGCTCGTTGGCGCGCAGCACGGCCGGCCAGTCGACGACGCCCTCGGGGACGTCGACCAGGAAGGTGTCGGTGCCCGTGCCCCAGTCGTTGTCCTGCTGCACATGAGGCAGGACGGCGCCGGGGAGCGCGATCAGCTGATCGGTGTCGAGGCCGCTCGGCAGCTCGTACGCGCCGGTGACCCGGTAGGGCTCGTCGATGCCGCCGAGGGTGATCTCGGAGCCGACCCGCAGCCCCGAGGTGTCGAGGAACGCCTGGGTGGCGGCGACCTCGCCCGGCTCGCTGGGGAACTCGCCGCGCAGCAGGGTGAGCATGCCCTCGGTGAGCGGGTTGGCGGCGTCGATCTCGCGGAGTTCGACGTTGGTGAGTCCGGTGCTGGTGGAGGAGGTGACGTAGGCGGTGGTGTCGGAGAGCAGGCTGGCGCCGTCCGGCAGCGCCTCCTGGACCTGCGCGAGCACCTCGTCGTCCGACCTGGGGTCGTCCTCCCAGACCGCGTCGTCGGCGTTCTCGTCGTACTCGACGTAGTCGCCCTCGGGGTTCTGGCGGACGGGCGAGCCCTGGGTGGCGATCTCGTAGCGGGCGTCGGCCGCGCCGAGTTCACGGGTCAGGTTCTCGGCGGGGGAGAGCTGGGCGGTGCGGAAGGTCAGGTCGGCGGCCGACACCGCGAGGATGGGCAGCGCGATCATGGCGATCACCAGGGCGCTGCGGCCCTTGGCGCGGCGGGCGTCGCGGCGCGCGATGCGCAGCGCGAGCCGCCAGGTGCTGAGACGCCTCACCTGGTCGCCTCGCTGGTGAGCAGGGACTCGGCGGTGCCGGCGGCCGACTCGTCGACGATCCGGCCGTCGCGCAGGAAGACCAGCCGGTCGGCCCAGGCGGCGTAGCGGGACTCGTGGGTGACGAGGACGACGGCGGCGCCCTCGTCGCAGCGGCGGCGCAGCAGGGCGAGGACGGCCTCGCCGGTCTCGGAGTCGAGGGCGCCGGTGGGCTCGTCGGCGAGGACGAGGCGGCGGTCGCCGACCAGGGCGCGGGCGATGGCGACGCGCTGCTGCTGGCCGCCGGACATCTCGTCGGGGAAGCGCTCGGCGACCTCGGGCAGGCCGATCTCCTCCAGCGCGGCGAGCGCCTCGCGGCGGGCGGCGCGGGAGGAGGTGCCGTCGAGTTCGCGCGGCAGGGCGATGTTCTCGGCGGCGGTGAGGGCCGGGATGAGGTTGTAGTCCTGGAAGACGTACCCGATGTGGGTGCGGCGGACCTTGGCGAGCTGGCCCCGGCTGAGGGCGCCGAGGTCCTGGCCCTCGACCAGCACCTGCCCGCCGGTGGCGGTGTCGAGGCCGCCGGCGAGGGTGAGCAGCGTGGACTTGCCGGACCCCGAGGGGCCCATCACGGCGACGAACTCGCCGGCCCTGACGGCGAGGTCGATGCCGCGCAGGGCGTGGACGGCGGCGACGCCGCTGCCGTGCACGCGGGCGAGCTGGCGCAGTTCGAGCACGGCGGAGCCGGTCTCGGGCCTGGGTGTGTCGGTCATGTCGAGGTTCCCCCCTCGGGCTGGATGCGTATGTCGGCCTGGCGGCCGGCGAGGTCCGGGGCCGCGCCGGTCACGGCCGGGCTCCGGGCCGGCGGCCCGCCGTCGCCGCGGGGTCGGGCGTGTCGGGCTCGTCGGCGGGCGGGGCGCTGGGCGCCGAGACGGGGCGGTCGCGACGGTCCCGGGCGAACCGGACGAGGCGTGACTCGCAGTGGTCGAGCCAGCGGTTCTCCGCCTCGGCGAAGAAGATGAGCTGGTCGAGGACGAGCAGCCAGGCCATCTCGTCGCTGGTGTCGGGCCCGGCGGCCAGGGCGCGGGCCTTGAGGCGGGTGTAGCCCTGCATGGCCTGGAGGGTGTGGCGCCGCTGGGCCTGGATGATCTCGGCGACGTCGACGCCGGGCGTGCCCACGGCCATGGCGAGCTTGATGGCGAGCTCGTCCCTGGCGGGCTGGGTGCGGTCGACGGGCCGCGAGAACCATTCGGCGAGCTCGCGGCGTCCCGGCTCCGTGATGGCGTAGAGCTGCTGCTTGGCGTCGCCGCCGCCCTCGGGCGTGATCAGGCCGTCGCGTTCCAGGCGCTGGAGCGTCGTGTAGACCTGCCCGATGTTGAGGGGCCAGGTGGCTCCGGTGCGGGACTCGAAGTCGGTGCGGAGCTGGGAGCCGTACCGAGGGCCGGACTCAAGGAGGGCGAGTAGGCCGTAGCGAATGGACATACCGCGTATGTATACCGAGTATGTCGCCCGGGGCGCAAGGCGAGTCGGGGTCGTCTCGGGGTCGAGTCAGGGTGAGCGGGAACGGTAGACCCTGCTGTAGTGCGCTCGCCGCCGCGGATGGCCCAGACTGCTTCCCATGCGTGAACGGCAGGATCGATGGACCGAGGTGAGGCGAGGGGCCGGCTATCTGCTGGGCACCCTGCCGGCGGCGATGGCCTTGCTCACCGTGCTCCCGCTCTTCGTGGTCGGGGTGCTGACCTCGGGTCTCCCGTGGGTGCTCAGGCCCCTCGGGGAGTCGGCCGACTGGCACCGCCGCCGGGCCGCCGGGCTGCTCGGCGCCCCGGTCGACGCGCCGGCGTCCGCCGACCGTCGGGCCGCGCCGCCCCGCGGCTTCGCCGCCGCCTGGCGGCACGCGATGCGCTCCCCCGAGACCCGGCGGCTCCTGCGCTGGTTGCCGACCGCGATCGGCACCGGGCTGCTGGCCGGCCTCGCCGCGGTGCTCTTCCTCGGCATGGCGGTGGGCGGCGTGATCATGGCGCCGATCCGGCCGGTGTTCGACCTGGAGTCGTCCTTCGGGTACGTGGGCCTGGCCTCCATACCCCTGGACCTCGGCCAGTCGCTGGTCGGCGCCGCGCTCACCTGGTGGCTGCTGCCGCGGCTCGCCCGCTGGCACGCCGGCGTCTGCCTGGCCGGGTTGGAGCCGTCGGCCGAGGAGCGGCTGGCCGAGCGGGTCGGCGAGCTGACCGAGTCGCGGGCCGGGGTGCTCGACGCGCACGGCGCCGAACTGCGCCGCATCGAGCGGGACCTGCACGACGGGGCGCAGGCCAGGCTCGTGGCCATCGCGATGCGTCTCGGGGTGGCCAGGGAGCAGCTGCCGGAGGACGACGGCCGGTTGGCCACGCTGTTGAAGGAGGCGCACGAGGGCGCCGAGGAGGCGATGACCGAGCTGCGGGACGTGATCCGCACCATCTACCCGCCGATCCTGGCCGACCGGGGTCTGGAGGGCGCGATCGCCGCCGTGGCGGCGCGGTCCGCCGTCCCGGTCGAGGTGGACTGCGCGGAGCTCGGCGAGCTGCCGCCGGCGGTGTCGGCCGCCGCGTACTTCATCGTGACCGAGTCCCTGACCAACGCGGCCAAGCACAGCGGCGCGGACCACGCCCGGGTGCGGCTGACCAGGTCCGACGACCGGCTGCTCGTCGAGGTCACGGACGACGGCGTCGGCGGCGTCGACGAGGCGCGCGGCACCGGCGTGGTCGGCATCCGGCGGCGGGCGGCGGCGCTCGACGGCTCGGTGCTGGTCACCAGTCCGGCGGGCGGCCCGACCGAGATCACCGTGGAGCTGCCGTGCGGGTCGTGATCGCCGAGGACAACGTGCTGCTCTCCGCCGGGCTCGAACTCATCCTCTCCACCCGGGACATCGAGGTCGCCGAGGTGGTCACGGACGGCCCCGGGCTGCTGGCGGCCGTCGGCCGGCACGAGCCGGACGCGGTGATAGCCGACGTGCGGCTGCCGCCGACCTTCCACGACGAGGGCGTCCGCGCCGCGCTGGAGCTGCGGCGGGAGCGTCCCGGGCTTCCGGTGTTGGTGCTGTCCCAGTACGTGGAGAAGATCTACGCGCGCGAGCTGTTGTCGGACGGCTCGGGGGCGGTGGGCTACCTGCTCAAGGACCGGGTGAGCCGGGTCGGCGAGTTCGTCGACGCGCTGACCCGGGTGGCGGCCGGCGGCACCGTGATGGATCCGGAGGTCGTCGCCCAGCTCCTCACCAGCGCGCCCCGGGGGCCGGTCGACAGCCTCACCGCCCGCGAGCGGGAGGTGCTGACGTTGATGGCACGTGGCCTGGGCAACGGGGAGATCGCCGCCGACCTCGTGATCACGGAGAACGCGGTGCACAAGCACATCGGCAACATCTTCAGCAAGCTCTCGCTCCCCACGACCGCCCCCGGCCACCGCCGGGTCCTGGCCGTCCTCGCCTATCTCGACGCCAACGCGTAACGCCCACCCGGCCGGCGCCGGAACGGCGCGGCTCGACGAGCCGGGCGTTCGCGGCGAAGGCGGTGCCGCGGCAACGTGGCTATTCGCGGAGCCGGTAGCCGAGGATGCCGAGGCCCAGGCCGAGGCAGGCGAGGCCGGCCCCGAGGGGGAGGACGGGAAGCACCTCGCCGCCCGCGCGGCGGGCCGCGACGGGGGCGGCGTCGCCGTCGTCGCGGACGGGTCCCGGAGTGGTGGGCGCCGGCTCCCACCACAGGATCGGCGCCTCGGCCGGGCGCCGGCCGTCGTCCCGCTCCTCCGCCTCAGGCGCCGACGCCGCCGGGGGGCCCACCGCGGCGGCCGGCTGGGGGAGAAGGGGAGCCGCGACGACCGCCACGGCCACTGCGAAACCCGCCCACACCCTCACAGGCCCGATCCTTCACGCTTCTGTCCGATGATGTAATCGACGATGTAACTAGCGTCACATATCAACACAAAAGCCGCATCCGGGACGAGGGTGGTTCAGCGTGTCAGCACGATCTTCCCGATATGGCCGCTCTCCTCCAGCACCCGGTGCGCCTCGGCCGCGGCCGGCAGCGGCAGCCGCCGGTCCACCACGGGCCGCAGCCGACCGTCCGCGAACATCGGCCAGACGTGCTCCCGCACCTCGGCCACCACGGCCGCCTTCTCGGCCACCGGCCTGGCCCGCAGCGAGGTCGCCGTCACCGAGCCCCGCTTCGCCATCAGCCGCGCCAGGTTCACCTCGGCCTTGACGCCGCCCTGCAGCCCGATGATCGCCAGCCGCCCGCCGGTCGCGAGCGCGTCGATGTTCCTGGCCAGGTACTTGGCGCCCACGATGTCGAGGATCACGTCCGCGCCGTGCCCCTCCGTGGCGACGGACAGCTCGGCCACGAAGTCCTGCTCGCGGTAGTTGATCAGCACCTCGGCCCCCAACTCCGCGCAGCGCGCCAGCTTCTCGTCGCTGCCGGCCGTCACCGCGACCCGCGCCCCGGCCGCCCGGCCGAGCTGGATCGCCATGGTGCCGATGCCGCTGCCGCCGCCGTGCGCGAGCAGCGTCTCGCCGGGGCGCAGCCCGGCGGCCATGAACACGTTGGCCCAGACCGTGCACACCACCTCGGGCAGCGAGGCGGCCGTGGCCAGGTCCATCCCGGCCGGGACCGGCAGCAGTTGCCCGGCCGGCACCGCGACCAGCTCCGCGTAGCCGCCGCCGGTCAGCAGCGCGCACACCTCGTCGCCGACCCGCCAGTCGGCGACCCCGTCCCCGACGGCGACGACCCGCCCCGCGCACTCCAGGCCCGGGTAGGGCGAGGAGCCGGGGGGCGGGTCGTAGAACCCCTGCCGCTGGAGCACGTCGGCGCGGTTGACGCCGGCCGCCGCCACCTCGATCAGGACCTCGCCGGCACGCGGCTCGGCGTCCGGCACTTCCGTCCACACCAGCGCCTCGGGACCCCCGGGCGCGGCAATCGTGATCGCATGCATGGGCGTGACGCTACCGGCACGCCCGCCGGATGAGCAGGGAGCGGGATGGTCGGGTCAGGGGCGGGTCGGAGTCGGGTCAGGAGGAGAAGAAGAGCCCGGAGAGGCCGCCCTTGCGGCGGTGGTGGCCGTGGTGCCCGTAGTGGCCGCCGTGCTGCGGGACGCCCCAGGGCGCGGCGGGCGCGGCCGGCTGC
This sequence comes from Streptomyces millisiae, assembly GCF_031845425.1. Lineage (NCBI taxonomy): Bacteria > Bacillati > Actinomycetota > Actinomycetes > Kitasatosporales > Streptomycetaceae > Streptomyces > Streptomyces millisiae. The sequence continues at coordinate 53,641 of NZ_JAVREM010000030.1, forward strand.
TGGTAGTGCGGCTGCGGCGGGGCGGGCGCCGGCGGGGGCGGCGGAGCGGCCTGCGTGTACTGCGACTCGAGCTGCGTGATGTGCTCCAGCTCGCCGTAGTCGAGGAAGATCCCCCGGCATCCGCTGCACTGCTCGATCTGGACCCCACTGCGGTTGAACGTGTGCATCGGGGCACGGCACTTGGGACACTGCATCTTCGGCTCCATCGGCTCAACAGACCACTGGACGTCGTCGCCACCCTACGTCAGGGCGTCGATCCGGCGGCAGGCGTCGACGAAGGCCGCCCCCTCCTCCCGCAGCGGCCGGCCGGCCAGCAGCGCGCGGGCGGCGAGTTGGGCGGTGAGCGCGCGGGCCGGCCCGTCGAGCCAGTCCGGCCAGGGCTCGGCCACGCCATAGCCGGCGAGGAAGCGCCGCCAGTCGGCCTCGTCCACGAGCCCGGCCGCGTACCAGGCCGCCGGCCGCGCCAGGTCCCAGGCCGGGTCGCCGACGCCGAGGTCGTCCACGTCGATCAGCAGCAGCCCGCCGCCGCCCGCCGGGTCGGACACCAACTGGCCGAAGTGGAAGTCCCCGTGACACAGCGCCCGGCGCGCCCCGTCCGTCCGAGCCCCCGTCAGCACCCGCTCCACCAGCCGCCGCTCGGCCGCCGTCGCCGCGCCCGGCGCCGCCGCCAGCCGCGCCACCGCGTCGGCGGCCCGCGCCGGGCCGCCGGCCGCCGGCAACGGCCCGGGACCGAGCGCCGCCGGGTCGACGGCGTGCAGCAGGGCGAGCAGCGCGCCGGCCGCCTCCCACGGCAGCTCGTCGGCGCCGGGATCGATCGGCACCCCGTACGGCCACACCGTCGCGAACCGGCCGCCGGGCAGCGCCCGCACCTCGGCCGGCGGCAGCGGCGGCAGCAGTATCCCGGCCAGCGCCGGGTGCGCGGCCACCCGCAGCCGCGCCGCGAGCACCGCCGCGTCGGTGTCCGGCGCGTGCGCCTTGACGACGGCCGCGCCCACCCGCAGCAGCGTCGCGTCCGACCGGGGCGCGAGCCGCACCGGCGCCGCGCCAGGACCCTCGCCGGCCAGCCGGGCCAGCTCCGCGCTCACGCGGCCCTACCGGCCGGGGATGCGCCAGGAGCCGGGGCCGCGCTCCTTGCGGTGGGCCGCGGCGGCCTTCTCCTCCGCCTTGCTCACCCGGCGGATCACCACGAGCCGGTCGGTCAGCTGCAGCGTCGCCGCCTCCGGGTCGTCGTAGCCGAGCAGCCGGTGCCCGCGTATCACGGAGACCACCAGGTCCTCGCACTCGCGCGGCGACTTCCCGGCCTCCGCCTTGGTCACCGGGCGCTCCCGCAGGCTCAGGCCCTTGCTGTGCTGCACCAGGTCCTCCAGCACCGCGCCCGAGCTCGGGCTGATCATGGAGAGCCCCAGCATCCGGCCCACCGCGCTGGCGCTGGTGATCACCGCGTCGGCGCCGGACTGCCGCAGCAGCGGCACGTTCTCGGCCTCCCGCACCGAGACCACGATCCGCACCTTCTTGCTCAGCTGCCGCACCGTCAACGCCACCAGCACCGCCGTGTCGTCGCGCTGCGTCGAGATCACCACCTGCTTGGCCCGGTCCGCCATGGCCCGGGTCAGCACGCTGCTGCGGGTGGCGTCCCCGATGACCCCGGCGTAGCCGTCGGCGCCGGCCTGCTCGACGACCGCCGGGTTGGGGTCGACGACCACTATCCGGTCCTGCGGCAGGCCGGCGCTCATCAGCGTCTCGGCGGCCGACCTGCCCTTGGTGCCGAAGCCGACGATGACGGTGTGGTCTCGCATGTGCTTCCTCCAGTACGCCAACCGCCACTGCTCGCGGGTGCGCTCGGTCAGCACCTCCAGTGTCGTCCCCACCAGGATGATCAGGAACAGCACCCGGAGCGGGGTGATCAGGAACGTGGTCAGCAGGCGGGCGGTGTCCGTGACCGGGACGACGTCGCCGTAGCCCGTGGTGGAGAGCGACACCGTCACGTAGTAGAGGGTGTCGATGAACCCGACCGGGCCGCCCGCGACGTTGTCCTTGTAGCCGTGGCGGTCCACGTAGACGATGACCACCGCCAGCGCCATCACCCCCAGCGCCATCAGCAGCCGGCGCAGCACCTGCACGAGCGGCCCGGCGACGTAGCGGGGGAGCTGGACGCCGTGCGACAGGTCGTCCAGGGAGGACGAGGGGCGGGCGCTCTTGAGTTTCATGGAGTCGGAACTCGTCTGCTTCTTCTGCTTCGGCTTCGGCTTCGGCGGCTTCGGCTTCTTCCGCTTCGCGGTCAGGCGTGCGGAAGGTCGAGGAGGCGGACCCTGGTGTGCGCCTCGGCACCACCCGGTGGGATGACCGCCAGGGCTGACGCGGCGGCGATGCCACGCAGCATGGCGGGGCCAGCGTAGCTCAGCGGCCGCGCCTCCTCCGGCGCCGGGCGGCGCACCGGCACGAGACGGGTGTCCGTGGGGTGGCCGCGCACCGCGTCGGTCAGCTCGGCCCACGCCTCCTCGGGCGCCGGCCGGTCGGCGAGCGCGCACAGCAGCGGCGCGGCGAGCGTCAGCAGCGCCGAGACGGCGGCCAGCGGATTGCCCGGCAGGCCGACCAGCGGCACCCCGCCGGGCAGCTCGGCCAGCAGCATCGGATGCCCAGGGCGCACCGCCACGCCGCTGACCAGCAGCTGCGCGTCCAGCCTCCGCAGCACGGCGCGCAGGTGGTCGACGGGCCCCGCGGCGGTCGACCCGGTGGTGACGATCACGTCGGCGCGGCTGGTGGAGATCGCCTCGTGCAGCGCCTCGGCGTCGTCGCCGAGCCGCCGGGTGACGAGGGTGTGGGCGCCGAGCGCGGTCAGCCAGGGGCCGGTCATGGGGCCGAGCGCGTCACGGATCCGGCCGTCGTGCGGGAGGCCGCGGAACAGCAGTTCGTCGCCGAGCACCAGCACCTCGGCGCGGGGCCGGGGCCGGACGGCGAGCTGGTCGTAGCCGGCGGCGGCGGCCAGCCCGAGCGCGGCGGGGGTGAGCGTGGTCCGGGCCGGCAGCAGCTCGGTGCCGGTGCGGCACTCCTGGCCGCGCGGCCGCACGTCGGCGCCCGGCTCGGGGTTGGGGCCGCTGAGCTGGCCGCGGGCGACGGTGCCGTGCTCGCTGCGCAGCACGGCGGTGGCGCCGGACGGGATCCGGGCGCCGGTGGCGATGGGCACGGCCTGGCCGTCGGTGAGCGGCTCGGCCCGGGGCGCGCCGGCGAGCACGCCGGCGGCGCCGGTGAGCCGCCAGGGCCCTGGGCCGGCGACGGCCCAGCCGTCCATGGCCGAGGTGTCGAAGGCCGGCAGGTCGGTGAGCGCGGTCAGCGGGGCGGCCAGGGTGTGGCCGAGGGCCAGGTCGATCGGCAGCCGGCGCGGCGGCAGCGGGCGGGCCGCCCGGTGGGCGATGGCCCGCGCCGTCTCCCAGCCGGGCAGCTCGCGCCCGGCGGCCCCGCGCCCGGGGGCCGGCTCGGCCGGCGCCGCGACGGCGGCCGGGGCCGGCCCGTTGGCCAGCGCCAGCGCGTCGTCGAAGTCGTCGATCACGTCGCCGCCCCCGGTTCGCCCGCGCCCTCGGACTCCTCGGCCCACTTCAGCGCGAGCGCGGAGATCCTGGCCGCCGCGTCCGCCGGGGCGATGCCCTGCTGGGCGACGGCGTACCCGATGAGGAAGGTGGTCAACGGCGCGGCCGGCCGCGCCACGGAGTGCGCGGCATCGCGGGCGGCGTCGAGCAGCGCCTTGATGTCCACGTCGAGTTCGATGCCGAGGTCGGCCTTGACGGCGGCAAGCCATTCGTCCAGCACGGTCATATCGTCCCTGATCCTGGTGCGGGCGGTCACGATGTCGGCCCAGGTGTCGCAGTCCAGGCCACCGTTGTCGTCGGTGGCGGCGACCCGGTGCGCGCGCAGGCCGGGGAGCAGCAGTTTCAACGGCAGCCCCGCGAGGGTGCCGTACTCGGTCGCCAGCAGGGCGAGTTCGCGGCGCAGCGGCTCGGCCCGGTAGACGGCGGAGAGCGGCTGGTCGCGCCCGGCGGCGTCGCGGGGCAGCACGACGTCGGCGTCCGGCGGCAGGTCGAGCAGCCGGGCGAGTCCCGCCGGGGTGAGGAACGGCAGGTCGGCGGCGAGCACCAGCACGAGCGGCGCCTCCACCGCGCGCAGCCCGGCCGCGAGCGCGGCCAGCGGCCCGCCGCCCGGCGGCTCCTCCCTGGTCCACACGACCCGCGCCCGGCTCGGCCGGCGCGGCCCGACGACCACGACCCGCCGGGCCGCGCCGCACGCGTCGACCACCCGGTCGAGCAGCGTCCGGCCGCCGACCCGCACGGCCGGCTTGTCGGCCCCACCGAGCCGCCGGGCGGCGCCACCCGCGAGGATCACGGCGTCATGCGCGCTCATTCCGCCCACGGTACCGGCGGACACGTCAAAGGTCGCCAAGGAGTGCGAGGGGTTGTTCGACGCGGTCGGCGACGAACCGCAGGAACCCGCCGGCCACCGCGCCGTCGCAGGCCCGGTGGTCGAACGTCAGCGACAGCTGCACGACCTGCCGCAGCGCGAGCCGCCCCTCGTGCGCCCAGGGCTTCTCGACGATCCGCCCGACGCCGAGCATGCCGACCTCGGGGGCGTTGACGATCGGCGTCGAACCGTCGACGCCGAAGACGCCGTAGTTGTTGAGCGTGAACGTGGACCCGGTGACCTCGGCCGGCGCCAGCGTCCCGGCCCGCGCCCCCTCCGTCAGCCGCCGCAGCTCGGCGGCGAGCCGGCCGGTGTCCATGGCGTGCGCGTCCCTGACCACCGGCACCAGCAGGCCGCGCTCGGTCGCGGCGGCGAACCCCAGGTGCACGGCGCCGTGCCGCGTGATCCGCCGGGCCGCCATGTCGACGCTCGCGTTCAGCTGCGGATGGCGGGCGAGCGCCGCGAGACAGATCCGCGCCAGCAACGCCGTCACCGGCACGCCGACCACCCGCCGCGCCTCCATCAGACCGGTCGCGTCCGCCTCCACCCAGCAGGTCGCGTCGGCCACGTCCCGCCTGCTGGCCGCGACCCGCTCCGCCATGACCCGCGCGACGCCGCGCATCTCGACGACCACGTCCCCTGGCGCGGCGAGGCCGCCGGCTGGCGCGGCCTCGCCGCGTGCGGGGTGGGGGGACGCGTTCAGCACGTCGGCACGCATGATGAGCCCCCCGGGACCGGTACCGGTCACCGACCGCAGATCCACCCCCACCTCCCGCGCCAACCGCCGCACCAACGGCGACACGACGGCAACGGCGGGGCCGTCGGAGCCGGCGGGGCCATCGGCCCCGGCACCAACCGCCGCGCTCGGCGCGGCGCCGCCGCGAGCGCCGTCGGGGCCGGAGGCCCCGGCACCAGCCGGCGCGCTCGGCGTGGTCGGCACGGCGTCGCCAGGCGGCATCGCGGCTCCGCCGCCGTGCGTGGGCGGCGTGCCGCCAGACACGACCGGCACCGGCCCGGACGCCATCTCGTCCGCCGGGCCACCGGCCCCTTCCGCACCAGGCACGAAACCTCCGTCGGTGCCCCCAGCCTGCGCGCGCAGCGCGCCCGGCGAGGCGCCGCCCGGTGGCATCGCGCCTGCGGCACCAGGCCTGCCGCCAGGCGCGAGGCTGGCGGGGCCGGAGGCCACGGCCTCCGGTGACCCGACGGGCACACCGCCCCCCGCACCAGCCTGCGCGCGCAGCGCGCTCGGCGCCTCGCCGCCCGGTGGCGCGGCAGCACCGGCGCCTCCGGCGCCGCTAGGCGCGAAGCCGGCCGGGCCGGCGGCCCCGGCACCAGCCGGCGCGCTCGGCGTGGTCGGCGCGGCGCCGCCAGGCGACATCGCGGCTCCGCCGCCGTGCGGAGGCGGCGTGCCGCCAGGCACGACCGGCACCGTCCCGTACCCGACCAGAACGGGCCCAGACCCCTCGTCGCCCACCGGACCACCCGCGCCTCCGCCGCCAGGCGCGAAGCCGGCCGGGCCGGAGGCCCCGGCCTCCGGTGACCCGGCGGGCACGCCGCCCCCGGCACCAGCCGGCGCGCGCAGCGCGCTCGGCGAGGCGCCGCCAGGCGGCGCGGCAGCACCGGCGCCTACGGCGCCGTGCGGGGGCGGCGTGCCGCCGCCAGGCGAGACGCGCAACAGCTCGGTTCCGACCGGGAGTTCGTCGCCCGGGGCGCCGTGGCGGGCGGTGACGACGCCGGCGTGCGGGCAGGGGAGTTCGACGACGGACTTGGCCGTCTCGACCTCCACCACCGGCTGGTCGATCGTCACCGTGTCGCCGACGTCGACCAGCCAGCGGACGATCTCCGCGCTGGTCAGCCCCTCGCCGAGGTCCGGCAGCAGGAATACCTCCGTCATACCGAACCCCTCAGTCCTCCCACTGCAGGCGGGCCACCGCCGCCAGCACCCGTTCCGTGTCCGGCAGATGGTGACGTTCGAGGAGCGGCGGCGGGTACGGGATGTCGAAGCCCGTGACCCGCCCCACCGGCGCCGCCAGATGGTGGAAGCACCGCTCGGTCACCCGCGCCGCGATCTCCGCGCCGGGGCCGGCGAAGCCGGCCGCCTCGTGGACCACGACGGCCCGCCCGGTGCGCCGCACCTCCGCGCACACCGTCTCGTCGTCGAACGGCACCAGCGTCCGCAGGTCGACGACGCCCAGGTCCCAGCCGCGGTCCCGTGCCGCCTCGGCCGCCGCCAGGCAGACCGGCACCGCGGGGCCGTAGGCGATCAGCGTCGCCGAGGCGCCACGCCGCCGCACCACCGCGCGACCGCCCGGCGGCACCGGCACCTCGGGGTCGAGTTCGCCCTTGGCCCAGTAGAGCCGCTTCGGTTCCAGGAAGACGACCGGGTCGTCGGAGGCGATCGCCTGCCGCAGCAGCCCGTACGCGTCGGCGACGGTCGACGGCGTCATCACGTGCAGCCCGGGCGTCGCCATGTAGTACGCCTCGGACGAGTCGCTGTGGTGCTCGACGCCGCCGATCCCGCCGCCGTACGGGATCCGCACGGTCAGCGGCAGCGGCAGCGCGCCGCGCGTGCGGTTCCGCATCCGGGCGACGTGCGAGACGAGTTGCTCGAACGCCGGGTAGGCGAACGCGTCGAACTGCATCTCCACGACCGGCCGCAGCCCGTACATCGCCATCCCGGTCGCGGTGCCCAGGATGCCGGCCTCGGCCAGCGGCGTGTCCGTGCACCGCTGCTCGCCGAACTCGGCGGCGAGGCCGTCCGTCACCCGGAAGACGCCGCCCAGGGTGCCGATGTCCTCGCCCAGCAGGTGCACCGCCGGATCCTCGGCGAGGGCGTCCCGCAGCGCGCGGTTCAGCGCGCCCGCCATCGTGGTCGTCATCGTGGTCGTCACCCCAACGTCACCCCCAACGCCGCCGCTTGCGCCCGCAGTTGGGGCGTCGGGGCGGCGAAGACATGGGCGAAGAGGTCGGCCGGGTCGAGCCGGGGGTCGGCGCCTAGCCCGGCCCGCAGGGCCGCCGCCAGCGCCTCCGCCTCCTCCCGTGCCCGCGCCTCGAACTCCTCGTCGAGCAACCCGTGGTGCCGCAGCTCGTCGCCGAGCAGCGTCAGCGGGTCCCTGGCCCGCCACGCCGCGACCTCCGCCTCGGGCCGGTAGCGGCCCGCGTCGTCGGCGTTGGTGTGCGCGTCGAGCCGGTAGGTCAGGGCCTCGATCAGCGTCGGTCCGCCGCCCGCCCGGGCGCGGGCCAGCGCCTCCCGCACCACGGCGAGCACGGCGGGCGCGTCGTTGCCGTCGACGAGGCGGCCCGGCATGCCGTAGCCGACGGCCTTGTGCGCCAGGGTGGGCGCCGCCGACTGCTTGGCGAGCGGCACCGAGATGGCGTAGCCGTTGTTCTGCACCAGGAAGACCACGGGGGCCCGCCACACGGCGGCGAAGTTCAGCGCCTCGTGGAAGTCGCCCTCCGAGGTGCCGCCGTCGCCGACCAGGGCGAGCGCCACCACGTCGTCGCCGCACAGCCTGGCCGCGTGCGCCAGGCCGACGGCGTGCGGGAGTTGGGTGGCGAGCGGGGTGCACAGCGGGGCGACGCGCAGCGCGCGCGGGTCGTAGCCGGTGTGCCAGTCGCCGCGCAGCAGCCCGAGCGCCGCGACCGGGTCGAGGCCGCGTACCACGGTGGCCAGCGTGTCGCGGTAGCTGGGGAAGAGCCAGTCGCGCGGTTCGAGGGCGAGCGCGGCCGCGACCTGGCACGCCTCCTGCCCGGTCGAGGAGGGGTAGACGGCGAGCCGGCCCTGCCGGGTGAGGGCGGTCGCCTGGGTGTTGTACCGGCGGCCGCGCACCAGCTGCCGGTAGAGCTCGGGCCAGGTGTCCGGGTCGGGCTCGGCGCCGGTGCCCAGCACCCGGTGCGGCTCCGGCTCCGGCAGCAGCTCATGTGCCGCCACGTCCACGGCGATACCTCCCGTCGTGCGGTCGGCGTCTCTCCCTACCGATTGTTCGGTCGACGACGCATCCTGGCTACGGGTCGTGAGGCCCTGTGGACAGCTGGCCCGGTTTGCCGTCCCATGGGGGCAGGACGTCCAGGGAGGGGAGGTGAATCCGCATGGCGGAAGACCAGTTGACCACGGGCCGGGTGGGGCAGATCCGGCCGCTGGACCCGATCGACGCGGCGATCCTGCGCCTGCTGCGGGCGGACGGCCGGGCGTCGATCCGTTCGATCGCCGAACAGGTGCACATCTCCCGGGCCAACGCCTATGCCCGCGTCAACCGGCTGCTGGACGACGGGGTGATCCGGGGCTTCGCGGCCCTGGTGGACCACGAGCGGGCGGGGCAGGGGGCGTCGGCCTACATCACGCTGAAGATCGTGCAGGACAGCTGGCGCACGGTGCGCAGCAAGCTGGCGCGGCTGCCGGGCGCCACCCACATCGCGCTGGTCAGCGGCGACTTCGACGTGCTGCTGCTGGTGCACACGGCGGACAACCGGGAGCTGCGCGAGCTGGTCCTGACCCGGATCCAGGCGATCCCCGAGGTGCTGTCGACGCGCACGCTGCTGGTCTTCGAGGAGACCGACCTGATCCCCGAATGACCGCCGAACGACCGACGACCGATGAGTTCCCCGCCGCGCCCCGGTCTGACCGGGAAACGACGCGAGGAGGCGAACCCATGCGGCTGACGTTGACCGAGTTCCTGACCCTGGACGGCGTGGTGCAGGGCCCCGGCGGGCCCGAGGAGGACACGTCGGACGGCTTCACCCACGGCGGCTGGTCCTACCCGTACGCCGACGAGGACTTCGGCCGGCTGGTCACCGGCTGGTTCGACCGGGCCGACGCGTTCCTGCTCGGCCGCCGCACCTACGAGATCTTCGCCGGCTTCTGGCCCGACCAGCGGGACCCGGCCGACCCGGTGGCCTCCCGGCTCAACACGCTGCCGAAGTACGTGGCGTCCACGACCCTGCGGAATCCCGGCTGGGCGCACACCACCGTGCTCGCCGACGACGTGCCGGCGCGGGTGGCCGAGCTCAAGGCGCGCCCGGGGCGCGAGCTGCAGATCCACGGCAGCGGGGTGCTGGCCCGCTCGCTGTTCGCGCACGACCTGATCGACGAGGTGCGGCTGCTGATCCACCCGGTGGTGCTGGGCGGCGGCCGCCGCCTCTTCGCGGCCGGCACGGTGCCGACCGCGCTGCGGCTCACGGACACGGCCACCACCGGCTCCGGCATCGTGCTCCAGGTCTACGAGCCGGTGGGCCGCCCGTCGTACGGCTCGTTCATCGCGGACGCCGCCACAGCGGGCTAGTGCGCGACCGGGCAGCCGGCGGCGCGGGCCCTGGCCTCGTCGTCGAGGTAGAAGTTGGGCCGCTGGTCGCCCTCGTCGTAGTAGCGGTGGAAGACCGGCGTCAGGCCGCCCGAGATGGGCGGCACGATCCAGCTCCAGTCGGTCGGCACCCGCCGGCCGGCCCGCTCCTCGCGTTCGAGGTGGGTGAGGAAGCGCTGGGACTCGGTGTGGTGGTCGGTGATCTTGACGCCGGCCGCCTCGAACGAGTGCAGCACGGCGACGTTGAGCTCCACCACGGCCCGGTCCTTCCAGAGCGTGGCGTCCCTGCTGGTGTCGAGGCCGAGCAGTTCGGCGACGACGGGCAGCAGGTCGTAGCGGTCCGCGTCGACGAAGTTCCGCGCGCCGATCTCGGTCCCCATGTACCAGCCGTTGAACGGGGCGAGCGGGTAGTCGATGCCGCCGATGGACAGCCGCATGTTGGAGATGGCGGGCACGGCGTGCCAGCGCAGGCCGAGTTCGGCGAAGCCCGGGTGGTCGGGGTGGCTGATCGGCACCTCGAGCACCAGGTCGCGCGGCACGTCGAAGAGCTGCGGCTTGTCGCCGTGCGTCTCGATCACCAGCGGCAGCACGTCGAACCAGCCGCCGGGCGCCTGCCAGCCGAGCCGCCGCACCGCGTCGGTGAAGTCGACGTTGCCGGGGTCGCCGATCACGCCGCCGTCCACGGTGCGGTAGCCGGCGTAGCGGATGAGCTGGCTGTTCCACACCAGTGGCGCCCTGCGGAACGGGGTGGCGGGCGCGAAGATCGATATCACCGGGCGTATCCGACCGTGGTTGGTGGCCTGCCGCAGGTGTTCGCACAGGTCGGCGTGGATCTCGTCGGGCGTCGCCGAGGTGCGGCGGTCGAGCACCCGCAGGCTCTTCCAGTACAGCCGGCCGATGCAGCGGCTCGAGTTGCGCCAGGCGACGCGGGCCCCGTACTCCAGCTCGGCGCGGGTGTGCCGGTAGGTGCCGGTGCGCTCCAGGTGCTCGCGGATCTGCCGCAGCCGCATCCCCGTGGGCACCGGCTGGTCCGGCTCCTCCGCGTGGAACCGCCGCACGAAGTCCTCGGCCTCGGCCCAGTCCGGCACCTGCCAGGCGCGTGCCGCGCTCGCCAGGCCATGGCCGGCCGCCACCGCCGCCGAAGGCGGCGTGCCCTGCGCCCACGCCGGCTCCGCGTGCGACGGCTCGGCCGCCGAAGGCACCGCGGCGGCGCCAGCCGCCGGACCCAGCTGCGCGAAGCCCGCGCCATGCGGCGTGCCCTGCGGGCCGCCCCGCACCCACGCCGGCGCGGCCGAAGGCGCCGACTCCGGCGAGCGCGGCCCGGAAACGGCCATACCCGGCGGCTCCGCCGCCGCCCGCTCCGCCGCCGCGGGCGCTGGCACAGCCAAGTGCGTTCGCGCCTCCCCCGCCTGGAGCCCCAGGTCACGCCACCTCTGACTCCCCGCCGGAGGCGGAACGGAATCCGGGTCCGCGGGACCCGCCGAAGGCGCCGCGGCGGCGCCGCGCACCGCACTGCCCTCCGCCGGACCCAGCTGCGCGAAGCCCGCGCCATGCGGCGTGCCCTGCGGGCCACCCCGCACCCACGCCGGCGCGGCCGACTCCGCGTGCGACGGCCCCGCCGCCGAAGGCGCCGGCTCCGGCGAGCGCGGCCCGGAAACGGCCACGCCCGGCGGCTCCGCCGCCGCACGCGGCGGCCCGGCCGAGTGTGTCCGCGCCTCTGTCGCCTCGTCGCCGGGGCCGTGCCATGTCTGGCTCCCCGCCGAAGGCGAAGACGCGTGGCGTTCGTGGTTCATGGGCTCTCCGTGGTCGCCTGCGACTGGTGCGCCACCCCCACGCCGGGCAAGGGTAGTTGATGTCCCACGACGGGCGGGTGCCATCGCTCCGCTATGGCGCGGAACCGCGCACCCTCGGCTTCCGCAGCCCGTCGAATGCGGTGGAAATGACGGCTTCGACCACGTCGCGGGAGACCACCGGCTCCCCGGGATGTGGCCGATACCACTCCACTATCGAGTTGATCATGCCGAACAGCAGCCGGGTCGCCAACCTGGGGTCCACCTCGGGCCGCAGGTCGCCCTCCGCGACGGCGGCCCGGACCAGGTCCGCGACCCGCTGGTCGAACTCGCGCCGCCGCGCCAGCGCCCACCGCTCGGTGTCCGTGTTGCCCCGCACCCGGAGCAGCAGCGTCACGTACGGCAGCCGCTCCATCAGCACCTCGGCGGTGCGCCGCACCACCCACTCCAGCCGCGCCACGGCCCTGCCGTCCCGCGCCGCCGGCTCGTCCAGCACGGCGAACAGGCCGTCGAGCGCGTGCTTGACCGCCCGGTCGAGCAGCTCCTCCTTGGAGCGCACGTGGTGGTAGATCGAGGACTTGGAGATGCCGGCCGCCCGGGACAGGTGCTCCATCGACGTGCCGTCGTAGCCACGGTCGTTGAAGACCCCGACCGCGACCTCCAACAGGCTCCGCACCGTGTAGGCGTCCCGCCGCGCCGCCATGCCCACCTCGGCAACACCCCGCATTCGGCGCGCTCTCGCGCCCTCGCACCCTTGCCCCGACCGATCGTTCGGTAGCAGTATCCGAAGCAGTATCGGACACGCCCGCCAGTGTTCCACTCGCGACCCGATGAGGAGTTGGCCGCCGTGACGACCTCCGCCACCGCACCCCACGCGCCCGCCGTCGAGGCCCACCGCGCCACGCTGGAGGCCGCCGTCGCCGCCATCCGCGACCGCGCCTTCTGGTCGCCGCACCCCGAGAGCCCGCGCGCCTACCCGGCCGACGAGGGCGCCGCCGCCTTCGCCGCGCTGCGCGACCGCCGCTTCCCGCTCGACGACCAGCCCGGCACCACGGGCTGGGTCGGCGGCGAGGTCTCGCCCTACGGCTTCCCGCTCGGCGTCGAGTACCCGCACCCCGACCCCGACCTGCTGCTGCCCGCGATGCGCGCCGCGCTGCCCGCCTGGCGCGCCGCCGGGCCCGAGACCCGCGCCCTGGTCTGCCTCGACGTCATCGCCAGGATCAACGCCCGCAGCGCCGAGTTCGCGCACGCCGTCATGCACACCACCGGGCAGGCCTACCCGATGGCGCTCCAGGCCGGCGGCCCGCACGCCCAGGACCGGGGCGTCGAGGCGGTGGCCCACGCCTACGTCGAGCAGACCCGCGTCCCGGCCACGCCCGTCACCTGGACCAAGCCCCAGGGACGGCGCGAACCCCTCGTCCTCACCAAGGAGTTCACCGCGGTGCCGCGCGGCATCGGCCTGGTCGTCGGCTGCAACACCTTCCCCACCTGGAACGGCTACCCCGGCCTCTTCGCCTCCCTCGCCACCGGCAACCCGGTGCTGGTCAAGCCGCACCCGCGCGCCACGCTGCCGCTCGCGCTCACCGTGCGGATCGCCCGCGACGCGCTGGCCGACGCCGGCTTCGACCCCAACCTGGTGGCCCTGGCCGCCGAGCGCGAGGGCGAGGGCGTCGCCCGCGTCCTGGCGCTGCGCCCCGAGATCCGCGTCATCGACTACACCGGCTCCGCCGCGTTCGGCGACTGGCTGGAGGAGAACGCCCACCAGGCCGCCGTCTTCACCGAGAAGTCCGGGGTCAACACCGTCGTCCTCGACTCCACCGACGACTACGCGGGGCTGCTCGCCAACCTCGCGTTCTCGCTCGCCCTCTACAGCGGCCAGATGTGCACCACCCCGCAGAACCTGCTGATCCCGCGCCCCGGCATCGCCACCGACCAGGGCCGGAAGACCTACGACGAGGTGGTCGCCGACCTGGCCGCGGCCGTCACCGGGCTGCTCGCCGACGACGCCCGCGCCGCCGGGCTGCTCGGCGCCCTCGTCAACCCCCAGGTGCCGCGCCGCCTCGCGGAGGCGCCGGCGCTCGGCGAGGTGGCGCTCGCCTCCCGCGCCGTCAGCCACCCGGAACACCCGGACGCCACCGTCCGCACCCCGCTGATCGTCAAGCTCTCCGGCGACCAGCCCGCCTGCCTCACCGAGCAGTTCGGCCCCATCACGTTCGCCGTCGCGGTCGACTCGACGGAGGACGCGCTCGCGCTGCTGCGCCGCACCATCCGCGAGCACGGCGCGATGACGGTGCTCGGCCACACCACCTCGGCGGCCGTCGAGCGGGCGCTGACCGAGGTCTGCCTCGACGAGTGCGCGCAGCTCTCGCTCAACCTCACCGGCGGCGTCTACGTCAACCAGACCGCCGCGTTCTCCGACTTCCACGGCTCGGGCGGCAACCCGGCCGCCAACGCCAGCCTGGTGGACGGCGCGTTCGTGGCGCCCCGCTTCCGCTTCGTCGAGGTCCGGCGACCCGCCTGACCGGACCTCACATCCCGGCCGCGCGCCAGAACCGCCAGCTGGCGTCCAGCACGTCCGCGTTCCGCTGCTCCCACTCGGTCGCGGCGCGCACCGCGTCCTGCGGGCACTCCCACACCCGCCCGCCGTTCAGCGCGCGCAGCCGCAACCGGGTGCCACGCCGACCGGTGACGCGGCCGACCCTGCCGGTCCGCGTGTCGACCACACAAGCGCCCTCCGCCCAGGCCATCGCAGCTCCCTCGGTCCGTCCTGGTGCCTGTTTCCTCACTGTGGACGGTTTTTCGCGCGGCCGGTTACGAGTTTCCACCGCATTGCGCAACAGACGACACCTTCGGGGGACGCGGCCGGAGTGACCGAGGCGCACCTGTTCGATTAAAGGGAGGGGCGGCCGGGGGCGCAGCGCTGCGCGGCAATATGCCGTACCCCGCCCCCGCCCGTCCCCGTTTCGCGGATTATCCGCCCGATCCGGGGACGACGCCGTTTCGCGGCCCGCCGCGCCGTCCTACGCTGCCGGCCATGATTCGAGCAGTCGTGTTCGACGTCGGCGAGTGTCTGCTGGACGAGAGCCGCGAGTGGGATGGCTGGGCGGCCTGGGTGGGCGCGCCACGGCACACGTTCTCCGCCCAGTTCGGGGCGATGATCGCCCAGGGCCGCGACCCCATGGAGGCGTTGCGGCTCTTCCGGCCCGAGTTCGACCTGGCCGTGGAGCGGGAGAAGCGGGAGGCGGTGGGCGAGCACGAGTGGTTCGGCGAGAACGACCTCTACGCCGACGCCCGGCTCACCCTGAAGCTGCTGCGCGCCTCCGGGCTGACGCTCGGCATCGCGGGGAACCAGACCAAGCGGGCCACGGACATCCTGCGCCGCCTCTTCGCGGGCTATGTGGACCTGGTCGGCTCGGCCGAGACCATGGGCGTCGCCAAGCCGGACCCGCGCTTCTTCGAGATCCTGATCCACTCGCTGCGGATGGACCCGCGCGAGATTCTCTACGTCGGCGACCGCCTCGACGAGGACATCCGCCCGGCCACCGCCCTCGGCCTGCGCACGGCCCTGATCCGGCGCGGCCCGTGGGGCCTGATCCACCAGCACCACCCCGACGCCGACGCGCTCCCGACGATGCGGATCGACGGGCTGCGGGAACTCACCGACCGCGTCGCCAAGCACAACGAGAACCACCCCGGGAACTCCTACTGACCCCAGGCCGGTTGACCGGTCATGCCCCTCTCCCTCGAAAAGCTCACCGCCATCGCGCCCGACCAGGTCGAGCGGTACGAGACGGCCCGGGTCAGCCTGAGCAAGCACCGGCTGCTCGGCGAGCGGGCCGCCGTCTACCTCGTCCTGGACCGCTCGGGATCGATGCGGCCCTTCTACCAGGACGGCACGGTGCAGCGCCTCGCCGAACAGGCCCTCGGCCTGGCGGCCCACTTCGACGACGACGGCGTGGTGCCGACCGTGTTCTTCTCCACCGAGGTGCACACGACGGCCGACGTGGTGCTGGGCGCCCACCGCGGCCGGATCGCCGAACTCCACGACTCGCTCGGCCACATGGGCAAGACGTACTACGCCAAGGCGATGCGCGCCGTCATCGCCCACCACCGCGCCTCCGGCGCGAAGGCACCGGCCTTCGTCATCTTCCAGACGGACGGCGCGCCGAAGGACAGGGGCGAGACGGGCCGCCTGCTGGCGGAGTCGGCACGGCTGCCGATCTTCTGGCAGTTCGTCGGCTTCGGCGACGACGAGTTCGCCTTCCTCCGCCGCCTCGACGACCTCCCCGGCCGCGCCGTCGACAACGCGGGCTTCTTCGCCGCGGGCCCGACGCCGAAGTCCCTCCCGGACGCGACCCTCTACGACGCCCTGATGACCGAGTTCCCCACCTGGCTCACGACGGCCCGCACGGCGGGCATCCTGTAACCGGCGTTCTCCCCCACCCTCCCCCGCTGGCGCGGAGCGCCGCGGCCCCGGCCTGCGGCGGCTTGGCCGCCGGGCCGGTCGCCGCGCGGGAGGATT
>NZ_JAVREM010000031.1:0-69165 GCF_031845425.1 Streptomyces millisiae
CCTACAGCGAGATCCACACCGACGAGAAGGCCACCACCTGCGCCAGCTTCCTCCGCAGAGCCGCTGCGTTCTTCGCGGCCAACGGCATCGACCGCATCGAGCGGGTCCTGACCGACAACGCCTGGCCCTACCGCAAGAGCTTCGCCTGGAAACAGGCCCTGGCCGACCTGGACGCGGTCGGCAAGCTGACTCGCGCCTACCGACCGCAGACCAACGGCAAGGTCGAACGCTTCAACCGCACCCTGCTCGACGAATGGGCCTACGCACGGCCCTACACCAGCAACGCCGAACGCACCGCAGCCCTGACAGACTTCCTCCACACCTACAACCACCACCGCTGCCACACCGCACTCGCAGGCCAACCACCCACAAGCCGCGTCAACAACCCTGCGGGTCAATACAGCTAGGCCCTGTCCGTGGCCGACCTCGGAGACGCCGAGGTGTCGCGCAAGGCTACGCACTGGCCAGGAAGCTGGACGGGAAGCCGGCCGCGGGTCGAACCGTGAAGCGCAAGAGAGCCTGCATGAGCGACGCGTTGAGCCTGGCCGTGGAGAAAGAAGCTGCTGACGAACGGCATCAACCCGTTGACGAAGATCCGGTGGACCGCTCCTCGCGCCACCGAGCAGGTCGCCCCCGAGGGCGTCGCCAACCCCCGACAGGTCCGCCAACTCCTCGCGGGTGTACGGAACCAGGGCGATCGAGGTGAGTACCTGGAGCCTGCTTCGGGTGCTCGTACAACGCGGCCACTCGCCCCGCCGAGGCCATCCGCCTGAAGAAGAACCAGTGCCACCTCCCCAAGACGAGGCTGGACGGACGACGGACGAGCCCACGCGGAGCGCAGCCTCACGACCCGAGCCCAGGAGGACTCACGGCCCGTTCCGATCCCGCCGGAGTATGTCCGGATGACCTGCGCCACGCCGGGGTCTCCTTCTGGCTGAGCTCGGGCGTCGATCCTGCGGAGTGCGCGCGTCGGCCGGGCACAGCCTCGCGGCGTTGTTCCGCGTCTACGCCAAAGTCCTCGCGCAGAACGAGCAGCGCGCCAATGAGCGGATCCAGGCCGCGTTGCAGGACTGGGACGACGCCAACGGCTAGCCAGAAGGCCGCCCCCTGGGGCACGTATGGGGGGTCGAGCACTGAGCAGGGGTGGGAAAGGCGCGAGACAGAGGGCAACAAACACCGCGTTTCGATTCCCGTTCGAGAGCGGTGATCCGGGGCAGCAAAACAGCCCCCCGACCCGGCGTTTAAGCTGGTCAGAGGGCTGCCTCTGCGCTGTGGCGGCGCCAGGGTTCGAACCTGGGTAGGCTGAGCCGGCAGATTTACAGTCTGCTCCCTTTGGCCACTCGGGCACACCGCCTTGCGACGGGGTAAACGATACCCGATGCCCCGGGGTGGTCCGCCACCCGGTTGGGGCCGGTGGATCCGGGTAGCCGGGTGGCTAGGCTGTGCGGCGACCACGCCTGATGTGACAGATCCGAGGAGCCTTACCACCATGGCCGACTCCAGTTTCGACATCGTCTCGAAGGTCGACCGGCAGGAGGTCGACAACGCACTCAACCAGGCGGCCAAGGAGATCTCGCAGCGGTATGACTTCCGCGGGGTCGGGGCCTCGATCGCCTGGTCGGGGGAGCGGATCGAGATCAAGGCCAACGCCGAGGAGCGGGCGAAGGCGGTGTTGGACATCTTCCAGACCAAGCTGGTCAAGCGCGGGATCTCGCTGAAGGCCCTGGACTCGGGTGAGCCGCAGGCCTCGGGGAAGGAGTACCGGCTGTACTCCACGATCAAGGAGGGCATCTCGACGGATGACGCCAAGAAGGTGGCCAAGCTGATCAGGGACGAGGGGCCCAAGGGGGTCAAGGCCCAGGTCCAGGGCGACGAGCTGCGGGTCAGCTCCAAGAGCAGGGACGCGCTGCAGGAGGTGCAGCGGCTCGTGCGGGAGAAGGACTTCGACTTCGCGGTGCAGTTCGTCAACTACCGGTGATGCGTGGCATCGGTGGGGTCCTGCGGCGGGCTCGGCGGGGGGCCGTGGGGGACGGCGCGAAGGTGGACCTGAGCCACCGGGCCAGGGCGCCGCTCGGGAGCGCGGTGGTGAACTGCGCGGTGTACCGGGACGGGGTGCGCAGGGCCGGGCGGTTCAGCGCGCGGGAGGCGATAGCGCGGGCGCGTGGGTGGCGGGGCGGGTTCGTGTGGATCGGCCTGCACGAGCCGTCGGAGGCGGAGTTCGCGGAGATCGCCGACCTGTTCGGGCTGCACCCGCTGGCCGTCGAGGACGCCGTGCACGCGCACCAGCGGCCCAAGATCGAGCGGTACGACGACATGCTCTTCGCGGTGCTGAAGACCGTGCGGTACGTCGAGCACGCCGAACTCACCGACAGCAGCGAGGTGGTGGAGACCGGCGAGATCATGGTCTTCACCGGACCGGACTTCGTGATCACGGTCCGGCACGGCGGGCACGGCTCGCTGGGGCCGCTGCGGGAGGGCCTGGAGGCGACGCCCGAGCAGTTGGCGAAGGGGCCTTCGGCCGTGCTGCACGCCATCGCGGACCAGGTGGTGGACCACTATCTCGACGTCGTGGCCGCGGTGCGGGACGACGTGGACGAGATCGAGTCGGCCGTGTTCTCGGACTCCCGGGGGCGGGGCGCGAACCCGGGGCAGATCTACCAGCTGAAGCGGGAGCTGTTGGAGCTGAGGCGGGCGGTGGCGCCGCTCGACGGGCCGCTGCGGACGCTGGCCGAGAAGGAGCTGCCGACGGTGGACGCGGAGATCAGGCGCTACTTCCGTGACGTGGCCGACCACCTGTCGCGGGTGACGGAGCAGGTCAACAGCTACGACATGCTGATCGACTCGATCCTCCAGGCCAACCTGGCGCAGGTCACGGTGGCGCAGAACGAGGACATGCGGAAGATCACCGCGTGGGCGGCGATCCTGGCGGTGCCGACGATGGTCTGCGGCGTGTACGGGATGAACTTCGACCACATGCCGGAGCTGCACTGGCGTTTCGGCTATCCGCTGGTGATCGGTGTGATCCTGGTCGCCTGCTACGCGATCCACCGGGGGTTCCGGCGGAACGGGTGGTTGTGAGCGGGGCGGACGAGGAGCGGTGGACCTGACGATCGTCAGGTCCACTCTTGACGAAGGGCAGATCCTGGTCGGCAGTTCGATTGCCTAGGCTGGGCCCGTGGATAATGCGATCCTCGACGCCATCGAAGGGTTTGTCGCCACCCCCTGGGTGTACGTGGCGCTCTTCGCCGTCGCGAAACTCGACGGCTTCTTTCCCGTGGTGCCCAGCGAGACCCTGGTGGTGACCCTGGGGGTCTTCGCGGCGGCCGACGGCAACCCCAACCTGCTTCTCGTCATCCTGGTCGCGGCCCTGGGCGCCTTCACCGGGGATCACATCTCCTACTTCATAGGCCGGAAGTCGGGCGATCGGGTCTTCTCCAAACTCAAGCCCGGCAGCAGGACGCACCGGGCCTACGAGCACGTCGGCGACATGTTGGAGAAGCGCGGCGGCCTGGTGCTGGTCATCGCCCGCTACATTCCGGGCGGTCGCACCGCCGCCACGCTCACCACCGGCGCCACCCGCTATCCGTTGGGCCGGTTCTCCCGCTTCGACGCGATCGCGGCCGTGAGCTGGGCCATCTACTCGGCCTGCATCGGCTACATAGGCGGCGCCGCCTTCGAGCACAACCCGCTGCGTGGGGTGGCGCTGGGCCTCGGCCTCGCGCTGGCGATCACCGTGGTGCACGAGGGGGTGCGTTACCTGCGCAACCGCCGCGCGTCCGCCGCCGAGTAGCGGCGCGGGCCGCTCAGCGGCCCTGGAAGACCACCTCGGGGTTGGCCGCCGTCGGCCCGTCGAGCAGCGGCGCGGGCAGGCCCCGCAGGTGGGCGTCGAAGAAGGCGGCCACGTAGTCCCTGGTGATCTCCCCGGAGCGCTCCCCGGAGAGCGGCGCCTCGGGGTCGGTCATGCCGAGTTGGCCGCCGAGCACCGGCAGGTCGATGAAGGTGAAGTGGCCGGAGCCGGTCACGGTCAGCCAGCGGCGCCAGCCGTCGAGCCGGGCCCAGCCCTCGTCCCAGGACTCGTCCTCGCCGCCCGGGTGGTGCAGGGACTCGGTGCCGAGCATTATGAACGGCCGCCCGCCCAGGCCCTCGGCCGGCACCGGGGCGAAGAAGGTGCCGTCCATGGTGACCCCGGCGCGCACCCGCGGGTCCCGCGCCATGGTGACGGCGGTGGCGTTGCCGCCGATGGAGTGCCCTGCCATGCCGATCCGGGTGGCGTCGATCAGTCCGGCGTACCGCCAGGCCGGTCGGGGGCCGGTCAGCCGGTCCAGCACGAAGGAGAGGTCGGCCGCCCGGCCCTCGGCGACGGTCGCCATGTCGTCGGCGGCCTCGCAGGCCACGCACGTGAGCATCCGGTCGCCGGGGAAGAGGGTGCCGACGGACTCGTAGGCGTGGTCGACGGCGGCCACCACATAGCCGCGGCTGGCCAACTCCTCGGCCAGCAGGGTGAGGGTGGTGCGGGGCAGCGAGAAGCCGGGCGAGAGCACCACCAGGGGGTGGCGGCCGCGCTCGGGCAGCGCGCCCAGCCGGGCGGTGATGCCGGTGGCGGCGACGTCCTCGGGCGCTATGACGCCCTCCAGGTGCTGGCTCTCCAGCAGCAACCGGGCCTCGTCGGCGGTCAGATAGGGCGCGGTCCTGCCGGTGCCCGACCTGGCCGGGTAGTACATCGACACCAGCAGTTCGCGGGCGCCGGCCTCCGGGACCCACGGGTCGGTGCGGTCCCGGTCCACCAGGTGCAGCGTGTCCCGGCCGACGGCGAAGGGACCGGTGGGGCTCGGCAGCCGGAGGACGGGCGCCGGGTCCTGGTCGGCGGCCGACGCGGCGGGGGCGGCCGCGGCGGTCGGCAGCAGGGGGGCGGCGAGCGCCAGGGCGAGGCCGGTCGCCAGGGCGGCGGCGGTTCGGGAGATCGTGATCAACATGCACGGAGCGTAACCAGGGGGTGGGTGGCGCCGCGTCCGTCCCGGGGTTGACCCGCCCCTGAGAAATCCGCCGTCCTCCCCTACGCGCCCGCACTACCGAGGGGGTGGTGCCAGCACGAGTACGGGGCCGGAGTGCCTGGTCAGGTGTTGTAGCCGGGCTGGCTCCAGCGGTAGCCGGGGTACGTCTGGGCGGTCGGCACGATCTCCCGGCCCAGCGGCATCAGCGACACCGGCACCATCTTGAAGTGGGCGATGCCGAACGGGATGCCGATGATCGTCACGCAGAACGAGATGCCCGCCAGGATGTGGCCGATGGCGAGCCAGATGCCGGCGACCACCAGCCAGATCACGTTGCCCACGCCGGAGGCCAGACCCGCGTCGTGCCGCTCGGTGACGCGGTAGCCGAAGGGCCACAGCGCGTAGCCGGCTATCCGGAAGCAGGCTATGCCGAAGGGGATCGTGACGATGAGGATGAAGCAGATGATGCCGGCGAGCGCGTAGCCGAGCGCCATCCACAGTCCGGAGAAGATCAACCAGATGATGTTGAGTATGGTTCGCACACCCTCAGGATGACCTCAGCGGCGCCCGCCCGCCATGCGTTCCAGACGCTCGATGCGGTCGGCCATCGGCGGGTGGGTGGCGAACATCCGGGCCAGGCCCTCGCCGCGGCGGAACGGGTTGGCGATCATCAGATGGCTCGCCGTCTCCAACTGGGGCTCGGGGCGCAGCGGTCGGGCCTGGGTGCCCGCCTCCAGCTTGCGCAGCGCGCTGGCCAGCGCCAGCGGGTCCCCGGTGAGCCTGGCGCCCGAGGCGTCCGCCTCGAACTCGCGTGACCTGCTGACCGCCAGTTGGATGAGGGAGGCCGCGATCGGGCCGAGGAGCATCACCAGCAGCATCCCGAAGAGGCCGGGGCCGCCCTCGTCGTCGTCCCGCCCGACGGGGATGAACCAGGCGATGTTCACCAGGAACATGATCACCGAGGCCATGGCCCCGGCGACCGAGGAGATCAGGATGTCCCGGTTGTAGACGTGGCTGAGCTCGTGGCCGATGACGCCGCGCAGCTCGCGCTCGTCGAGCAGGCGCAGGATGCCCTCGGTGCAGCAGACGGCGGCGTTGCGCGGGTTGCGGCCGGTGGCGAAGGCGTTGGGCGCCTCGGTCGGGGAGATGTAGAGCCGGGGCATCGGCTGCCTGGCCTGCCCGGCCAGCTCGCGGACCATGAGGTAGAGCCGGGGCGCCTCGAACTCGCTCACGGGCCTGGCCCGCATGGCGCGCAGCGCGAGCTTGTCGCTGTTCCAGTAGGCGTAGCCGTTGGTGGCGAGGGCCACCACCAGCGCGATCAGCAGGCCGCCACGGCCGAAGAAGCTCCCGACGACCAGGATCAACGCGGACATGCCGCCGAGCAGGGCGGCGGTTTTCAGACCGTTGTGCCGGCGGTGCACGGTGTGCCCTCCTGTTGCGCGCGCGGGTGTGGGGGTTCCGGATGTACCGGATGCCGGAGTTTCTCCACTAACAGTGGACACTCCCGAAGTGCACAACGCGATCCGCGGGATGTGCGTTCCCTCGCCGGGTCCGCTGTTACCGAGCGCGAACGTTCCGGGGGGCCGGCGGGCGCTAGATCAGGCCGGTCGAGACGAAGGTGAGGATCAGCTGGGGGGCGCCGGAGAAGGCGAGGGCGGCGGTGGCGGCGAGCCCCACGGCGCCGGCCAGCGGCACGGTGCGGGAGGCCGGGGCAGTCGGCCCGGTGGCCGGGGCGGCCGCCCCGGTGGCCGGGGCGGCCGCCGGCTCCTCGGCGGGGCGGAACAGCAGCGCCGTCCAGCGCAGGTAGTAGAAGAGCGCGATCGCCACGTTGACCGCCATGACCACCGCGAGGACCCCGAGGCCGGCGTCCACCGCGGCCTCGAAGACCGCGACCTTGGCGAACAGGCCGACCACCCCCGGCGGCAGCCCGGCCAGGCACAGCAGGAAGAAGGCGAGGGCGAGCGCGGTCAGCGGCCGACGGGCGTAGAGGCCGCGGTAGTCGTCGAGCCGGCGCGCCACCTGGGCGGCCACCGCGAACGCGCCCAGG
Source organism: Streptomyces millisiae (assembly GCF_031845425.1). Lineage (NCBI taxonomy): Bacteria > Bacillati > Actinomycetota > Actinomycetes > Kitasatosporales > Streptomycetaceae > Streptomyces > Streptomyces millisiae. Next base: position 7,039 of record NZ_JAVREM010000031.1, read on the forward strand.
TTGACCGCGGCGTACATCAGCGCGTAGGCGACGGTCGCGCCCACCGCCTCGCCGCGGTCGGTGTAGGCGGCGGCCGCGAGCGGCACCAGCAGGTAGCCGGCCTGGCCGACCGAGGACCAGGCGAGCAGCCGGATCGCGCTGTGCGGCGCGGCGGGGTCGGTGCGCAGCGCGGCGACGTTGCCCACGGTCATGGTGAGCCCGGCGAGCAGCCCGAGCGCCGGGCCCCACAGGTCGCCGTAGCCGGGGAAGGCGAGGGTGGTCACCAGGGCGAGGCCGGCGAGCCCGGCGGCCTTGCCGACCACGGACAGGTAGCCGGCGACCGGCAGCGGCGCGCCGACGTAGGTCTCGGGGACCCAGAAGTGGAACGGCACGGCGGCGACCTTGAAGGCGAAGCCGACCAGCGTCAGCGCCACGCCGGCCTCGGCCAGGGTGGCGAGCCGCGGGTCGCCGCCGGGCAGGGCGGTGGCGAGGTCGGCGAAGAAGAGGCTGCCGCCGGCGGCGTAGACGAAGCTGACGCCGAGCAGCGTGACGGCGGTGGCGGTGACCGAGGTGAGGAAGAACTTGAGCGCGGCCTCGGGCCCGGTGCGGCTGCCGCGGCGCAGCCCGACCAGGGCGTAGGCGGGCAGCGTGGTGACCTCGAGCGCGATGATCAGGGTGGCCAGGTCGCGGGCGGCCGGCAGCAGCGCGGCGCCGGCGGCGGAGGAGAGCAGCAGGAACCAGAACTCGCCGGCCGGCACGTCGTCGTCCGCGGTCTCCGGGACGGAGAGCAGGGCCACGAGGAACGCGCCGCCGAGCACCAGCAGCTGGACGATGACGGCGAAGCGGTCGGCGGTGTAGGCGCAGAGCGCGGGCTCGTCGGCGAGGCAGAACGTGGTCCGGTCGCCGTCGCGCAGCGGCAGCAGGGCGAGGGCGGCGAGCGCGAGGCCGCCGGCGGCCAGCCAGCCGAGTAGCGGGCGCCTGGCGGCCGGCAGGAACAGGTCGGCGACCAGCACCACCACGGCGGCCACCGCGGCGATGAGCGGGGGCGCGACGACTGCCCAGTCGACGTTCTGGGTGAGGTTCATCTGGCGACTCCGGGCAGGAGGGCCGCGACGGCGGGGTTGGTGAGGTCGAGCAGGACGGCCGGCCACAGGCCGGCGAGCAGGGTCAGGGCGGCGAGCGGGGCGAACGCCGCGTACTCGGGGCCGCGCAGGTCGGTGAGCGGCTCGTCGGCCCGGTCCCCCATGCAGACGCGGCGGACCACGAGCAGCAGGTAGGCGGCGGTCAGCAGGGTGCCGAGCCCGGCGCACACCAGGTAGACGAGGAACGCGGGCCGGCTGAGCCCGTCGGCCGGGTGGTAGGCGCCGAGCATGGCGAGCAATTCGCCCCAGAAGCCGGCGAGGCCCGGCAGCCCGAGCGAGGCGACGGCGGCGAACGCGAGCAGTCCGCCGAAGCGCGGGGCGCGCCCGTAGAGCGTCACGTCGGTCAGCCGGTCGAGGTCGGTGGTGCCGACGCGTTCCTTGAGGGCGCCGACGAGGAAGAACAGCAGGCCGGTGATCAGGCCGTGGGCGACGTTGGCGAACAGCGCGCCGTTGACGCCGCCGCGGGTGAGGGTGGCGATGCCGAGGAGCACGAAGCCCATGTGGCCGACGGAGGAGTAGGCGATGAGCCGCTTCAGGTCGCCGCCCGCGCCCTGGCGCACCAGGGCGAGGCAGGCGAGGGAGCCGTAGACGATGCCGGCGGCGGCGAAGGCGCCGAGGTAGGGCGCGAAGGTGTGCATGCCCTCGGGGGCGATCGGCAGCGCGATCCTGACCAGGCCGTAGGTGCCCATCTTCAGCAGCACGCCGGCCAGCAGCACCGAGCCGGCGGTGGGGGCGGCCGTGTGCGCGTCGGGCAGCCAGCTGTGCAGCGGCCACATGGGGGTCTTGACGGCGAGGCCGAGGCCGATGGCCAGCACGGCGAGCAGCTGGGTGGTGTGGCTCAGCCCTGCGCCGTTGGCCTCGGCGAGGGCGACCATGTCGAAGGTGCCGCCGCGCAGGCCGATCAGCAGCAGGCCGAGCAGCATCACCACCGAGCCGACGACCGTGTAGAGGATGAACTTCCAGGCGGCGGCGGCACGTTCGGCGCCGCCCCAGCGGGCGATCAGGAAGTACATCGGGATCAGGACCGTCTCGAAGGCCAGGAAGAACAGCACCAGGTCGAGGACGGCGAAGGTGGCGAGCGTGCCGGCCTCCAGCAGGAGCAGCAGCGCGACGAACGGCACCGGGCCCGGGGTGTCCTCGCCCTGGGGCGGCCGGAAGTAGGTGTGGAGGGCGCAGAGGAAGGTCAGCAGCGCGGTGAGGACGAGCAGCGGCAGGGAGATGCCGTCGACGCCGAGGTGCAGTCGGACGTCGAGCGCCGGGATCCAGCTCAGGTCGGTCTCGGCCTGGACGTCGGCCGGCCGGTCGTGGTCGAAGCCGGCGGCGAGCAGCAGCGTCAGGACGAGTACGGCGCCGGTGACGGTGACGCCGTGCCGCAGCACGTCACGCTCGGGGCCGCCCTTTCCACGAAGCCCGGGCGGGGCGGGCAGCAGGGCGGCGCCCGCGCCGAGCAGCGGGAGGACGACGGCGGCGGCGAGCAGCAGCCGCATGGTGGTGTCGTTGAGGCTGATCACGCTCACTCCCCCGCGACGACGAGGACGGCGGCGACGGCCAGGACGAGGGTGCCGGCGACGATGGCGCTGAGGTAGGTCTGCACGTTGCCGGTCTGGGCGCGGCGGGCGGCGGCGCCGAGCAGCCCGGGTGCCGCGCCGGCGGCGCGCACATAGCTGTCGACGACGGCCCGGTCGAGGAAGCGGACCAGGCGGGCGGCGGCCTCGGTGGGGCGGACGACGGCGGCCGCGTAGGCGGCGTCGGCGTGGAAGCCGGCGGCGGCGTGCGGGTGGAGGCCGCGCAGCAGCGCGGGGGCCGGGTCGACGGATCCGTCCTCGGCGGCCCCCTCGTAGGCGCGGCGCCAGGCGGCGTAGGCGGCGAGGCCGCCGAGCAGCGCGGCGCCGGTGGCGACCAGGGCGGTGGTGAGGGTGGGCGCCAGGTCGCCGCCGTCGAACCAGTCGGGCAGGACCGGGTAGGCCAGGCCGAGCAGCAGGGTGGGGAGCGTCAGCAGCCACAGCACGGCGGCCATCACGGGGCTGGCGCCCTCGGAGACGGGCACCGGCTCGGTGCGGGCGTCGACCGGGTCGTGGAAGGCGACCAGCCAGAGGCGGGCGGCGTAGCCGGCGGTGAGCAGCGCGGTGAGCAGCCCGGCGACCAGCACGATCCAGCCGGCGGCGGCCGGCACGCCGTGTTCAGGGTCGAGCGCCGCGTGCTCGGCGGCCGCTATCACCGCCTCCTTGGAGAAGAAGCCGGAGAACGGCGGGATGGCGGCGAGCGCGAGCAGCCCGATGGTCATCGTCCAGTAGGCGTCGGGGGCGCGGCGCTTGAGGCCGCGCATCCGGGACATGGCGGTCAGCGAGCCGGTGCCGGCGGTGTGGATGAGGACGCCTGCGGAGAGGAAGAGCAGGGCCTTGAACGCGCCGTGGGTCAGCAGGTGGAAGACCGCGGCCTCCCGGTCGGCGACGGCCAGCGCACCCGTCATGTAGGCGAGTTGACCGATGGTGGAGTAGGCAAGCACCCGCTTGACGTCGTCCTGGGCGAGGGCGGCGAGCGCCGAGCCGATCATGGTGGCGGCCGCAACGACCGCGAGCGTCAGCAGGGCGGCCGTGGAGGCGGCGAAGACGGGCAGCAGCCGGGCCACGAAGTAGACGCCGGCGGCGACCATGGTCGCGGCGTGGATCAGCGCGGACACCGGCGTCGGGCCGGCCATCGCGTCCGGCAGCCAGGCGTGCAGCGGCACCTGCCCCGACTTGCCGGCCACCCCGGCGAGCAGCAGCAGGGCGATCAGGGTGGGGTGGGCGAGTTCGAGCCGGCCGTCGACGAGCCCGCCGGCGATCTCGCTGATGCGGAAGGTGCCGGCCGCGTCGGCCAGGGCCAGGATGCCGATCAGGAACGGCACGTCGCCGAGCTTGGTGACCAGGAACGCCTTGAGCGAGGCGGCGCGGGCGGCCGAGGTCTCCCAGTAGTGGCCGACCAGGAAGTACGAGCAGACGCCCATCACCTCCCAGCCGACGAGCAGCACGATCAGGTCGTCGGCGTAGACGACCAGCAGCATCGCGGCGGTGAACAGCGAGACCAGCGCGGCGTAGGAGGGGTAGCGGGGGTCGCCGCCCAGATAGCCGGTCGAGTACAGCTGCACGCAGCCGGCGACGACCGCCACCAGAACCGCCACCAGCACGGCGAACCCGTCGAGGTTCAGCGCGAGTTGGACGTCGAGGGCGTCGTTGCCGGTGACCGTGAGACGAGTCGCGGCGGTGATCGGCTCGTCGCCGCCCTGCCGCACGGCGACGTAGCTCGCGAGGCCGGCGGAGGTGAGCGTCGGCAGCACGGCGAGCGGGCGGACGAATCCTGGCGCGCGCCGGCCGCTCAGCAGGATCACCGCGGCGGCGACGAACGGCAGCAGCGGCACGAGGACGGCGGCGGTCGTGGTGTTCACGAGTGACGGGTCTCCGAGGTCCGCTCCTCGGGCTCCCCGAGCCCTCGTGGCTCGCCGAGCTCGCGGAGTTGGTCGATGGCGGAGGTGCCGCGGGCGCGGTACACGAGCAGCACGATGGCGAGGCCGATGCCGATCTCGGCCGCGGCGAGGGCGATGAGGAAGAGCGTGAGGACCTGGCCCGAGTGCATGGCGTCGCGCAGCCACACGTCGAACGCCACCAGGTTGAGGCTGACGGCGGCGAGCATCAACTCCACCGACATCAGCACCAGGATGGCGTTCCGTCTGGCCAACACGCCGTACAGCCCGGTGCAGAAGAGCAGCACGGCCAGCACGGCCGGGTAGAGCAGGTGCATCAGCCCTCACCGCCGTTCCGCCCGGCGGCGTCCCGGGTGCGGGAGACGACGATGGCCCCGACGAGGGCGGCGAGCAGCAGCACGGACAGCGCCTCGAACGGCAGCACCCAGTCGCGGAACAGGCTCGCGCCGATCTGCCCCGACTCGCCGTGCGGGCGGTCGAGTTCGATCCACGCGCCGCGGAAGGCGTCGACGACGAGGACCACCAGGGCGGCGGCCGAGCCGAGCGACACGGCGAGCGCCACCGGCCGGTTGCCCGAGTCGGCGTCGGGCGACGGGCCGATGGGCGCCCGGGTGAGCATCAGGCCGAAGAGCAGCAGCACCACGACCGAGCCGAGGTAGATCAACACCTGCACCCAGGCCACGAACTCGGCGGTGAGCAGCAGGTACTGGACGGCCAGACCGCCGAGCGCGACCACCAGCCAGAGCGCGGCGTGCACCAGCTCCCTGGTGGTGACGCAGCGGACGGCGGCGCCGAGGACGACGACCCCGACGACGAGGAAGACGACCTCCTGCCCGGTCACGTGCCCTCCCGTTCGACGGCCTTGCGGGCGGCGGCTATCTCCTTGGGCTCCTCGCCCGCCGCGTCGAGCGTGGGCGGCTCGGGCACGGTCCACATCCACTCGCGCAACGCCTCACGCTCGTGGGTGAGTTCGCGGATGTCGGTGCTGGCGTACTCGAACTCGGGCGACCAGAAGAGGGCGTCGAACGGGCAGACCTCGACGCAGATCCCGCAGTACATGCAGAGCGAGAAGTCGATGGCGAACCGGTCGAGCACGTTGCGGCTGCGTTCGCGGCCGCCGGGGGCGGCGGGCGGCAGGGTCTCCTTGTGCGAGTCGATGTAGATGCACCAGTCCGGGCACTCGCGGGCGCAGAGCATGCAGACGGTGCAGTTCTCCTCGAAGAGCGCGATGACGCCCCGGCTGCGGGGCGGCAGTTCGGGGCTCCGCTCCGGGTACTGCTGGGTGACCGCGCGGCGCCTCATGGCGCGCAGCGTGATCGCCAACCCGCGGGCGAGTCCTGACCCGAGGCTCATCCCGACACCACCACCTTGATCACGCCCGTCAACGCGATCTGGGCCAGGGCGAGGGGCACCAGCGCGGTCCAGGCGAACTTCTGGATCTGGTCGACGCGGAGCCTGGGCCAGGCGACGCGGGCCCAGATGACGAGGAAGCTGAGCGCGCCGGTCTTCAGCAGCATCCACAGCCAGCCGAGCTGGTCGGCCCACGGCCCGTGCCAGCCGCCGAGGAACAGCACGGCGGTGAGCGCCGAGACGACGACGATGCCGGCGTACTCGGCGAGCAGGAAGAACGCGAAGCGGAGCCCCGAGTACTCGGTGTACGCGCCGAAGATGATCTCCTCCGGGGCGATGGGCGCGTCGAACGGCGGGCGTTGCAGCTCGGCGAGCCCGGCGGTGAAGAACACGAAGCCGCCGACGAGTTGCCACGGCACCCACCACCACTCGAACTCGCCGAGGATCCCCGTGAGCGAGAGGGTCCCGGCGGCCATCGCGACGGACGCGGCGGACAGCAGCAACGGCAGCTCGTACGCCATGAGTTGGGCGGCGGTGCGGAGCCCGCCGAGCAGCGAGTACTTGTTGGCCGACGCCCAGCCGGCCATCAACGAGCCGAGCACGCCGACGCCGAGGACGGCGAGCACGAAGAAGATGCCGGCGTCGACGACCTGCCCGACCATGCCGTCGGGTCCGAGCGGGATGGCGACGAGCACGACCAGATACGGGATCAGCGCGACGGCCGGTGCGAGTTGGAACACCCGGCGGTCTGCGCCGGCCGGCACGGTGTCCTCCTTCTGCGCGAACTTGACGCCGTCGGCGACGAGTTGCGCCCACCCGTGGAACCCACCGGCGTGCATGGGGCCGAGCCGGCCCTGCATGTGCGCCATCACCTTGTGCTCGGTCTGCCCGACGAGCAGCGGCAACACGAGAAACGCGACCAACACCGCGGCGACCCGCACGGCCACGTCCAACACGTCCACTACGCGCCCTCCCCCGACGAGTCGCCATCCGGCGCGGGCCCGGCGGCGTCGGGCGCCTCGCGGCGCTGAGCCGGCCGGACTTCGCCCGGCGGCGGCTCGGACTGCCCCGGCTCCGCCGGGGAGGCGGCGCGCTGGCGGGCCGAACCGTCGGACGCGGAGTCGTCGCGCCCAGGCGCCGACGTCTCGGCGGCGTCCGGCGCGGAGGCGTCCGAGGTCGCCTCCGGCGCGCGCCACGGAGCGGATGGGGACGCGGCGCGTTCGCCCGCGCCGGGCGGGGGCGTCCCGCCCTCGGTGGCACGCTGGCTCGCCGAGCCGTCGGCCGCGGAGCGACTACGACGCGGCGTCCCGGCCTCGGCGGCGGAGTCGGCCGGCTCCCCACCATCGGCGTCCGGCGCGTTCGCACGGCCCTCACGGGCCGCCTGCTGACCGGCCGAGCCATCGGCCGCGGAGCGGCCGCGACGCGCTGGACCCGCCTCGCCCGGCTCCGCCGGCGGCGCAGCCTCGCCGGCACGGCGTTGGCTCGCCGAGCCGTCCGCCGCGGACCGGCTACGCCGAGGCGGCCCGGCTTCGCCGGCCTCCGCCGGCGAGGCGGCACGCTGGCTCGCCGAGCCATCCGCCGCGGACCGGCTGCGGCGTGGGCGGTCGCTCGGGGCGCTACGCGCCCCCTCGCGGCGTGGGCGGTCGCTCGGGGCGCTACGCGCCCCCTCGCGGCGTGGGGCCGGGGGGAGCGTGCCGGCCAGGGGGCCCCATTCGTTGGGGTCGGGGACGCCCGGCGGCAGCATCTGGCGGCGGCGGGGGCCGCCGTGGTCCGACTCGCCCGGCTCCTTCGCGCCGGGCCACGCCTTGGCGACCCGTGCGGCCAGGACGAAGTCCTTCCGCAGCGGGTGTCCCTCGAAGCTCTCCGGGAGCAGCAGCGGCGCGAGGCCCGGGTGGCCGGGGAAGTCGACGCCGAACATCTCGTGGGTCTCCCGCTCGTGCCAGGCCGCGCCCGGGTAGACGCCGGTGGCGGTGGCCAGCGCCGCGTCCTCGTGCGGCACCGTGGTCCGCAGCAGGAGGCGGCGGGGCGGGGTGCCGAGCGCCACCACGTGGGCACAGACGAGGAAGCCGGTGCCGGGCTCGTCGACGGCGCTGAGCCAGTCGAAGAAGGTGCAGCCGAGCTCGTCGCGGGCCACGGTGAGGGCGTCGGTCCAGGCGGCGGCCGGCACGTCGACGGTCAGCACCTCGTAGGCGAGGGAGGCCGTGGCGTCGGCGCCGAAGAGCGCGGCCGGCTCGGCCGGCAGCCAGGCGGCGGTCACCGGCGCTCCTCCTCGGGGGCCGGCGGCGGGGCCACCAGGCCGCTGGTGAGGGCGGCCGCGGACGGCCGCGGCGCGTAGCGGTTCGGCAGCGACTCGGCGGCGATCTTCTCCTGGAGCTTGAGGATGCCGTGCAGCAGCGCCTCGGGCCGCGGCGGGCAGCCCGGCACGTAGACGTCGACCGGGATCAGCTGGTCGACGCCCTTGGTGACCGAGTAGGAGTCCCAGTAGGGGCCGCCGCAGTTGGAGCAGGCGCCGAAGGAGATCACGTACTTCGGCTCGGGCATCTGCTCGTAGAGCCGCTTGACCGCCGGCGCCATCTTGTCGGTCACGGTGCCCGAGACGACCATCAGGTCGGCCTGCCGCGGCCCTGGCGCGAAGGGGATCACGCCGAGCCTGATGAAGTCGTGCCGGGACATGGACGCCGCGATGAACTCGATCGCGCAGCAGGCGAGCCCGAAGTTGAACACCCACAGGCTGTAGCGGCGCCCCCAGTTGAGGATCACCTTCATGGGCCGGGGGGCGAGCCGCGCCACCGGGCCCAGGGAGCGGGGAGTCACGTCCACGTCAGGACGCCCTTCTTCCAGGCGTAGAGCAGGCCCACGGAGAGGAAGCCGAGGAAGACGAACATCTCGACCAGCGTGACCCCGCCGTAGCCGTCCGCCGCGAAGACCGTCGCCCACGGGAAGAGGAAGACCGAGTCGACGGCGAAGATCACGTAGAGGAAGGCGTAGACGTAGTAGCGGATCTGGGTGTGTGCCCAGCCCTCGCCGACCGGGTCCACGCCGCACTCGTACGGCAGCAACTTCTCAGGGGTCGGCACCGCGGGCCGCAGCAGCCGGCCGGCGGCGAAGGCCACGGTGACGAACAGCACGCCGGCCACCGCGACCAGACCGACGACCGTGTAGCCGTGGAAGTAGTCGGGCACGTTCGGGCCTCCGACGACCAGACCGGGGACGGGTTGGGGACTGCCGGTGAGTCTAGGGGTTGCCGGGCCGCTTGTGACCACCGCTCTCGCGAGCGCGGGGTGGGGACGTGGTGGGGGTAGCCCCACCGTCGTTGACCGACCCACCCCATGGCGACCGCCGGGAGGGCCCGGCAGGCTTGGGGACATGACCAGCTCGACCAGCACCACGCCGGCCGGTGGCGGCGTCCCGGAGGGGCGGGAGAAGCCGCCGCCACCGCGCCCGGCGCTCGATGCACGCGCCTGGCGCGAGTGCGCCTATCTGCTGCTGAGCTTCCCGCTGGCCGTGGTCACGTTCGTGTGCGTCGTGGTCTGGATCTACGCCGGTGCGCTGCTGTCCGTGACGGTCGTCGGTCTGCCGGTGCTGGCCGCGGGGCTCGCCGGCTGCCGGCGCGTCGGGGCGTGGGAACGGGCGCGCGCCAGGGCGCTGCTCGGTCTTTCCGTGGACGAGCCGAGCGCGCTGCCCAGGGCCCGCGAGGGCGGGCTGCTGACCCGGCTGTGGTCCGCGCTGCGGGATCCGGTGGGCTGGCGGACCGCGCTGTTCTTCGTGGTGCGGCTGCCGGTGGCCACGCTGACGTGCTGGCTGACGGTGATCGCGGGCATCGTGGCCTGGCCGGCGCTGCCGTGGATCGTGCGCTGGTTCACCAACGTGGACCGGGCGCTGGTGCGCGGGCTGCTGTCGCCGTCGGACAGCCTGGAGCGGCGGATCGCGGAGCTGGAGTCGGGCCGGGCGGCGGTCACCGACACGGCCAACGCCGACCTGCGGCGGATCGAGCGTGATCTGCACGACGGCGCGCAGGCCCGGCTCGTGGCGCTGGCGATGGGGCTGGGCATGGCGAAGGAGACGGTCCTGCGGGATCCGGAGGCGGCGGCCAGGCTGGTCGACGAGGCGCACGGCGAGGTCAAGCAGGCCCTGCGGGAGCTGCGCGACCTGGCCCGCGGCATCCACCCGGCCATCCTCACCGACCGCGGCCTCGGCCCGGCGCTGTCGGCCGTCGCCTCCCGCTGCACGGTGCCCGTGACGGTGAGCGTCGAGCTGGACGAGCGGCCGGCGGACGCCATCGAGGGCATCGCCTACTTCACCGCCTCCGAGCTGCTGCAGAACGTCAGCAAGCACAGCGGCGCCCGCCAGGCCACGGTCGAGGTGTGGCGCGCGGAGGGCCGGCTGATGATGCAGGTCACCGACGATGGCCAAGGCGGCGCCGACCCCACCGCCGGATCAGGGCTCGCCGGCCTCGCCGACCGGCTCGCCGCCGTCGACGGCCTGCTCGCCGTCCGCTCCCCCGCCGGCGGCCCCACCACCGTCACCGCGGAACTCCCCTGGCGCGCCCGCCCGGCGCCGCCGACCAGGCTCGCGGACACACTCGAAGAGAAGAACCGAGGGACCACGTCATGACCACCGTGTTGCGCATGCCGCTGACACTCCGCACCTGGCGGGAGGGGCTGCACGCCCTGCTGAACTTCCCGGTGGCGCTGGCCGGCTTCCTGGTCGCGGTGGTCGGCCTCGCGGTCAGCGGCGCCCTGCTCTTCCTGGTGGTGGGGCTGCCGCTGCTGACGCTGGTGCTGCTGCTGATCCGCCTCTACGCGCGCCTGGAGCGGGCCAGGGCCAGGGCCTTCCTCGGGGTCGAGGTGGCCGAGCCAGAGCCGCTGCGGCCGCGGCGCGGTCAGCGCGGTCCGGTCGCGTGGATGGGCGCGGTGCTTCGCAGCAACGTGTCGTGGCGGAGCACCGCGTACGCGCTGCTGCACCTGTGGTGGGCGCTGTTCACCTTCACCGCGGTGACCGTGCTGTGGGGCCTCGGCCTGTCCGCGCTGACGTTCCCGGCCTGGGGCTGGACGATCACCCGCTACACCGACGAGCCGGGCATCGGCGTCAACGTGGACGGCCAGGGCCACGGCTGGATCTGGGACAGCCCCTGGGAGTACGCGCTGGTGGCCCTGGTGGGCGCGCTGGTCATGGTGGCCGCCGCGCCGCTGATCAGGGGGATGGCGGCGGTGGACCGGCTGCTGGTCGTCACGCTGCTTGGCCGCTCGGCGGCGGCCGACCGGGTGCTCCAGCTGGAGGAGGACCGCTCGGTGGTGGTGGACGCCTCGGCCGCCGACCTGCGGCGGATCGAGCGTGACCTGCACGACGGCGCGCAGGCCCGGCTCGTGGCGCTGGCGATGGGGCTCGGCATGGCGAAGGAGACCATCACGCGGGACCCGGAGGCGGCGGCCAGGCTGGTCGACGAGGCGCACGGCGAGGTCAAGCAGGCCCTGCGCGAGCTGCGCGACCTGGCCCGCGGCATCCACCCGGCCATCCTCACCGACCGCGGCCTCGGCCCGGCGCTGTCGGCCGTCGCCTCCCGCTGCACGGTGCCCGTGACGGTGGACGTGGAGCTGCCGCTGCGGCCGGCCGAGGCGATCGAGGGCATCGCCTACTTCACCGCCTCCGAGCTGCTGCAGAACGTCAGCAAGCACAGCGGCGCCCGCCAGGCCACGGTGGACGTGTGGCGCGCGGAGGGCCGGCTGATGCTCCAGGTGACCGACGACGGCCGGGGCGGCGCCGACCCCACCGCCGGCTCAGGACTGGCCGGCCTCGCCGACCGGCTCGCCGCCGTCGACGGCCTGCTCGCCGTCCACTCCCCCGCCGGCGGCCCCACCACCGTCACCGCGGAGCTGCCGTGGCGGGACCGGGCGGCGGCCGGCGTGCCCGCCCGCTGAGACCGGGTGGGACGGCGTGGGCCGGGGTGAGATGCTGACCGCCGGCGGACGGCGCCGAGTACGGCAGGACCGGTGAGAACGGCGAGAACGGTGAGATCGGGGGAGAACAGAACGTGCGCGTGGTGATCGCCGAGGATTCGGTGCTGCTGCGGGAGGGCCTGACGCGGCTGCTCGTCGACCGGGGCCACGAGGTCGTCGCCGGGGTCGGGGACGGCGAGGCGCTGGTCGAGGTGGTGCGCGAGCTGGCGGCGGCCGGGTCGCCGCCCGACGTGGTGGTGGCGGACGTGCGGATGCCGCCGACCCACACCGACGAGGGCGTGCGGGCGGCCGTGCGGCTGCGTGGGAGCTTCCCGGAGCTGGGGGTGCTGGTCCTTTCGCAGTATGTGGAGGAGCAGTACGCGACGGAGCTGATCGCCGGTTCGAGCCGGGGCGTGGGCTACCTGTTGAAGGACCGGGTGGCGGACGTCAGCGAGTTCGTGGAGGCGGTGACGCGGGTGGCCTCGGGCGGCACGGCGCTCGACCCGGAGGTGGTGGCGCAGTTGCTCGGCCGCAGCCGCAAACAGGATGTTCTCGGTGGGCTCACGCCCAGGGAAAGGGAAGTCCTAGGACTAATGGCCGAGGGTCGCACCAACTCGGCGATCGCCGCGCAGCTCGTGGTGAGTCACGGCGCGGTCGAAAAGCACGTGAGCAACATCTTTATGAAGCTCGGCTTGGCACAGAGTGACACAGATCACCGGCGGGTTCTGGCGGTTCTGACCTATCTGAATTCCTAGCGCGCCTGCGACGCTGGAACCAGGGTTCCAGTGGTGCGTCAGCGGTGCGCACCGCCATGTCTCGCAGGGGGGCGGGTCGCGATGACGGCAGGCCGTTTCGAACCTCGTCACCTGCCCTTTGATCCGATCTTCATCAGTAAGGTAACCCTCACCCGCGTACCATGGCGGACAAGAGTCGCCTCGAAGGAGGGCTACAGCAGTGACCACTGAGGTCGACCAGGCGAGCCGGGACACGAAGGACGTCAGGCGTGTTGACCGGGTAATCATCCGCTTCGCGGGGGATTCCGGCGACGGAATGCAACTCACGGGGGACCGATTCACCTCGGAGACCGCGTCACTGGGCAACGACCTGTCCACCCTGCCGAACTTTCCCGCCGAAATCCGGGCCCCCGCCGGCACGCTCCCCGGCGTCTCCTCCTTCCAGGTGCACTTCGCCGACCACGACATCCTCACGCCGGGCGACGCCCCCAACGTGCTGGTGGCGATGAATCCGGCGGCCCTCAAGGCGAACCTGCCCGACGTGCCGCGCGGCGGCGAGATCATCGTCAACACCGACGAGTTCACCTCGCGCGCCCTGGCCAAGGTGGGTTACGACAGCAATCCGCTGGAGGACGGCTCGCTTGACGGGTACAGCGTCCACCCGGTGCCGCTGACCGCGCTGACCGTCGAGGCGCTGAAGGGCTTCGACCTCACCCGCAAGGAGGCCGGCCGCTCGAAGAACATGTTCGCGCTCGGCCTGCTCTCCTGGATGTACCACCGGCCGACCGAGGGCACCGAGGCCTTCCTGCGCGCCAAGTTCGCCAAGCGCCCGGAGATCGCCGAGGCCAACCTGACGGCCTTCCGCGCCGGGTGGAACTTCGGCGAGACCACCGAGGACTTCGCCGTCTCCTACGAGGTGGCCCCGGCCGCCAGCGCCTTCCCCGCCGGCGTCTACCGGAACATCTCCGGCAACCTGGCCCTGGCGTACGGCCTGATCGCCGCCGGCCAGCGCGCCGACCTGCCGCTGTTCCTCGGCTCCTACCCGATCACCCCGGCCTCGGACGTGCTGCACGAGCTGTCCAGGCACAAGAACTTCGACGTGCGCACCTTCCAGGCCGAGGACGAGATCGCCGGCATCGGCGCCGCGCTCGGCGCGGCCTTCGGCGGCGCGCTCGGCGTGACCACCACCTCGGGCCCCGGCGTGGCGCTGAAGTCGGAGACCATCGGGCTCGCCGTCTCGCTCGAACTGCCGCTGCTGATCGTCGACATCCAGCGCGGCGGCCCCTCCACCGGGCTGCCGACCAAGACCGAGCAGGCCGACCTGCTCCAGGCGATGTACGGGCGCAACGGCGAGGCCCCGGTGCCGATCGTCGCGCCGGCCACCCCCGCCGACTGCTTCACCGCCGCGCTGGACGCGGCGCGCATCGCGCTGACCTACCGCACCCCCGTCTTCCTGCTCTCGGACGGCTACCTGGCCAACGGCTCCGAGCCCTGGCGGGTCCCCGAGGTCGACGAACTGCCGGACCTGCGTGTCCAGTTCACCACCGCGCCCAACCACACGCTGGCCGACGGCACCGAGGTCTTCTGGCCCTACAAGCGGGACCCCCAGACCCTGGCCAGGCCGTGGGCCGTGCCCGGCACCCCCGGCCTCGAACACCGCATCGGCGGCATCGAGAAGCAGGACGGCACGGGCAACATCTCCTACGACCCGGCCAACCACGAGCACATGGTGCGGACCCGGCAGGCCAAGATCGACGGCATCGACGTGCCGGACCTCGTGGTCGACGACCCGAGCGGCGAGGCGACCACGCTGGTGCTCGGCTGGGGCTCCACCTACGGCCCGATCACCGCCGCCGTCCGGCGGATCCGCCGCGCCGGGGGCCGGATCGCCCAGACGCACCTGCGCCACCTCAACCCGCTCCCCGCCAACCTCGGGGACGTGCTGCGCTCCTACGACCGGGTGCTGTGCCCGGAGATGAACCTCGGCCAGCTCGCCACCCTGCTGCGCGCCAGGTATCTGGTGGACGTCCGGTCCATCACGCAGGTCACCGGCCTCCCGTTCAAGGCCGAGCAGCTCGCATCCGCTTTCAAGGAGGCCGCCGACGATGCCCGCTGACGCTCCCACCACCTCGGCCGGGGCCCGCACCGCCCTGTCGCTCGTGCCGCGCACCGAGTCGCGGCAGAGCGCCAAGGACTTCAAGTCGGACCAGGAGGTCCGCTGGTGCCCCGGCTGCGGCGACTACGCGGTGCTGGCCGCCGTGCAGGGCTTCCTCCCCGAGCTCGGCCTGGCCAGGGAGAACATCGTCTTCGTCTCCGGCATCGGCTGCTCCTCCCGCTTCCCGTACTACATGAACACCTACGGGATGCACTCCATCCACGGCCGCGCCCCGGCGATCGCCACCGGCCTGGCGGCCGCCCGTCGCGACCTGTCGGTCTGGGTGGTCACCGGCGACGGCGACGCGCTGTCCATCGGCGGCAACCACCTGATCCACGCGCTGCGCCGCAACGTGAACCTGAAGATCCTGCTGTTCAACAACCGGATCTACGGGCTCACCAAGGGCCAGTACTCGCCGACCTCCGAGCCCGGCAAGATCACCAAGTCCACGCCGATGGGCTCCCTCGACACCCCGTTCAACCCGGTGTCGCTGGCGCTCGGCGCCGAGGCGTCCTTCGTCGCCAGGACCATCGACTCGGACCGCAAGCACCTCACGGGCGTGCTGCGGGCCGCCGCCGAGCACCACGGCTCGGCGCTGGTCGAGATCTACCAGAACTGCAACATCTTCAACGACGGCGCCTTCGAGGCCCTCAAGGACAAGCAGCGCGCCCAGGAGGCCGTGATCCGCCTGGAGCACGGCCAGCCGATCCGCTTCGGCCTGCCCGCCGAGGACGGCCTCGGCGAGCAGGGCGTAGTCCGCGACCCGGCCACCGGCGAGCTCCGCGTGGTGCCCGTGGCCGAGGCCGGCACCGACGCGCTGGTCGTGCACGACGCGCACGCGGCCACCCCCGTCACCGCCTTCGCGCTCTCCCGGCTCGCCGACCCGCACACCCTGCACCGCACCCCGATCGGCGTGTTCCGCAGCGTCGAGCGGCCGGCCTACGAGGACCTGATGGCCGAGCAGCTGGAGCGGGCCGTCGAGTCGCGCGGCAAGGGTGACCTGGCGGCGCTGCTCGCGGGCAACGACACCTGGACGGTCGCCGGCTGACCCCGTTGGACCCCCCTGTCAGGACCGTCACGCGAAAACGGGAATGACAGCCGCCCGGCCCGGCGCTACCTTCGAGGGGGCGTCGGGCCGTGGTCGTGGGAGGCAAGGGTGGCAGCGGGCAGCGCGGGAAGCAGGTCCGGACTGGTCTTCGGCCTCGGCGCCTTCGGGCTCTGGGGCCTGCTGCCGATCTACTGGCGGGAGTTGGAGTCCGCCGGCGCCTCCGAGGTGCTGGCGCACCGGATGCTGTGGTCGCTGCCGACCGCCCTGGCGCTGCTGGCCGCCGTCCGCAACTGGTCCTGGATCCGGCCGCTGGTGCGTGACCCGCGCCGACTCGGGCTGCTGCTGGTCTCGGCCACGCTGATCTCCGTCAACTGGTACATCTTCATCTGGGCGGTGGGCGAGGGCCGGGTGCTCGAGGCGTCCCTCGGGTACTTCATCAACCCGCTGCTGACCATCGCCATCGGCGTGCTGGTGCTGCGCGAGCGGATGCGGCCGGCCCAGTGGGCGGCGGTCGGGGTCGGCGCCACGGCGGTCGTGGTGATGAGCGTCGCCTACGGCCAGGTCCCGTGGATCTCCCTCGCCCTGAGCGTCAGCTTCGCGGTCTACGGCCTGGTCAAGAAGAAGACCGGGCTGGACGGCCTGGAGGGCTTCACGGCCGACTCGGCGCTCCAGTTCCTGCCGGCGCTCGGCTTCGTGCTGGTGCTGGCCGGGCGCGGCGAGTCGACGTTCACCACGGACGGCACCGCGCACACCGCGCTGCTGGTCGGCAGCGGCCTGGCCACCGCGCTGCCGCTGATCTTCTTCGGCGCGGCCGCCGTGCGCCTCCCGCTCTCCACGCTCGGCCTGATGCAGTACCTCGCCCCCACCTCGATGTTCCTGCTCGGGGTGCTGGCCTTCCACGAGGAGATGCCGCCGGAGCGCTGGGCCGGCTTCCTGCTCGTCTGGACCGCGCTGTCGATCCTCACCTGGGACGCCCTGCGGAACGTCCGCAGGACCCGCCGCACCGTGGCCCGCCACCTCCCCGACACCGCCGCCGCCGAGCCGGCCGCGGCGCGCGATGCTTGAGCCGGCCACCCTGGCCTGGCTCGAACGCCACCTCGCGCCGGGCGAGGCGGTCGCCGACGCCCGCCCGCTGCGCGGCGGCTGGACCTCCAGGATCTGCGCGCTGCGGACCACGGACGACCGCGAACTGGTCCTCCGCTCCTTCCTCACCCCCTTCTTCCGCCGCCATGCGCCAGGACTGCTCACCAGGGAGGCCGAGGTCCTGGCCCTGCTGCGCACCACGGACGTCCCGGCGGCCGAGCCGCTCGCGGTCGACCCGACGGGCGAGCACTGCGCCGCGCCGTCCCTGCTGATGACGCGGCTCCCCGGCGCCGTCCGGCTGACCGAGGACACCGGGGCGGCCCTGGCCGCGCTGCTGGTCCGCGTCCACGCCATCGCGCCGGCCGAGCGCCCCCGCCCCTACCAGGCCTGGACGGCCCCGGACCGCGTCGCCGTCCCGCGGGACACCGCCCGGCCCGCGCTCTGGCGCCGCGCGGTGGCCGCCATCCGCCGCGAGCCCCCACCCTTCACCGGCCGCTTCCTGCACCGCGACTTCCACCCCGGCAACGTCCTCTTCGCCGGGGGCGACATCACCGGCGTCGTCGACTGGGTCGAGACGTCCTGGGGCCCGGCCGACCTCGACGTGGCCCACTGCGCGACCGCCCTCGCCCTGCTGCACGGCCCGGCCGCCGGCCTCCGCCTCGCCGACCACTACACGACCGCCGGCGGCGAACTGTCCGCCGACCCACGCGACCACCTCTACTGGCGGCTGCTCGACGCCCTCGCCTTCGCCCCCGACGCCGAGAAGCTCGCCCTGCCCTGGCGGGACCTCGGCCGCACCGACCTCACGCCGGCCCTGCTGCGGACCCGTCTCGAGGACTACCTCGCGGCGATCTTGGAGCGATACCAGTAGGTCTTGGTAGCCGTCATCTACGTAGAATGAATCTACGTAGAACAAAGCTACCTGGAGGTCGCCCCATGGCGCGGGACTTCGTCGGACGCGAGGCCGAGCTCGGCATGCTGCGGAAGCGGCTGGAGCGGGTCTCCGCGTCCCGGCGCGGAGTCGCCGTGGCGGTGCGCGGCCGGCGCCAGGTGGGCAAATCCCGGCTGGTGCAGGAGTTCTGCGACCGCGCGCAGGTGCCGTATCTGTTCTTCACGGCGACGAAGGGAGCCTCTTCGATCGAGTCCGTCTCGACCTTCCTCGCCGAGCTGAGGGATTCCGCCCTACCGGTCGATCCCGACCTCGTCGCCGGTGACGCCCCCACCAGCGCCGGCTGGCTGGACGCCTTCCGAACGCTGACCACAGCCCTGCCAGACCGGCCCTGTGTCGTGGTCATCGACGAGCTGCCCTGGCTGGCCGAGCAGGACCCCGTGTTCGACGGCGCGCTCCAGACCGCCTGGGACCGGCTGCTCGCACAACGCCCCGTCCTGCTGCTCCTGCTCGGCAGTGACCTGCACATGATGGAGCGGTTCACGGCCTACGATCAGCCGTTCTACGGCCGGGCCGACCATCTGGTGCTCGGTCCGCTCAACCCCGCCGAGACCGGGCGAGCCCTGGGGCTCGGACCTGCCGAGGCGATCGACGCCCACCTGGTCTCCGGTGGTCTGCCCGGCATCGTGCGCATCTGGCCGAACGGCACACCGACCGTCGACTTCGTCAGGGGTGAGTGCGGGGACCCCGCGTCACCGCTGTTCAGCATCCCGGAGTCGTCGCTGCTCGCCGAGTTTCCGTCCCCCGACCTGACGCGCAGGGTCCTCGAAGCGGTTGGCGGCGGAGATCGAACCCACGCCAACATCGCCGCCACCGCCGGCAGTCGGCAGGGAACGCTCCCGTCGGGATCGCTCTCCCCCTTGCTCCACCGGCTCGTGGCCGAGAAAAGGGTGCTCGCCACGGACAGCCCACTCTCCGTCAAGCCCGGCAAGCCAATGCTCTACCGCGTCGCGGACAGCAACTTGCGGCTCTACCTGGCGGTGCTCCGCGCCGGCCAGGAGCTGTCGAGGCGCGGGCGGGGCGAGGCCGCGTTCCGCCTGTTCGACCGCCGGTGGAGCAGCTGGCGCGGGCGGGCGGTCGAACCGCTGATTCGCGAGTCGCTTGAGCTGGCTGCCACGGCCGGCGCACTGCCCTGGCCGGACACCGAAGCGGTCGGCGGCTGGTGGAACCGGCAGTTCGCCCCGGAGGTCGATCTGGTCGGCGCCGACCGCGGGCCGGTCGCCGAACGCCTGTGCTTCGCCGGCTCCATCAAGTGGCTCGGCACCCCGTTCGACGACCACGACCTCGCCCAACTCCACCGCGACACGGCCCAGGTGCCGGGATTCCTCCCTGGCCACACGGGGCTCGCGATCGTCTCACGCGCGGGCCTCGCCCGTGGCGTGGACGCCGATCGCGTAGAGCTGTGCTGGGGCCCGGACGAGGTCGTGGCCAGCTACTCCTGAGCCGGGCCTCTCGGCACGGCCGACCGATGGTGGGCCAGCCGGCCGGGCGGGCTGATCAGCGGATCTGAAGCAGCTTCTCCACGGCGACCTGGCAGGGAAGGTCACCCGGGATCTCCACCTTGTCGCCCGGAAGGTACTCCGCCGTGCTCTGGTACGCGCCCTCGTGCGGACGAGTGAGCACCAGGACCTTGCCGTGTTCCCGGTCCGCGATCAGGTAGACGGGCACGCCGACCGTGGCGTATGCGGTGACCTTGCTGTCCGTGTCGTCCCGCCAGTTGGAGGAGGTGACCTCGGCCACCAGACGGAAGACGGAGGGCGCGTAGCAGTTGTACGGCAATTGGTGTTCTCGGAAGTCCTCGTCCACCAGGGCCAGGTCCGGGATGGCGAAGCCCTTCTTCCCTGGCCTCAGGTATATCCCCAACCCCTGGACCACGTGCAGGCCCTTTTCCTCCGCCCCGGCGGCGAGGAGCGCGGCCATCAGTGCGGTCAGAGCCACGGCGTGGTCGCCGTCGGCCGGTGGGGTCACGATGATCCTTCCGTCGATGACCTGGACCCGGTAGCCCTCGGGCACGTCGAGGTTCGCGGCGACCTCCAGGACCGCCTCCTCCGGATCCTTTTCCTCGGAGACCGGGCCGTCCTGGATGTCGGGGTCGATGGGCAGCGCCATGATGCAGTCCTTCCCGAGCGACGTGCTCAGCATAGGCCCCGGCCAGGGGGCAGGCGCGCTATCCGCGGAGGAGCTCCGAGAGGTCGAGCTCCTCGGGGTCGAAGCCGCCCTCGAACTGGCCGTCGTGGAACGGCAGGTCGCCGGTGACGTCCGGGCCGAGGCCGGACAGCAGTCCTTCGAGGCCGGTCTCGGGGTCGATCTCGACGACCTCGGCGCCGCTCGGCGGGGTGAAGTCGAAGACGGAGCCGGCCGGCTGGGTGTAGTCGATCTGTGAGAAGGCGATGTCGAGCGAGCCGCGCTCGCTCGTGACCGACACGGCGAGCGGCACGCCCGTCTCGCTGTCGACCGCGAGCCGGGCCAGGGAGACGCCGCTGGACGCGTCGGTCGGCTCGACCGTCAGCTGGTAGGCGGTGCGTCCCGCCACTCGGGAGGTGCCGTCCACCGAGATGTCCGCGTGCTCACCGGCGGCCGCCAGCAGCCGCTCGGCGGCCTCCTGCGGCGTGAGGCCGGCGAACGGCGCCGCCTCGCGGGCCTCGGCCGGGGCCGTCGCGTGCAGCACGGTGTCGCCGGCGCTGTCGTAGGCCCACAGGTCGTCCCCGTTGCGGATCACGGCGAACTCGTCCGAGCCGTCCGCCAGCGCCACCCGCTGCCGCTCAGGGCCGTCCATGGCGACCCGCAGCGTGCTGTCCCCGGTGGCGAGCCCGGCCAGCCGGCCGGCGGGCCCCGCCCCGTCCAACACGCCGTCCAGCATGGGCCCGAGGTCCGGCAGCCCGAGGTCGGCCTCGACCCGCACCGTGCCGGACAGCTGCTCCGTCTCCGACTGCACGACCCGCACGACCAGTTCCTCGGCCGTCACGTCCGGCAGGTCGGGGCCGCCGTCGCTCGCGATCGCGGGCCAGACCCCCGCACCCACCGCGGCCACCCCGGCCACCACCGCGACCGGCACGGCGGCCCGGCGAACATTCCTGTGCACTGCCATCAGTTGCCCCTCCACTCACGACGCTTCGCGCCCGGCACCACCAATTGCAACAGGCTGGGGCCTTTCCGGCATCCACCGTCGGGAGTCAATCGCGGTACTACCAGAGGATGACCGGAGGGGGAGGAACACGGCCCGTCCCGTAGGGGTTCTACCCGGGGTCGGGCCGAGGGGAACGACGGAGCGGTGGGCGGCTACGCCGTACGGTCGGCGACCACGTCGCAGAGGTCGGCGAGCGCCCGCCTGGCCGGTATGTCGGGCAGCGGGTCGAGCGTCCTGCGGGCCTGCTCGGCGAAGGACAGCGCGTCGCGCCTGGCCCGTTCGAGCGCCGGATGGGCCCGCAGCCGCTCCAGGGCCTCGGCGTGCCTGGCGTCGTCCGTCAGATCGCCGTCCAGGAGCTCGCACAGCTCCTTGTCGGCCGGCGAGCCGCCCTCCCCTGCCATCTCCCGCAGCCGCAGCACCGGCAGCGTGGGGACGCCCTCCCGCAGGTCGGTGCCCGGCGTCTTCCCCGACTCGCGCCCGTCGCTGGCGATGTCCAGCACGTCGTCGGCGAGTTGGAAGGCCACGCCGATCCGCTCGCCGTACAGGGCCAGGGTGTCGACCACCGACTCGGGGGCGCCCGACATCATCGCGCCCATCCGGCCCGCGACGGCGATCAGCGAGCCGGTCTTGCCCGCGATCACCTCCAGGTGGTGGGCGACCGGGTCCTCGCCGGGCAGCGGCCCCGCGGTCTCCTGGATCTGTCCCGTCACCAGGCGCTCGAACGCCTCGGCCTGGATGCGCACGGCGTCGGGGCCCAGGTCGGCCACTATCGACGACGCGCGGGAGAAGAGGAAGTCGCCGGTGAGCACCGCCACCGAGTTGCTCCAGCGGGCGTTGGCGCTCGGCACCCCGCGCCGCACCTCGGCCTCGTCCATGATGTCGTCGTGGTAGAGGGTGGCCAGGTGGGTCAGCTCCACCACCACGGCCGCCGGCACCACGCCCGGCGCCTCGGGATCACCGAACCGGGCCGCCAACAGCAGCAGCAGCGGACGGAACCGCTTCCCGCCCGCCCGCACCAGGTGTTGCGCCGTCTCCGTTATAAAGGGGACGTCGCTCTTGGTGGCCTCGATCAGCCCCGCCTCGACAGCCGTCAACCCTGCCTGGAGTTCGGCTTCCAGGGCCGGGTCCCGCACGCTGTCCCCGAAGGGTCCCACGACGGTCACGAGTGACTCCCCTGTCTTCCGGTCCGATACCCCCCGCAGCGTAGCCGGTCGGAAGTGGATCACCACCAGGACGTACCGCCGTCCACGGCGCCCCGCCCCCTCCCCCTCGTGGGCACCAGGGCGACACTGCTTTCACATACGTATCAGTACGGCACCGATTGCCATGAGCGCGTAACACAGTGATCTACCCGCCTCGCCGAGCAGATAATCTTCCGGCACCGAGTACAACGTTTGTACGCACGAGGGGAATTCATGCGTAAGTCAATACGGCTCGCCCTGCCCGCCGTCGCCGCGTCCCTGGCCCTGGCGCTCACCGCCTGCGGTGGGGACGACGAGTCGAACGGGAACGACGGCGGCAGCGACAACGGCGCCTCCGAGACCACCGGCGGCGGCGAGGGCGAAGAGGCCGCGGACGACGCGGCGGGCGGCGAGGCCGGCGGCGAGGGGCCGACGGCCGAGGAGCTCGAGGGTGCCTGGCTCACCGGGGTGGAGGACACGGACGCCGTCCTGACCTTCACGGCCGGCGCGGTCAACTTCACCGAGGACACTCTCGAGGAGGGCGACATCTGCACCGGAAGCTACGCCCCCGGCGCCATCACGCTCGACGAGTGCACCGTGTTCGGCTCCGAGGAGTGGGCCGACCGTGAGGCCACAGTGGCGCTGAACGGCGAAACCCTGACCGTCACCTGGGCCTCCGGCACCACCCAGGAGTACACCAACATGATGGGCGACCTCGGCGACCTGGGCGACCTCGGCGGTGACCTGAGCGAGCTCGAGGACAGCCTGGCGGAGCTGGAGGACCTGGAGGCGGAGCTCGGGGGCTGACCCCAGGCGCAAGCCATCGCAGGAGGCAACGGTGGCCCGGGTCCCACGGGGGGACCCGGGCCACCGGCATGCGAGGGCACATTCACCCGCCAATCGCCACACAGGTATCAGTCCAGCGTGGATTGCCTCAGGCGTGTAACACAACGACCTACCCACCCCGGCGGGCATATAACCTGCCTGCATCGAGTTCAACCGTACTAGGGGAATCCATGCGTAAGGCAATACGGCTCGCTCTGCCCGTCGTCGCCGCGGCCACGGCGCTCGCGCTCACGGGCTGCAACGACGACGAGGAAGGCGCCTTCGGCAGCGTCGGCGGCAGCTCGGGCGGCTCGGAGGAGAGCAGCACGGAGGACCCGGGCAGCACCACCGGCGGCGAGGAGACCGGCGACGCCGGCACCACCGGCGGGGACACCGGCTCCACCACCGACGGCGGCTCCGGCGGCGAGGTCACCACGGGCCCGACCATCGAGGAGCTGGACGGCGACTGGTACGAGAGCGCCACCGTCGACACCACCAACTTCGAGATCGACGCCGCCACCGGCGAGGTCCTCTTCTACTCCAGCTTCGACCCCAACGCCACCGACTACTGCACCGGCTCCTACGCCGACGGCACGTTCACCCTGAACGACTGCCAGTCCTACGGCGGCTCCTGGAGCGACATGTCCGCCACGGTGACCGAGTTCGACGGTGAGAACCTCACCGTGACCTGGTCCGGCGGTCAGACCGCCACCATGCGGAACCTGGCCACCGGCGGCTTCAGCGAGGCGGAGCAGGCGGAGATCGGCCGCATCATCGAGGAGTACAACGCCGGCTGACGCCCTCCCGGCGCCCGCCCGACATCGCGAAGGCCCGGTCCCCCGTGGGGGATCGGGCCTTCGCGATGTCATGCAACGCTCACCGCACGAACGTGCCCGCCTGTCCCGCCAGGTCGAGGAAGTACTGCGGCGCCACGCCAAGCACCAGCGTCACCACGGCGGCCAGCGCCACCACCGACATCGTCAGCGGGCTCGGGATCACCACCGAGGGGCCCTCGGCCTTCGGCTCGCTGAAGAACATCAGCACGATCACCCGGACGTAGAAGAACGCCGCGATCGCCGAGGCGATCACACCGACGATCACCAGGCCCATCGCGCCCGCGTCGGCCGCCGCCCGGAAGACCGCGAACTTGCCCGCGAAGCCGGAGGTCAGCGGGATGCCGGCGAAGGCCAGCAGGAAGAGCGCGAAGACCGCCGCCAGCAGCGGCGAACGCCGCCCGAGGCCGGCCCACTTGGACAGGTGGGTGGCCTCGCCGTCGGCGTCCCGCACCAGCGTCACCACGGCGAACGCGCCGAGCGTGACGAAGGAGTAGGCGCCCAGGTAGAACAGCACCGACGAGACGCCGTCCTCGGAGACCGCCACCACGCCCGCCAGGATGAACCCGGCGTGCGCGATCGACGAGTACGCCAGCAGCCGCTTCACGTCGGTCTGGGTGATCGCGATCACCGCGCCCGCCACCATCGAGGCGATGGCCACGCCCCACAGCACCGGCTGCCAGTCCCAGCGCATGCCGGGCAGCACCACGTACAGCAGCCGCAGCATCGCGCCGAAGGCCGCCACCTTGGTGGCCGCCGCCATGAAGCCGGTGACCGGGGTCGGGGCGCCCTGGTAGACGTCCGGGGTCCACATGTGGAACGGCACCGCGCCCACCTTGAACAGCAGGCCCATCAGCACCATCGCGCCGCCGATCAGCAGCAGCGCGTCGTTGCCCATGGTGGAGGCGAGACCCGGGTCGATGGCGGCCGGGTTGCCCGCGATGACGTCCCTGATGCCCGCGTAGGAGACCGTGCCCGCGTAGCCGTAGAGCAGCGCGATGCCGAACAGCAGGAAGGCGGAGGCGAACGCGCCCAACAGGAAGTACTTGACGGCCGACTCCTGCGACAGCAGCCGCCGGCGGCGGGCCAGCGCGCACAGCAGGTACAGCGGCAGCGACAGCAGTTCGAGCGCGATGAACAGCACCAGCAGGTCGTTGGCCGCCGTGAAGAGCAGCATGCCGCCCACCGCGAACAGCAGCAGCGGGAAGATCTCCGTGGTGGTGTGCCCGGCCCGCACCGCCTCCCGCTCGGCCGCGCCGCCCGGCACGGCCGCCGGCTGCGCCGCGAACGAGTCGACGCGCGCCCCGTGCGCCGCCGGCTCCAACCGCCGCTCGGCGAACAGGAACACCGAGACGAGGCCGACCAGCACGATCACGCCCTGGAGGAAGAGCGCCGGGCCATCGACGGCCAGCGAACCCATGCCGGCCACCTGCGACCTCGACGTGCCCCGGTCGCCGGCCGCCAGGCCGACCACCGCGGCGAACGACGCCGCGAGCGCGAGCGTGGCGAGCACCACCTCGGCCGGGTAGCGGGCCTTACGGGGCGCGAACGCCTCGATCAGGATGCCGACGACGGCCGCCCCGTACACGATCAGGCTCGGCGAGAGCGCGATCCACTCGATGTCGGGAGCGGTCAGATCCCCGGGATTCATGCAACCCCTCCTGCGTGACGAGAGTTACTCATGTGCGGCCTCCGCCTCCGCCGGCACCTGCGGCGCCGGGTCCTGCCGGTCGACGTCGGACAGGGTGTGCTCGACGGCCGGGTTGACGATGTCGGTGAGCGGCCGCGGGTAGACGCCGAGGAAGATCACCAGCGCGATCAGCGGCGCCACCACCGCGAGCTCCCGCACCCGCAGGTCGGGCAGCTTCTCGAGCCCCGCCTTCACCGGGCCCGTCATGGTGCGCTGGTAGAGGATCAGCACGTACAGCGCCGCCAGCACTATCCCCGTGCTGGCCACGATGCCGGCCACCTGGTAGCGGCTGAACGTGCCCACCAGCACCAGGAACTCGCTCACGAAGGGGCCGGTGCCGGGCAGCGAGAGCGTGGCCAGGCCGCCGACCAGGAAGGTGCCGGCCAGCACCGGGGCCGTCTTCTGCACCCCGCCGTAGTCGGCGATGATCCGCGAGCCGCGCCGCGAGATCAGGAAGCCGGCCACCAGCATCAGCGCGGCCGTGGCCACCCCGTGGTTGATCATGTAGAGCGTGGCGCCGCCCTGGCCCTGGCTGGTCATCGCGAAGATGCCGAGCACGATGAAGCCGAAGTGGCTGATCGAGGCGTAGGCGATCAGCCGCTTCATGTCCCGCTGGCCGATGGCGAGCAGCGCGCCGTAGAGGATGCTGACCAGCGCCAGCGTGAGCACCACCGGGGTCGCCCAGTGGCTGGCGTCCGGGAAGAGGCCCAGGCAGAAGCGGAGCATCGCGAAGGTGCCGACCTTGTCGACCACCGCGGTGATCAGCACGGCCACCGGGGCCGTCGACTCGCCCATCGCGTTGGGCAGCCAGGTGTGCAGCGGCCACAGCGGCGCCTTGATGGCGAAGGCGAGGAAGAAGCCGAGGAACAGCCAACGCTCGGTGTTCGTCGCGAAGTCGAGCTCGCCCGAGGCGCGCGCCTCCAGGATGGCCTGGAGCGAGAAGGTGCCCTCCGGCAGCTGGTCGGCCGTCGCGACGAACAGGCCGATCACCGCGGCCAGCATCACCAGGCCGCCGACCAGGTTGTAGAGCAGGAACTTGACCGCCGCGTAGCTGCGCTGCCGCGCCTGGCCCTCCTCGTCGCCGCTGCCGGCCCGGTCCCCGAAGCCGCCGATGAGGAAGTACATCGGGATGAGCATGGCCTCGAAGAACACGTAGAAGAGGAAGACGTCGGTGGCGGCGAAGGACATGATGACCATCGCCTCGACGAGCAGGATCAGCGCGAAGAAGCCCTGGGTGGGCCGCCAGCGGCGGGTGGCCGGGGCCTCGTGTTCGGCCGGGTCCGCGTCGTTCCAGCCGGCGCCGATCAGGAACGGGATCAGCACGGCGGTCAGCGCGATCAGCGCCACGCCGACGCCGTCCACGCCGAGTTCGTACCGCATCCCGAAGTCCCTGACCCACCAGTGGGACTCGGTGAGCTGGAACCGGTCGGCCCCCGGGCTCGTGTCGAAGCGCAGCAGCACCGCGAGCGCGAGGCCGAGGGTGACGAGCGAGAAGCCGAGCGCCAGCCACTTGGCGGCGGTCCGCCGCGCGGCCGGCACGGCGGCGGTGGCCACGGCGCCGATGGCCGGTGCCACGGCCGTGGCCGTCAGCAGGGGAAATGACATGACTCAGACCGCCCTCATCAGCAGGGTCGCGGCGACCAGCAGGACCGCGCCGCCGAACATCGAGACCGCGTAGGAGCGGGCGAACCCGTTCTGCACCCGCCGCAGCCGCCCGGAGAGACCGCCGAACGCGGCGGCCGTGCCGTTGACCACGCCGTCCACCAGCTTGTGGTCGACGTAGACCAGGCCGCGGGTGAGGTAGTTGCCCGGCTGGACGAGCACCGCGTGGTTGAAGTCGTCCTGGAGCAGGTCGCGCCTGGCCGCCCGGGTCAGCAGGGAGCCGGTCGGGGCCACCACGGGCACCGGCTGGCGGCCGTACTGGAACCAGGCGCCGGCCACGCCGAGCACCATCACGCCGGTGGCGGCGACCGACACCATGCCGTGGCTGACCGGGGAGTCGCCGTGCGCGATGCCGGTGACCGGCTCCAGCCAGTGCTCGAACGAGGAGCCCAGGTTGAAGAAGAAGCCGGCGGCCACCGAGCCCACGGCCAGCACCATCATCGGGATGGTCATGGACAGCGGGGACTCGTGCGGGTGCGGCTCGTGGCCGTTGGCGTCCGGCTGCCAGCGCTTCTCGCCGAAGAACGTCAGCAGCATGATGCGCGTCATGTAGTACGCGGTGAGCGCCGCGCCCAGCAGCATCACGCCGCCGAGCAGCCAGCCCTGGCCGCCGCCCTTGGCGAACCCGGCGTAGATGATCTCGTCCTTGGAGAAGAAGCCGGAGAGGTAGGGGAAGCCGATGATCGCCAGGTAGGCGAGGCCGAAGGTGACGAAGGTGATCGGCATGTGCTTCCGCAGCCCGCCGTACCGCCGCATGTCGACCTCGTCGTTCATGCCGTGCATCACCGAGCCGGCGCCGAGGAAGAGCCCGGCCTTGAAGAAGCCGTGGGTGACCAGGTGCATGATGGCGAAGGCGTAGCCCAGCGGGCCGAGGCCCGCGGCCAGCATCATGTAGCCGATCTGCGACATGGTGGAGCCGGCCAGCGCCTTCTTGATGTCGTCCTTGGCGCAACCGACGATGGCACCGAAGAGCAGCGTGACCGCGCCGACGGTGATGACGACGGTCTGCGCGTCGGGCGCCGCGTTGAAGACGTCGGCGGACCTGGTCACCAGGTAGACGCCGGCGGTCACCATGGTGGCCGCGTGGATCAGGGCCGAGACCGGGGTCGGGCCCTCCATCGCGTCGCCGAGCCAGGACTGGAGCGGCACCTGCGCGGACTTGCCGCAGGCGGCGAGCAGCAGCATCAGGCCGATGCCGGTGAGCGTCGCCTCGCTGGTGGTGGTCGCGTTCGGCAGCACGGTGTCGAAGGCGAAGCTGCCGAAGGTGGTGAACATCAGGAAGATCGCGATCGAGAGGCCGACGTCGCCGACCCGGTTGACCACGAACGCCTTCTTGGCCGCGGTGGCCGCGCTCGGCTTGTGCTGCCAGAAGCCGATCAGCAGGTAGGACGCGAGACCCACGCCCTCCCAGCCGACGTACAGCAGCAGGTAGTTGTCGGCCAGGACCAGCAGCAGCATGGCCGCCAGGAACAGGTTGAGGTAGCCGAAGAAGCGGCGCCGCCGCTCGTCGTGCTCCATGTAGCCGACGGAGTAGAGGTGGATCAGCGTGCCGACGCCCGTGATCAGCAGGACGAAGGTCATCGACAGCTGGTCGAGCTGGAACGCCACGTCGGCCTGGAACCCGCCCACCGGGATCCAGCTGAACAGGTGCTGGTGCAGGGTGCGGTGCTCGGCCTCCCGGCCCAGGAGGTCGAAGAAGAGCACGACGGCGAGGACGAACGACACCGCGGCGAGGGCCGTGCCCAGCCAGTGGCCGAGCCGGTCGAGCCGCCGCCCTCCCGTCAGGAGCACGGCGGCGCCCAGCAGCGGCGCCGCGATGAGCAGTGCGATCAATGACTCCACTGGTTCGTTCCCCTTACAGCTTCATCAGGCTGGCGTCGTCGACCGAGGCCGAGTGGCGGGAGCGGAACACCATGATGATGATCGCCAGCCCCACCACGACCTCGGCGGCGGCCACCACCATCACGAAGAACGCCATGATCTGGCCGTCCAGGTTGCCGTGCATGCGGGAGAAGGTGACCAGCGCCAGGTTGGAGGCGTTGAGCATCAGCTCGACGCACATGAACAGCACGATGGCGTTCCGCCGCAGCAGCACTCCGCAGGCGCCCACCGTGAACAGCAGCGCGGAGAGGAAGAGGTAGTTCTCCGGGTTCACTTGGTGGCCTCCGTCTTCTCGCCGTCCTCGGCCTCGCTCCGCTCGGCGTCGGGCCCGGGCAGCGCCAGCGGCTTCGGCGGGCGCGGCTGGCCGTGGTAGTCGGCGGTGCGCCGCTCGATGGCGGCGACGGCCTCGACCGCCTCCCGGTGCACCTCGCGGACCTGGCCGCGGGCGCGCAGCGTGGCGTTGACGGTCAGCTCGGACGGGGTGCCGTCGGGCAGCAGGCCCGGGATGTCGACGCCGTTGTGCCGGGCGTAGACGCCGGGCGCGGGCAGCGGCGGCACGTGGGTGCCGGCGCGCACCCGGTCCTCGGACTGCTCGCGCTGCGTCTTGTTGCGTTCGATGCGCTCGCGGTGGGTGAGGAGCGTGGCCCCGACGGCGGCGATGGTCAGCAGGATGCCGGTCACCTCGAAGGCCACCACGTAGCGGGTGAACAGCAGCGAGGCGAGGCCCTGCACGTTGCCGCCGGCGTTGGCCTGGGTCAGGCCGGTGAACGAGCCGGTGACGGCCTGGCCGATGCCGGCCATCAGCAGGACGCCGAGCCCGAGCCCGCAGCCGGCCGCCAGCCAGCGCTGCCCGGTGAGCGTCTCCTTGAGCGAGTCCGTGGCGCTGACGCCGACCAGCATCAGCACGAACAGGAAGAGCATCATCACGGCGCCGGTGTAGACGACGATCTGCACCACGCCGAGGAAGTAGGCGCCGTTGGCCAGGTAGAAGAGGGCGAGCAGCACCATGGTGCCGGCCAGCGAGAGCGCCGCGTGGACGGCCCTGCGCAGCAGCACGGTGCCGAGCGCGCCGGCCACCGCCAGCGGGGCGAGGATCCAGAACTGGACGGCCTCGCCGGTGGAGGTGGAGGTCTCGGCGGCGAGCGAGGTGAGGGGGACGAGAGCGCTCATGCCTTCACTCCCGGCTCGTGCAGCTTGGAGGCGGCGGTGATCGGGTCGTCGTTCTCGTCGAAGGCGTCCTCGTCCTGGACGGCGCCCGGCGTCTGCCGGACGGTGCCGGGGGCGGCCCGCGTCACCTCGCCCCGGTAGTACGACTGCTCGTCGGTGCCGGGGTACATGGCGTGCGGGGCCTCGACCATGCCGTCCTGCAGGCCGGCGAGCAGCTCCTCCTTGGTGTAGATCAGGGAGGCGCGGGTGCGGTCGGCCAGCTCGTACTCGTTGGTCATGGTCAGCGCCCTGGTGGGGCACGCCTCGACGCACAGGCCGCACAGGATGCAGCGCAGGTAGTTGATCTGGTAGACGCGGCCGTAGCGCTCGCCCGGGGAGTACCGCTCCTCCTCGGTGTTGTCGGCGCCCTCCACGTAGATGGCGTCGGCGGGACAGGCCCAGGCGCACAGCTCGCAGCCGATGCACTTCTCCAGGCCGTCCGGGTGCCGGTTGAGCTGGTGCCGGCCGTGGAAACGGGGCGCGGTCGGCTTCTTCTCCTCCGGGTACTGCTCCGTGAGCCGCTTCTTGAACATGGCCCTGAAGGTCAGTCCGAAGCCGCCCAGCGGATTGTGGAACTCAGGCATCGCCGTCCTCGCCTCCCTTTCCGTCGTGGCTGCCGTTGACTGTGGTGACTCCGCCCGTGCCGCCCGTGCCGTTCACGCCCGCCGGCACCCGCTCGGCGCGGGAGGGCCGGCGCGGCACCGGCGGCAGGGTCTGCCCGGGCAGCGGCGGCACCGGGTAGCCGCCGGCCATCGGGTCGAACGGCTCGGCCGCCTTCGCGGCCTCCTCCTCTTCGAGCCGCTGGTCCGCGCGGTCGCGGAAGACGTCGACGACGAAGGAGAGCAGCAGCAGGACCAGCACCCCGCTGCCGACCCAGAGCACGATGTCGCGGAAGGCGTAGTCCTCGTTCTGCATCGCGCGGACGGTGGCGACCAGCATCAGCCAGACCAGGGCGATCGGGATGAGGACCTTCCAGCCCAGCACCATGAACTGGTCGTAGCGGACGCGGGGCAGCGAGGCCCTGATCCACATGAAGAAGAAGATGACGGCGCAGACCTTGATCGTGAACCAGAGCATCGGCCACCAGCCGGAGTTGGCGCCCTCCCAGAAGCTGAGCGGCGCCGGGGCGCGCCAGCCGCCGAGGAAGAGGGTGACCATCAGGGTGGAGACGGCGACCGTGTGGATGTACTCGGACATCATGAAGAAGGCGAACTTGATGGACGAGTACTCGGTGAGGTAGCCGCCGACCAGGTCGCCCTCGGACTCCGGCATGTCGAACGGCGGGCGGTGCGCCTCGCCGACCATCGCCACCATGTACATCAGGAAGGACACCGGCAGCAGGACCATGAACCAGCGGTCCTCCTGCGCGTCCACGATGGCCGAGGTGGACATCGACCCGGAGTAGAGGAAGACGGCGGCGAAGCTGAGGCCCATGGCGACCTCGTAGGAGATGATCTGCGCCGTCGCCCGCACGCCGCCGAGCAGCGGGTAGGTCGAGTTGGACGACCAGCCGGCGAGCACCGTGCCGTAGACGGCGATGGCGCCGGTGGCCAGCACGTAGAGCAGGGCGACCGGGAGGTCGGTGAGCTGCAGGACGGTCTCGGTGCCGAAGATGCTGACCGGGTCGTCCTTGGGGCCGAAGGGGATCACCGCGATCGCCATGAACGCCGGGATCGCGGCCAGCAGCGGCGCCAGCAGGTAGACGAACCGGTCGGCGCCCTTGACGACGATGTCCTCCTTGAGCATCAGCTTCACGCCGTCGGCGAGCGACTGGAGCATGCCCCAGGGGCCGTGCCGGTTGGGGCCGATGCGCAGCTGCATCCAGCCGAGGACCTTGCGCTCCATGACGATGCTGATCAGGACCAGCACCAGCAGGAAGGCGAAACAGAACACCGCCT
The DNA here is from genome assembly GCF_031845425.1 of Streptomyces millisiae. Lineage (NCBI taxonomy): Bacteria > Bacillati > Actinomycetota > Actinomycetes > Kitasatosporales > Streptomycetaceae > Streptomyces > Streptomyces millisiae. The sequence goes on from NZ_JAVREM010000031.1 coordinate 39,178, forward strand.
TGATCGCGATCAACCAGAACGGGTCGTCCCCGAACATGGTCAGATCGGTCTCCTCCGCGAGCTCGATCACGCGGTCACCTCCTCGTCAGCGGCGGGAGCCTGCCGGGCGGCCGCGAGTGAGACCACGGCGCCCGGGGTGGCGCCCAGGTCGGCGGCGACGCCGCCGCCGACGGAGTTCAGCGGCAGCCACACCACCCGGTCGGGCATCTCCTCGGTGACGGCCAGCTGCAGTTCGAGGGAGCCGGCGGGCCCGGTCACGGTCAGCGGCTCGCCGTCGGCGACGCCCGCCTCCCTGGCGGTCGCCGCGTTGAGCCGGGCGAAGGCCGCGTGCCGGGTGGCGGCCAGCGCCGGGTCGCCGTCCTGCAGCCGGCCCTGGTCGAGCAGCAGCCGGTGGCCGGCGAGCACGGCCTCGCCGGCGCCGGGGCTCGGCAGCTCGGCGGGCGGCGAGGTCGGGCCGAGCGGCAGGTCGCCCGTCCAGTCGGCCAGCGCGTCCAACTCGCGGCGCGCGGCGTACACGTCGGGCAGGCCGAGGGAGAGACCCATCGCGTCGGCGAGCATGGTGAGCGCCCGGGCGTCGGTCTGCACCAGGCGGCGGGTCATCTGGTCCGGCTTGACGGCGGCGGCGAACGGGCGGACCCGGCCCTCCCAGTTGAGGAACGAGCCCTCCTTCTCCACGACCGCGGCCACCGGCAGCACCACGTGGGCGCGCTCGGTCACCTCGGAGGGCCGCAGTTCGAGGCTGACCAGGAAGCCGTCGCGGGCCACCGCGTCCAGCGCGGCGCGCGCGCCCGCCGGGTCCGGCAGGTCGGCCGGCTCGACGCCGCCGACCAGCAGCGCGCCCAACTCGCCGGCCGCCGCGGCCGCCAGGATCCCGGCGGTGTCGCGGCCGGCCGCCTCGGGCAGCGCGTCGAGGCCCCAGACGCTGGCCACCTCCTGGCGGGCCCGGGACGAGGTCGCGGGCCGGCCGCCGGGCAGCAGCCCGGGCAGCGCGCCCACCTCGATCGCGCCCCGCTCGCCCGCCCGGCGCGGGATCCACACCAGCCCGGCGCCGGTCGCGCCGGCGGCCGCCACGGCCGCCGTGTAGCCGCCGGCGACGGCGGCGAGCCGCTCGCCGACGACGATCAGCGCGCCGGGCTCGCGCAGCGCGGCGGCGGCCGAGCCGCCGGCCTCGCCCAGGTTGGCGTCGTTGCCGGCCAGCGCCTCCAGCCAGTCGGGCTCGGTGCCGGGGGCGGCCGGCAGCAGCGTGCCGTTGGTCTTGGCCAGGCCCCGGGTCATGTGGGTGGCGATGGAGAACACCCGCTGGCCGCGCTTGCGGGCCGCCTTGCGCAGCCGCAGGAAGACGCCGGGCGCCTCCTCCTCGGACTCGAAGCCGACCAGCAGCACGGCCGGCGCGGCCTCGAGACCCCGGTAGCCGGGGCCGCCGCCGTCCAGGTCGACGCCGTGGCCCGCCACGTGCGAGGCGAGGAACGCGGCCTCCTCCTGGCTGTGCGGCCTGGCCCGGAAGTCGATGTCGTTGGTGGCCAGCGCGACCCGGGCGAACTTGGCGTAGGCGTAGGCGTCCTCGACGGTGAGACGGCCGCCGGTGAGCACCCCGGCGCCCCGCTCCCGCGCGGCCGCCAGGCCCTCGGCCGCGGCCCGCAGCGCCTCCGGCCAGCTGGCCGGGGCCAGCTCGCCGGTCTCCGGGTCCCGGACCAGCGGTCCGGTCAGCCGGTCGGGCCGCTGCGCGTAGCGGAACGCGAACCTGCCCTTGTCGCAGATCCACTCCTCGTTGACCTCGGGGTCGTTCTCGGCGAGGCGGCGCATCACCTTGCCGCGCCGGTGGTCGGTGCGGATCGCGCAGCCGCCCGAGCAGTGCTCGCAGACGCCGGGCGAGGACACCAGGTCGAAGGGCCGGGAGCGGAACCGGTAGGCGGCCGAGGTCAGCGCGCCCACCGGGCAGATCTGGATGGTGTTGCCCGAGAAGTAGGACTCGAACGGGTCGCCCTGTCCGGTGCCCACCTGCTGCAGCGCGCCGCGCTCGAGCAGCTCGATCATCGGGTCGCCCGCCACCTGCTGCGAGAAGCGGGTGCAGCGGGCGCACAGCACGCAGCGCTCCCGGTCGAGCAGCACCTGCGCGGAGATCGGCACCGGCTTCTCGAAGGTGCGCTTGACGCCGTCGAACCTGGTCTCCGGGTCGCCCGTGGACATCGCCTGGTTCTGCAGCGGGCACTCGCCGCCCTTGTCGCAGACCGGGCAGTCCAGCGGGTGGTTGATCAGCAGCAGCTCCATCACCCCGCGCTGCGCCTTCTCGGCGACCGGCGAGGTGAGCTGGGTCCGCACCACCATGCCCTCGGTGCAGGTGATGGTGCAGGAGGCCATCGGCTTGCGCTGGCCCTCGACCTCCACGATGCACTGCCGGCAGGCGCCGGCGGGGTCGAGCAGCGGGTGGTCGCAGAACCGGGGGATCTCGATGCCCAGCTGCTCGGCGGCCCTGATCACGAGGGTGCCCTTGGGCACCGAGATCTCGATGCCGTCGATGGTGAGGGTGACCAGGTCCTCGGCCTTGGCCTTGGCGGTCAGCTCGTCGGCGGTGGCCGTCATGCGTTCACCTCCAGGTGAGCCGAAGTGTCGTCGTCCGCCCAGGCGGTGGACTTCGCCGGGTCGAAGGGGCAGCCGCGGCCCGTGATGTGCTGCTCGTACTCGTCGCGGAAGTACTTCAGCGAGGAGAAGATCGGGCTCGCCGCGCCGTCGCCGAGCGCGCAGAAGGACTTGCCGTTGATGTTGTCGGCGATGTCCGCGATCTTGTCGATGTCGCTGAGGAGGCCCTTGCCGGCCTCGATGTCGCGCATCAGCTGGACGAGCCAGTAGGTGCCCTCGCGGCAGGGGGTGCACTTGCCGCAGGACTCGTGCGCGTAGAACTCGGTCCAGCGGGTGACGGCCCGCACCACGCAGGTGGTCTCGTCGAAGCACTGCAGGGCCTTGGTGCCGAGCATGGAGCCGGCGGCGCCGACGCCCTCGTAGTCCAGCGGCACGTCCAGGTGCTCCTCGGTGAGGAGCGGGGTCGAGGAGCCGCCGGGGGTCCAGAACTTCAGCTGGTGTCCCGGGCGCATCCCGCCGCTGAGGTCGAGGAGTTCGCGGAGCGTGACGCCGAGCGGCGCCTCGTACTGCCCGGGGCGGGCGACGTGCCCGGAGAGCGAGTAGAGGGTGAAGCCGGGCGACTTCTCGCTGCCCATGGAGCGGAACCACTCCTTGCCCCGGTCGATGATCGCGGGAACCGACGCGATCGACTCGACGTTGTTCACCACGGTGGGGCAGGCGTAGAGGCCGGCGATCGCCGGGAAGGGGGGCCGGAGCCTGGGCTGGCCGCGGCGGCCTTCGAGCGAGTCGAGCAGCGCGGTCTCCTCGCCGCAGATGTAGGCGCCGGCGCCGGCGTGCACGGTGATCTCCAGGTCGCCGCCCGCGCCCAGCGCGCCCTTGCCGAGGTAGCCGGCGGCGTACGCCTCGGCCACGGCGGACTGCAGCCGCCGCAGCACGGGGACGACCTCGCCGCGCAGGTAGATGAAGGCGTGGTTGGAGCGGATGGCGTGGCAGGCGATGACGATGCCCTCGATCAGGGCGTGCGGGTTGGCGAAGAGGAGCGGGATGTCCTTGCAGGTGCCCGGCTCCGACTCGTCGGCGTTGACCACCAGGTAGTGCGGCTTGCCGTCGCCCTGCGGGATGAACTGCCACTTCATCCCGGTGGGGAAGCCGGCGCCGCCGCGGCCGCGCAGCCCGGACTCCTTGACGTAGGCGATGACGTCGTCGGGCGCCATGGCCAGCGCCTTGCCCAGGGCCCGGTAGCCGCCGTGCGCGCGGTAGACGTCCAGGGTCCAGGAGTCGGGCGTGTCCCAGGTGGCGGAGAGCACCGGCGCGAGGATCTTCTCGGGCCCTGCCTCGTTGAGCTCTTCGGCGGTCACGGTCATCACTCGTCCTCCTCGGTCACCGGCCCGGCGGGGTGCTTGGGGTCGGAGGCCGAACTCGGCTGGGGAGCGTCGTGTGAGCTGGGGTGGGTGGCCGGCGGCCGTCCTGGCTCGGCCGGCTCCGAGGTGGCGGCGGCCGGCTGGCCGCCGTCGCGCGGCGGCACGACGGTGCCGGCGCTCGTCTCGCCGCGGGCGAGCCGGAGCCCGGCGAGGGAGGCGGGGCCCGCGCTGCCGCCGGCGGCGACGGCGCCCGGGCGCTCGTCGGGGAAGCCGGCCAGCACCCGGGCCGTCTGCTTGAAGTCGCACAGCGGGGCGCCGCGGGTCGGGGTGACCTCGGCGCCGGCGCGCAGCTCGTCGACGAGGCGCTTGGCGGACTCGATGGTCTGGTTGTCGAAGAACTCCCAGTTGACCATGAGCACCGGCGCGAAGTCGCAGGCGGCGTTGCACTCGATGTGTTCGAGGGTGACCTTGCCGTCCTCGGTGGTCTCGCCGTTGCCCACGCCCAGGTGCTCCTGGAGGGCGGCGAAGATGGCGTCGCCGCCGAGCACCGCGCACAGGGTGTTGGTGCAGACGCCCACCTGGTACTCGCCGGACGGCTTGCGCCGGTACATGGAGTAGAAGGTGGCGACGGCGGTCACCTCGGCGGTGGTGAGCCCGAGTTGGTCGGCGCAGAACTGCATGCCGGTGCGGGTGACGTAGCCCTCCTCGGACTGCACCAGGTGCAGCAGCGGCAGCAGCGCGGAGCGGCTGTCGGGGTAGCGCGCGACGACCTGCGCCGCGTCGGCCGCGAGCCGCTCCTGGACGTCCGCCGGGTAGGCGGGCGCGGGCAGCTCGGGCATCCCGAGGTTCACGTCCGTCATCGGTCGACGCCTCCCATCACGGGGTCGATGGACGCGACGGCGACGATCACGTCGGCCACCATGCCGCCCTCGCACATCGCGGCCATGCTCTGCAGGTTGGTGAACGAGGGGTCGCGGAAGTGGACCCGGAAGGGCCGGGTGCCGCCGTCGCTGACCATGTGCACGCCGAGCTCGCCCTTGGGGGACTCGACGGCGGTGTAGACCTGGCCGGCCGGGACCCGGAAGCCCTCGGTGACCAGCTTGAAGTGGTGGATCAGGGCCTCCATCGAGGTGCCCATGATGTTCTTGATGTGGTCCAGCGAGTTGCCGAGGCCGTCGGGGCCGAGGGCGAGCTGCGCGGGCCAGGCGATCTTCTTGTCGGCGACCATGACCGGGCCCGGCTCCAGGCGCTCGATGCACTGCTCGATGATCCGCAGCGACTGCCGCATCTCCTCGAGCCGCAGCAGGAAGCGGCCGAAGGAGTCGCAGGTGTCGGTGGTCGGGACCTCGAAGTCGTAGGTCTCGTAGCCGCAGTAGGGGTCGGTCTTGCGCAGGTCGTGCGGGAGCCCCGCGGAGCGCAGGATCGGCCCGGTGGCGCCGAGCGCGAGGCAGCCGGCGAGGTCGAGGTAGCCGACGTCCTTGAGGCGGCCGCGGAAGACCGGGTTGTGGGTGCAGAGCTTGTCGTACTCCGGCAGGTTCTTCCGCATCTTCTTGACGAACTCGCGGAGCGCGTCGATGGCACCGGGCGGCAGGTCCTGCGCGAGGCCGCCGGGGCGGACGTACGCGTGGTTCATCCGCAGGCCGGTGATCAGCTCGAAGACGTCGAGGCAGTGCTCGCGGTCCCGGAAGCCGTAGATCATCACCGTGGTGGCGCCGAGTTCCATGCCGCCGGTGGCGATGGCCACGAAGTGCGAGGAGAGCCGGTTGAGCTCCATCAGCAGCACCCGGATGACGCTGGCCCGGTCCGGGATGTCGTCGGTGATGCCGAGCAGCTTCTCGACGCCGAGGCAGTACGCCGTCTCGTTGAAGAACGGCGTCAGGTAGTCCATCCGCGTCACGAACGTGGTGCCCTGGGTCCACGTCCGGTACTCGAGGTTCTTCTCGATGCCGGTGTGCAGGTAGCCGATGCCGGCGCGCGCCTCGGTGACCGTCTCGCCGTCGATCTCCAGGATCAGCCGCAGCACCCCGTGGGTGGACGGGTGCTGGGGACCCATGTTGACGATGATCTTCTCGTCGTCGGCGCGGTCGGCCGCGGCCTGGGTGATCTCGTCCCAGTCGCCGCCGGTGACGGTGTAGACCGTGCCTTCCGTGGTCTCCCTGGCCTCGGCGGCCCGGGTCGCGTGGGTGGCGTGTGTGGCAGACATCAGCTGTACGACCTCCGCTGGTCGGGTGCCGGGATCTGGGCGCCCTTGTACTCGACGGGGATGCCGCCGAGCGGGTAGTCCTTGCGCTGCGGGAAGCCCTGCCAGTCGTCGGGCATCATGATCCGGGTGAGCGCCGGGTGGCCGTCGAAGATCAGGCCGAAGAAGTCGTAGGCCTCCCGCTCGTGCCAGTCGTTGGTGGGGTACACCTCGACGACCGACGGGAGGTGCGGGTCGGCGTCGGGCACGCTGACCTCCAGCCTGATCAACCGGCCGTGGGTCAACGACCGCAGGTGGTAGACGGCGTGCAGCTCGCGCCCGTGGTCCTCCGGGTTGTGCACCCCGCTGACGCCGGTGCACAGCTCGAACCGCAGCGCCGGGTCGTCCCGCAGCGTGCGCGCCACGGCCTTCAGGTGCTCGCGGGCGATGTGGAAGGTGAGCTCACCGCGGTCCACCACGGTGCGCTCGATCACGACGGCCGGGTCGAGGCCCTGCTCCTCCAGCGCCCCTTCCAGTTCGTCGGCCACCTCGTCGAAGTAGCCGCCGTAGGGGCGCGAACTCCCCGCCGGCATGCGGACGGTCCGCACCAGGCCGCCGTAGCCGGAGGTGTCCCCGCCGTTCCGCGGTCCGAACATGCCGCGCCGCCGCGCGATGGGCTCGCCGGCCGTGCCCCGGGCGGCCGGCACCCCGCCGCTTGTGTTCGTGTTCCCATTCACGTGCGGATCGCTCACTGTCCCTCTCCCACCATCACGCGCTTCGCGCCCGTTACGGCGCCGACCGGCGCGGCCGCCGTCGAGCCGCCAACTCCTTCCGGGCCAGCAGGCCCGGCCGCGGGCGCGGCGCGCAGGTCCGCATCCGCCAGGTCGTGACGCGGGTGCGCGCGCCGAGCGCTTGTCACCGGAGCAGCCCCTTCATCTCGATCGTCGGCAGGGCCTTCAGCGCCGCTTCCTCCGCCTCGCGGGCCGCCTGCTCCCGGTTGATGCCGAGCTTCTCCTCGCGGATCTTGGCGTGCAGCTTGAGGATCGCGTCCATCAGCATCTCGGGCCGCGGCGGGCAGCCGGGCAGGTAGATGTCGACGGGGACGACGTGGTCGACGCCCTGGACGATCGAGTAGTTGTTGAACATCCCGCCCGAGGACGCGCAGACGCCCATGGAGATGACCCACTTGGGGTTCGGCATCTGGTCGTAGACCTGCCGCAGCACCGGCGCCATCTTCTGGCTGACCCGGCCGGCGACGATCATCAGGTCGGCCTGGCGCGGGGAGCCGCGGAAGACCTCCATGCCGAAGCGGGCCAGGTCGTAGCGGCCGGCGCCGGTGGTCATCATCTCGATCGCGCAGCAGGCCAGGCCGAACGTGGCGGGGAAGACCGAGGACTTCCGGGCCAGGCCCGCCAGGTTCTCCACCGTGTCCAGCAGGAAGCCGCCGGGGATCTTGTCTTCGAGACCCATCTCAGGTCCGCCCTTCCCTCAGTCCCACTCCAGGCCGCCGCGCCGCCAGTCGTAGGCGTAGGCGACGCCGATCAGGCCGACGAAAACCAACATCTGCACGAGCCCGAACATCCCCAGGGCGTCGAACTGGACGGCCCAGGGATAGAGGAAGACGATCTCGATGTCGAAGATGATGAAGAGCATCGCCGTCAGGTAGTACTTGACGGGGAAGCGCCCGCCTCCGACCGGCTGCGGCGTGGGCTCCACGCCGCACTCATAGGCCGAGAGCTTCGCCCGGTTGTAGCGCTTGGGACCGATGACCGCGGCGGCGACCACGGAGAAGACGACAAAGGCGGTTGCCAGGGCCCCTAGCACGAGGATGGGAACGTACGCGTTCACCGCACCTCGCTCCTTCCAGTCGACGGCGACTGCTGGTCGCATGTGAGTCAGTTCACAAAGCTGGAGGCATCCTATGCCCCGCCCCCTGTGACCTTCGACACGGGGTCACCCATCAACTTTGTGATCTCTCCCACCCACCACACCCGACCGTCGCCGAACACCGACCAACAGGCGCGGACGTATTCACCCGAGGTGGTCGATCGACCACGATGTGCGGACACGGCATGGAATCACCCGCTCTTCCCGGGCACCGGCCTTTACCACCGCCGCGCCGACCAGCGCAAATTGGCTCTGGACCGGATTGGGTGGTAGTGCCTTCGGCACGTGTCTGACATAACCCTCACCACCGCCGTCCTGCTCTGCGTCGCCGCCGCGGCGGCCGGCTGGGTGGACGCCGTGGTCGGCGGCGGCGGCCTGGTGCTGCTGCCCGCGATGCTCATCGGCCTCCCCGCCGACCAGCCCCCGGCCGACGCGCTCGGCACCAACAAGGCGGTCGCCGTCACCGGCACCTCGATCGCGGCCGTCACCTATGTACGCAAGGCGCCGGTGGACCGCGGGTTCGCGGTGAGACTGGGGCTGCTGGCCCTCGCCTCGGCCGCCGGCGGCGCGGCGTTCGCCTCCGCGGTCGACAAGGCCGTGCTGCAGCCGCTGATCATGGTGGTGCTGCTCCTGGTGGCCGGGTTCGTGGTGCTCAGGCCCCAGTTCGGCATGGCGCCGGCCCCGGCCGAGGAGCTGTCCCGCCGCCGCAGGCTGGGCGCGCTGGCGCTCACCGGCGTCGGCATCGGCTTCTACGACGGCCTCATCGGCCCCGGCACCGGCACGTTCCTCGTCCTCTCGCTGGTGGCCCTGCTGCGCCTCAACCTGCTGACCGCCTCCGCCACGGCCAAGGTCGTGAACGTCGGCACGAACCTGGGCGCGCTGCTCGTCTTCGGCCTCGGCGGCAACGTGCTGTGGCAACTGGTGCCGTTCATGGCCGCGTTCAACATGACGGGCGGCTGGCTCGGCGCGCGGATGGCCGTGAAGAAGGGGAGCGGATTCGTGCGGGTGGTGCTGCTCGTGGTGGTCACCGCGCTCGTCGCCCGGCTCGGTTACGACCAGTGGTTCGCGTGAAGGACACGTGACGGACAGGCCGATGGACGCAGCGTGATGTCGGGGTGATGTATCCCACGTCGCGAAACGGTAACGAGCGTGCATCATTGATCGGGCAACCCTTGCCGTGCTAGGCCGGGTTCACCCGCCGGACAATCCGGACAACGTGCAGGACAGGGCCGCACATCGCGACGAAAGATCAACTTCCGCGCGAAACGGCACTTCGGACAATTAACCCGCCAACTCGCCGCGTACCCGTCAATTGTGGTGGACGCCACGTTAATTGAGTCAACCGGACGAGCCTGGTAGCCAAGATGTCCATGTCCCCGATTCGTTACCGAGGCCGGCACCGCAAGCCAAGCCGGTCGCGCACCAGCAGCCTGATACGCGGCGGCGTCCTGATGGGCACCGTCGCGGTCGCCGGCGCCGCGGCGACCCCCGCCATGGCCGCCGAGCAGCCGAGCGAGCGGACCGGCGAACTGCCTCTGCTGGACGGCGTGCTCGCCAGCAGCGCCGCGGGTGCCGCCGAGGCCACCCAGGCGTACGTCAGCCAAGCCCAGCTCCAGCAGGTGCGGGCCACCGCCCAGCAGCAGGCCATCTCCCAGGCCCAGGAGGCCGCTGCCGAGCTGCGGGCCGCCCAGGAGGCCGAGGCCGAGCGGCAGGCCCGCGAGGCCGCCGAGGCGGAGGCCGCGGCCCGGGCCGCGGCCGAGGAGGAGGCGGCCCGCGAGGCCGCCGCCGAGGCCGAGACCGTCTCCGCGCCCACCTCGACGTCCGCCCCCGCCCCGTCGAGCGGCGGCGTCGCCGCCGTCCTCGACTTCGTCCGCGCCCAGGTCGGCGACGCCTACTCGCTCGGCTCCACGGGGCCCGACGCCTGGGACTGCTCCAGCCTGATGCAGGCCGCCTTCTCCCAGGCCGGCGTCTCGCTCCCGCGCGTCTCCCAGGACCAGTCGACCGCCGGCACCCAGGTGTCGCTCGACGCCCTCCAGGCCGGCGACATCCTCTACTGGGGCGGCGCCGGCAGCGCCTACCACGTCGCCGTCTACATGGGCGACGGCACGTTCATCGGCGCCCAGAACTCCTCCACCGGCGTGGTCCAGCGCGACCTCGACTGGGACATGCCGTCGGGCGCGGTCCGCGTCCTCTGACGCACGACCGCCGCTCACCGGTCGGCGGCCGGCGCCGATGGCGCCGGCCGGCCGACCGGTCACGGAGCCGGTGTGGTCCCCGCCCGCCGCACCCGCCGCGTCATGACGGCTCCGGGGATGGCGACCGCCAGCAGGACCGGAACCGCGGCGGCGATGCCGAACCAGAGAAGGACGGCGAGGTAACCGTAGGCGGCGTGCCCCTCCTCCGCGTCGGCCAGTGCGAGGAGGACGAGGCTCACCACGAAGGCGACCACCATGAGGAGCGCGATGACGCTCGCGGTCCGGACGAGAACGCCGGCCCATCGCCGGTAGCCGGCGCTGACCCCCGGGGCTGGCTGCTGGTCGGACATACGACCGCTCACTTCTTCCTGGCGTCCCACGAGTCGAAGCCGAAGGTGCGCAGCAGGACGACCAGCGTGGCCGCGAGCCGCCAGTCCACCGCCGGCGCGTGCACATGCAGCTTGTCGCCGCGGGACCTGAACTCCAGCGGCTTCTTCCCTCCCGCACGCCACCTGATGCGCCGGGGGCCGCGCGCGAGACCACCCTCGCCGGGGGTGCTGTCGAAGATGGAGATCACGAGGAACACCACCATCATGGGCAACGTCAGCCACCAAACGCACCACCAGAAGATCCGGCCCTTGTAGCCCACCGCCTCCGGGCCGCCGGGCTGAGTCACGGTCCAACGGGTGCGCAGGCCTCTGCCACGGAGCGCCTTCTCGCGCACGAACGTGCCGATGAGCTCGCCCTGCGCGCCGAATGCCTGAAACGTCGCGACACCGCCGGTGGCGGACAGGGTCACCAGGGTGGCCACCCGCTCCCGGTGATGCTCGTCGGTCCACAGGACGAAGGAGCGAGCGCCGCTGCCGCGGGCCGCGAGGTACGCCGGTATGCCGCCCGGCGGCAACTCGCGCTCCACGTGCGCGACCACCCGGGCCGGTCCGGACCCGTCGGAGAGGTGGACCAGGTCCGTGATCGGCAACGGAGCCCCGCCGGGGTTCGCTGGCTGGCGGGCGCTCATGGTCAGTACGTCGCTCACCCGACATGCTCCCTCGTGTTCGGTCAGGTGTGACGCCCGTGACGCCCACCCGACAGCTGTCGGAAGGCCCGCCCCTCGGCGGGGCGAAAGGACTCGCGATCCCTGTCACGCACAGTCCCCCCGTCGGCGTGAACGCCGACCGCGTGGTGGCCCCCCTCGCCACCGGGCCGATCCGGCACGGCACCAGCCGGTGCCGGCCGTGAGGCCCGCTGGGCCGACTGTAGCCGCTGCTTGTGCCGTAGGTCGCGAACGGGGCTCGGGCGCATCCGGGCGGGCCGGACTGGTTGAATTTCGGCTGCCGTCGGAACCGCTGAACGACGAACGCGCGGAAGACCGGTGAGTGCCGCCCACGGAGTCGCCGACTTCTTGTGCCGTGAGGAGTGCGGGTGGCACCGTGCGGCGTGACGGGGGAGAGGTATGCGACCACCAGAGGAACCACACGGCGGCCGGGGTGTGGACGAGCACGCGTTCGACGCCTTCTACACCGCGAGTGTCGGCCGGCTGATCGGTCAGCTGTACGCGATGACAGGCGACCTCGCCGAGGCGCAGGACGTGGTCCAGGAGGCCTTCGTCCGGGCCTGGGAGCGCCGGGACGAGCTGGACCTGGACGCCGCGCCCGAGGCGTGGGTACGCACCGTGGCCTGGCGGCTGGCGGTCAGCCGCTGGCGGCGGGTGCGCACCGCGCTCGCCTTCGCCCGACGGCAGGGCCCACCGGCGGCGGTGCCGCCACCGGAACCGCACCACGTGCTGCTGGTCCAGGCGTTACGACAGATCCCCGAGCCCCAACGACGGGCCGTGGTGCTGCACCACCTGTGTGACCTGACGGTCGAACAGGTGGCTGCCGAGGTCGGCTCCCCCGTCGGCACGGTCAAGGCGCAGCTGAGCCGTGGGCGGGCAGCGCTGGCGCGACTGCTGGCCGATACTGAGCTGGATCCAGGGACTGCCCGCGTGTCGGAGGTGCGTCATGGCTGACGAGACGGAGCTGGAGGGTTACCTCGCCGACCTCGCCGAGGCGGGTCGGCGGCACGCGGAACCGCTGGCCGCGGAGCGGATCCGGGCACGGGGTGAGCGGCGCCGGCGCCGCAGGCGGGCCGCGCTGGCGTCCGGCGGCGCGCTGTTGGCCGCGACGCTGGTCCTGGGGGGCGTGTCGCTGACCCGGGCCGCCCAGGGGCCCGAGCCGCCCGCCGTCGTCCCGACGCCGACCGCCTCGCTGTTCGTGCCGCCGACGCCCGCGCCGGGCGAGGAGTACGCCAGCGAGCTGGGCTATGTGTACGACGCGGTGCTGAGGGGGGACACGGTGGAGGTCACCGTCGAACAACTCCAGGCCGAGGGCGGGACTGCGACATCCGCCGGTGTGGTGCACACGCTGGCCCTGCGGCGGGGAACGCTCGTCGAGGCCCGACAGCTGACCGACGGAGACCCCGCGGACGTGCGGCTCGACCAGGTGGTGAGCCGGTTGGCCGGCGGGCCGGAGTGGGTGTTCGTCATCGACTACGACAGCGAGGGGCGGGTGCAGTCGTTGCGGGAGGCGTACTGGCTCTCCGAGTGAGTCCCCGTGGGAACTCCGCGGCGGTCGGCGAGGAATCGGGATCCGGGTGCAACCCGAGGGGTGGGCTGGCGCGTAGAGCCCACGTATCCGTAACGCACCTGATCCCTGGGGGACTTCGACCATGCTTCTCTCACGTCACCGGGCCGCCGCGCGCTGCCTCACCGCTCTCGCCCTCGGCCTCGTCGCCCTGACGGGGTGCGGCGGCGCGGGCGACGGGCAGGCGGCCGATGCCGCACCCGAGTCATCGGCGACGCCTTCCGCCTCGGCTGACGAGACGGTGCCGACCACCGAGCCGGACGGCGACGCGGCCGCCTGGGCGGGGTCCAGACAGTTCGTGCAGATCGAGGACGCCTGGAGCAGCGGCGGACGGACGTACCTGTCGGTCCGCCCCGCCCAGAAGGAGGCCCACGTCACCGACCACTCCGAGGCGTGGGTGGTCGTCCCGGGCGAGGGGCCCTACACCGAGGTGCCGCTGGCCGATGACGCCCAGGTGCTGCTGTCGGCCCCGCTCGGCGACGAATCGCAGGCCGCGTCGTACACCCAGGCCGAGTTCGTCAGCCGACTGACGGCCCAGTCGTCCTCGGACCGCTCGCTCGTCGGGTACGACCTGAGTTTCGACGGAGAGGGGCAGGTGACCAGGGTGGAGTCGCTGTACACGTCCTGAACGCGCGGCCGCCGGGTCGCCCACGGCGACCCGGCCGTTCGCTGCCGCTACCGGCCGTCCTCTGCGGGGCGGCCGGACGGCTCGATCTCGCCCGCGAAGACGATGACCTGGTCGATGAGGCTGCGCCGCAGGTGGACGACATCCGTTCCCGCCAGGCGGGGGCCGCCGTCGGGCGTGGTGAAGACCCACTGGTACCGGGCCCACTCGCCCGGCATGTCCACCGCCGAGCAGCGCACCATCGTGCCGGCCCCCGCCGGGTGGCGCCGCAGGTCGAGCACGAACCGCTCGACCGCCTCGATCCCCTCGCTGCGGCCCAACGGCCCCCAGAAGACCACGTCCGAGGTCAGGGCCTGCGACAGCAGCGACGTCACATAGGTGTCGTCCGAAGCGTTGAAAGCGGAAATGAACGTGTCGACGGCGGATCGCGCGATCTCTTCCTGCATGCCCCAGTAGTACCAGCCGCCTCGCGGCCTCCAGTAGGCCACGGGCCCAAAATCCGTCGACATCGCTCCCCGCGCTGGGAATCGTTGGCGGCATGCGACAGGACGAGATCTGGGACGCCGAGGCCGCCCGGAACTACGACACTCCCGGTGCCGGCATGTTCGCGCCCGAGGTGCTGGAGCCGACGGTCGACCGGCTGGCCGAACTGGCCGCCGGCGGGCGGGCCCTGGAGTTCGCCGTCGGCACCGGCCGGGTGGCCGTTCCGCTCGCGCGGCGCGGAGTGCCGGTCAGCGGCATCGAGTTGTCACGGCCGATGCTCGACCGACTGCGGGAGAAGGTGGACGAGGCGACGATCCCGGTGGTCGTGGGCGACATGGCGACCGCCACCGTCCCCGGCCCGTTCCAACTCGTCTACCTCGTCTTCAACACCATCTCCAACCTGCTCACCCAGGCCGAGCAGGTGGCGTGCTTCCGCAACGCCGCCCGCCACCTCGCGCCGGGCGGGCGGTTCGTCATCGAACTGTGGGTGCCGGAGCTGCGGAAGCTCCCGCCAGGACAGCGGGCGATCGTCTGCCAGTCCGAGGCCGGCTACATCCTCCTCGACACCTACGACGTCCTGCGGCAGCACGTCGTCTCCCACCACTTCCGGTTCGACGAGGGCAGGGAGGCCCGGCTGTTCCGCAGCCCGCACCGCTACGTCTGGCCGGCCGAACTCGACCTCATGGCCCAGTTGGCCGGGTTCGAGCTGGAGTCCCGGCACGCGGACTGGCAGGGAGCCGAGTTCACGGCCGAGTCGCGCTCCCATGTCTCCGTCTACCGACTCCCCCGGTGAGGTCAGCGGACGCGTGGCCGGCATCGCAGTAGCTCGCGAGCCGGCCTGCCGGTCACGAGTTCGTCCGCGACGAGCCGTCCGACGGTGGGTGCCAGGGTGACGCCGGAGTGCATCACCGCCACGTAGACGGACCGGTCGTGGGTCGCGTACCCGATGAGAGGCCCGTGCGCGGGCACCGGGCGCCAGCCGGTGCCGTGGCCCACCAGGCGACACTGGTCGCCGCCACGGAAGGCCGTCCGCAGGCGCCCGAGTGCGTCGTGCGCGGCCCGCTCACGGAGCGCCGGTGGGCCGTCGACGTGCGGCAGGGTCAGCACGAGGTCGCCGTCGCGCACTTCCCGGACCTCGAACTCGGGGTTGGCCACGATGGTCCTGACCAGGCCGGGCGGCGCTGTGATCCGCGCGAGGGCGGCCGGGGAGGACGCGACGGGCAGATCGACCGGCAGCGGCCCGCAGAGCGCGGGGACGTCGGTTCCGGCCGTGAGCACGACGGTCGCGGCGGGGTGGGGCCCGGTCGCGGTCAGCACTCCCGCGACGCGCTCACCGGACAGGTGCAGGGAGGTGACGGCGGTTCCGTAGCGCACGGTGGCTCCGTGGGCCTCGGCCGCGGCCACGAGCGCGGTGGTGAGCGCCGTCGCGTCGACCCCGGCGTCGCTGGGGATGTGGACGGCCTGCCGCCCGAACCGGGCGCTGCTGCGGCCCGTCGACCGGCGGGAGCCGCTGTGGTGGGCGTCGGTGTCCGACCTCAGCCCAGCGCAGGTGCCAGGGCCGGGACCTCGGCCTCGGCCACCTGTCCCACCCCCCTACTGGGGCAGCGGGTGTTGGACGAGCCCACCGGACGCGTCGGCGTCCTGCGGGCCATCTGCCCGGAGCCGGAGGCGCCGACCACGGCGTGAGGCGGAGCCAGGCGCCGACATCCACTTCGCATCATGGTCGGCAGGCGGTGGAGGCGCGGCCGGTGCTTCCCTAACGGTTTCAGGGAAGCAGCGTGAACGCAGACGCGTGGTCGGGCACCAGTGCCCGGAAGTGGTCACCGTCGTACGACTCCAGGAGTTCGGCGCAGCGTTCGTGATCGGGGTCATTGCGGTTAAGGAAGGCAACGAGCGGGCCGGAGTCAACGATCAGCATCGTCCTCGCCAATCTCCGCCCGCGCGATCTCCTTCGCCCGGGCTCCGAGATCGGTCGCCGGACCGTCGAAGCTCCGCAGTATCCGGAACCTGCTCGGCGCGGGCTTCACCAGACGCAGGGCATGACGGCGCAGTTCCTCCGCCTGCTCGGGCTCCAGGTGATCAATGAGCTCGTGCAGGTCGCTGTAGTCATACGCTGAGGTCATGGCTGCGTTCTCTCCGCCGCGACGTACGTCCACGATAGCGCCGCCACGCACGTCCCGGTGAGCGCGCTGTCGTGGTCGCGCCCGCCAGCGGGGAATCCGGTGCGAGGGCACGTCGGGCGATCGGTGCTATGAGGTGCTCATCGACGGCTCGGCCACAGGTTCCGGCCGTGGCACCCGATAGGCCCGCAGTGGGCCGTTGGTCGCGGCTACGGCGGCGATGGCCAGGGCCGCCGAGAGGCCGCCGGTCACCAGGGCGAAGGGGGCCGAGGTGGCGGAGGCCAGCACGCCGCCGCGGAAGTTGCCCAGTTCGGGGCCGGCGACGCCGATGACGTGTTCGACCGAGGAGACGCGGCCGCGGAACGCGTCGGGGGTCTCCAGTTGGACGAGGGCGCTGCGGGTGACCACGGAGATGGTGTCGGCCGCGCCGGCGACGGCCAGGCAGGCGAGGGCCAGCCACAGCGGTCCTGCCAGGCCGAAACCGGCCAGGGCGAGGCCCCAGGTCGCGGCCGCCGTCAGCTGGACGAGGCCGCCGCGGGGCAGTCGGGTCACCGTGCCGGAGAGGAGCCCCGCCGTGATGCCGCCGACCGCCACGGCGGAGAGGAACAGGCCGAGGGTGCGCGGGTTGCCGTCGAAGCGGAGCTCGTTGACCAGCGGGAAGAGCGCGATCGGCATGGCCAGCAGCGTCGCGGACAGGTCGGTGGCCATCGAGCCCCAGAGCGTGGGGCGCCGCAGGACGACCGACCAGCCGCCACGTTCCGGCCGGCGACGCTTGCCGCCGGCGACCGGCATCGGCGGCAGGCGCACGACGGCGAGCAGCGAGACCGCGACGGCCACGGTCTGGGCGGCGTAGGCGGCGGCGAAGTCCCAGCGGGCGATGACCAGTCCGGCGAGCGCGGGGCCGACCAGCATCGACGTCTGGAAGGCGACGCTGGTGAGCGCGAGGCCGGCCGCGACCTGGTCGGCCGGCAGCAGCCGGACCGGGAAGGTGCGACGGGCCGGCGCGCCGAGCGCGCTGAACGCCGTCTCCGCCCCGACCAGCGCGAGCAGCAGCACCACGCTCCCGTTGCCCGCCAGCGCCTGCCAGAACATGCCGGCGGAGGCGAGGAGTTGGGCGGCGGTGGTGACGCGGACCAGGGCGCGGCGGTCGTAGGTGTCGGCCAGGGCCCCGCCGACCAGACCGAACAGCAGCATGGCCACGCCCGTGACGAGGCCGATGGCGCCGGTGCCGACCGGGCTGCCGGTCAGCTCCCAGACCTGGGCGAGCACCGCGACGTTGGCTATCTGCCCGCCGATCCCGGAGAGCGCGGAGCCGAGCCACAGGTCGCGGAACGGGCGGCTGGTGCGCAGCGGGCGGGTGTCGAGGAAGCGCACGCTCATGGCTCGACGAGGTGGTCGAGGATCCGCTGCCGCATCGACCGCCGTTCCAGGGCCCGGCGCAGCTCCTCGACGACGCCGGTCAGCGCGTGCGGGACCTCGGCGTCGAGCTCGGCCACCGTCGCGTGGGTGGCGCGCCACTCGGCCTCCAGGAAGGGCACCAACGACCGCCCGCGCTCGGTCAGTTCGACCCGCCTGGTGCGGGCGTCGGGCCCGGGCTCCGTGGTGACGAGGCCCTCCTTGCGCAGCGCGGCGACCGTCTGGCTGATGGCCGAGTGCGAGCGGTCGAGGGACTTCGCGAGCTCCCTGATGGTCAGCGGCCCCGTGTGGGCGAGCCTGATCAGCGGATAGGCGAACCGCGGCCGGACGCCCTCGATGCCGCGGGCGCGGTAGACCTGCT
The DNA here is from genome assembly GCF_031845425.1 of Streptomyces millisiae. Lineage (NCBI taxonomy): Bacteria > Bacillati > Actinomycetota > Actinomycetes > Kitasatosporales > Streptomycetaceae > Streptomyces > Streptomyces millisiae. The sequence goes on from NZ_JAVREM010000031.1 coordinate 57,003, forward strand.
CGATCTCCGCGTCCATGGCGGCCAGCAGCTCGTGCAGCGGCCGCCATGGATCGGGCACCCGGGTCGGGTCGCTCTCATGGTGGGAAATTGTCACAGCGCTAATATAACAGCGCTGTGAGATTCAGGTGAGACTCACTGGAGGGCGTCGATGTCGATGGTCCGCAGCCGCTCCGGGTCGGTGAGGATGTGGATGGCCGCGATCCGGCCGCCCCTGACCGTGAAGGCCACCACCGAGACGACCTCGCCGCCCGAGAGACCCAGCACCCCCGGCTGACCGTTGACCAGCACCCGCAGCCCGGCGTCCATGAGCGGCGCGAAGGTCGCCGCGCCCGAGGCCACGTTCGTCGCCCCCCGCCGCAGCACGCTCGGCCGCAGCGCCCCGCCGTCCGCCCGGACCACCACCTCGGGGTCGAGGACCGTCAGCAGCGCCTCGAAGTCGCCGTTCCGCGCGGCGGCCAGGAAGGCGTCCACCGCCTCCGCCCGGCGCGCGGCGTCCGTGTCCGGGGCAGGCGCCGCCCCCTCCACCCGGCGGCGGGCGCGGCTGGCGAGCTGCCGGGTGGCCGCCGGGCTCCGGCCCAGCAGCTCGGCGATCTCGTCGAACGGCACCGCGAACAGGTCGTGCAGCACGAACGCCAGACGCTCGGCCGGCGCCAGCGTGGAGAGCACCACCATCAGCGCGATGCCGACCTCGTCGGCCACCAGCGCCCGCTGCTCGGGCTCCACCCCGCCGGGCCCGCTGAGGACCGGGTCCGGCATCGGCTCCTCGCGGCGCGCGGTGCGCGAGCGCAGCATGTCGAGGCAGATCCGGCCGACCACGGTGGTCAGCCACCCGCCCAGGTTCCGCACCTCGGAGACGTCCGCCCGGCTCAGCCGCAGCCACGCCTCCTGCACGGCGTCCTCGGCCTCGCCGAGCGAGCCCACCATGCGGTAGGCCACCGCGCGCAACTGCGGCCGCTGCTCCTCGAAGCGCTCGGCCAGAGAGGCCAGAGAATCCTGCTCGCTCACCTGTCACATCCTCGCGACGCGATCCGTCAGTGGGGTGAGGGATCACCGACCGGCCGGCGCGAGAGACGCCGACCACCGTACTCCGTGAGAGAAGGAGAGCACGATGAGCGCTCGCATGAAGAACCCCGCGATGGTGCTGCCCGACACCACCAAGGGCATCCAGCACCTCTTCAGGGCCATGCACGCCGGCGGCGTCCCGCAGCACACCATGGAGCTGGTCCACCTGCGGGTCAGCCAGATCAACGGCTGCAGCGCCTGCGTGTACGGCGGGATCGACAGCGCGAAGAAGGCCGGCGAGACCGACGAGCGGCTGCACCAGGTCGCGGCCTGGCGCGAGGCGACGTGCTTCACCGACGCGGAGCGCGCCGCCCTGGCCCTCGCCGAGTCCGCCACCCGGATCGCGGACCGATCGGGCAGGGCGGTGCCGGACGAGGTCTGGGACGAGGCCGCGGACCACTACACCGAGGAGCAGTTGGCCGCCGTCATCCTGATGATCGCCACGACCAACTTCTTCAACCGGCTCAACACCACCGTCGAGGAGCCGGCCGGCGCGACCTGGAGCTGAGCCGCGCCGGCCGGCCGGCGGCTACGCGTTCGGTGTCACCCTGGCGAGTCCGTTGATGATCCGGTCCATGGCGTCGCCGCCGACCGGGTCGGTCAGGTTGGCGAGCAGCTTGATGACGAAGCGCATCAGCAGCGGGTGGTTGAGGCCGCGCTCGGTGGCGATCTTCATCACCCGCGGGTTGCCGATGAGCTTCACGAAGGCGCGGCCCATCGTGTAGTAGCCGCCGTAGGTGTCCTTGAGCACCTTCGGGTAGCCGCGCAGCGCCAACTCGCGCTGCGCGGGCGTCTGTCGGGCCAGGGCCTGGCTGATCACGTCGGCCGCGATCTTGCCGGACTCCATGGCGTAGGCGATGCCCTCGCCGTTGAACGGGTTGACCAGGCCGCCCGCGTCGCCCACCAGCAGCAGGCCGCGCGAGTAGTGCGGCTGGCGGTTGAACGCCATCGGCAGCGCCGCGCCGCGGATCGGGCCGGTCATGAACTCCTCGGTGAACTGCCACTCGGCCGGCATCGAGGCGCACCAGGCGCGCAGCACCTCGCGCCAGTCCAACTCCTTGTACGCGGACGAGCTGTTGAGGATGCCGAGGCCCACGTTGGAGGTGCCGTCGCCCATCCCGAAGACCCAGCCGTAGCCGGGCAGCAGCTTGGCCTGCTCGCCACGCCGGTCCCACAGTTCGAGCCAGGACTCCAGGTAGTCGTCGTCGTGCCGGGGGCTGGTGAAGTAGGTGCGCACCGCGACGCCCATCGGCCGCTTCTCGTCCCGGTGCAGGCCCATCGCGAGGGAGAGGCGGGTGGAGTTGCCGTCGGCGGCCACCACCACGGGGGCCCGGAAGGTGACCCGCCGCTTCTCCTCGCCGACCTTGGCCTCGACCCCGACGATACGGCCCGTCCTGTCGTCCCTGATCGGCCCCGAGACGTTGCACCGCTGGTGCAGCCTGGCCCCGGCCTTCTCGGCCGCGCTCGCCAGCTGCTCGTCGAAGTCGTCCCGCCGGCGCACCAGGCCGAAGTCGGGGAACGAGGCCAGCTCGGGCCAGTCGAGCTGGAGCCTGGTGCCGCCGGCGATGACCCGCAGGCCCTTGTTGCGCAGCCAGCCGGCCTCCTCGGAGATGTCGATGCCCATGGCGACCAGCTGCTTGACGGCGCGCGGGGTGAGGCCGTCGCCGCACACCTTCTCGCGCGGGAAGGCGGTCTTCTCCAGCAGCAGCACGTCAAGGCCGGCCTGGGCCAGGTGGTAGGCGGTCGTCGAACCGGCGGGGCCGGCCCCCACGACGATGACGTCGGCGGTCTCTCGGCTCTCGGCGGCCTCGGCGGTCTCGGCTGTGTCAGACACGGCTCTCCCATCGGTCGGGCAGCGGCGGGGGGTTGGCGAAGGCGAGTTGAAGGAGTCTACGCAGGCCGGTCAGGCGCTCGGCCGGGTGGCCCGGTGCAGGGCGACGATGCCGCCGGACAGGTCGCGCCACGCCACCCGCTCCCAGCCGGCCGCCTGGAGCCGGGCGGCGAACGCCGGCTGGTCGGGCCAGGCGCGGATGGACTCGGCGAGGTAGACGTACGCGTCCGGGTTGCTGGAGACGCGGGTGGCCACGGCGGGCAGCGCGCGCATCAGGTACTCGGTGTAGACGGTGCGGAACGGCGCCCACGTCGGGTGGCTGAACTCGCAGACCACCAGCCGCCCGCCGGGCCGCACCACCCGCAGCATCTCGCGCAGCGCCCCGTCCGTGTCCTGCACGTTCCGCAGGCCGAAGGAGATGGTGGCGGCGTCGAAGGAGCCGTCGCGGAACGGCAGCCGGGTGGCGTCGCCCGCGGTGAACGGCAGCCAGGGCACCCGGCGCTTGCCCTTCGCCAGCATGCCGAGGCTGAAGTCGCACGGCACGGTGAACGCGCCGGCCGCCGCGAACGGCTCGGAGGAGGTGCCGGTGCCGGCCGCCAGGTCGAGCACCCGCTCCCCGGGGCGCGCCGCCACCGCCCGGGCGACGGCCTTGCGCCAGCGCCGGTTCTGGCCGAGGGCCAGCACGTCGTTGGTGAGGTCATAGCGCTCCGCGACCGCGTCGAACATCGCGGCGACATCCTTGGGCTGCTTCTCCAGCGAGGCTCGTGTCACGCGCCCATTCTCCCGGATGCCCCGCTGCGCCGTTCGGGTGATAGGCCCGGGCCGCGGGATGAGCCGTCCGCGATCGGTCAACTACCGTGCGTCCCATGACTGAGCTCGCCCGCACCCCCCGCCTCGCCCGTGTGCTGTGTCTCGCCGCCGGCCTGACCGTCTCGGCGACCGGCGCGGTCCTCGCCACCGGGAGCGCCGCGTCCGCCGAGCCGCTCCAGGAGAACCCGCTGGCCCCGGTGACCCGCGCGGCGGACACGGCCGCGGGGGCGCTGCTCGCCGCCGTGAACCCGAACCTCGACCTCCCGCTCGACCCACTGGCCGGCACCGGCTCCGACCCGCTGGCCAACTCGGTCGGCACCCAGATCGGCGACTTCCCACCCATCTCCACGGCCGCCCTGACCGGCCCGATCACGGACGGCGCCACGTCCCGCGAGCTGCTCGGCGGCCTGCCGCTCGTGGGCGAGCTGGTCTAGGCAACACTCACTCGTCGCGCTCGGCCTCGCGCAGCGCGATCTCCTCCTCGTAGAGACGCACCCCGCGCACCACGGCGGCCTCGTAGATCTCCGCCACCAGCGCCCGCGCCTGCTTCTCGTCGATCGCGCCGCCGGCGATGCCGACCAGCTTGCCGGTCCACAGGTCGATGAAGTCAGCCATGCCCCCATTCCACCGCGAACGGGGCCGTTCGGCAGCTCGAAGGGGGCCGAGGCGGGCCGAGGCGGGCCGCTCAGGCCGCCGCCGGGCCGAAGGCGGCGAGGAAGGTCTCGACGGCGGCCGCGGCCAGCTCGTCGAGCTCCACCTCGGGGACCTGGCGGGTGCCGAGGCGGGAGCGGCTGTCGACGGGGCCCATGAGGAGGCCGGAGAACTGCTCGGCGGCGCGCGCCGGGTCGGCGATCGTGAGCCGGCCGGCGAGGGCGAGCCTGGCGAGACGGTCGGCCAGCGCCTCCGTGACGCGGCTGGTGCCCTCGCCCCAGACGACGTCCAGCAGGTCGGGGAAGGCGGCGAGCTCCGCGTTCAGCAGCCGCCACAGCGCCCGGGAGCGCTCGTCGACGTAGCAGTCGAGCAGCCGGCGGGCGACCTCCTGGAGCGCCGGGCGCAGGTCGTCGCCCGGCGCGCGCAGCCGGTCGACGGCGGCCAGGTTCCGGGCGGTGGCGCTCGCGGCCGCGGCCGCCATGGCCTCCCGGAAGAGCCGCTCCTTGCTGTCCAGGTGGTTGTAGACGGTCGGCTTGGCGACGCCCGCCTCGGCGGCGATCTCCTGCACGCAGGCGTTGGCGTACCCCTGGCGCGCGAACACCCGGAACGCCGCGTCGAGGATGGCCTGCCGCTTGTCGATGCGCCCGCGCGGGGCCGCTCTCACTCCGCTCACCCCGACATCCTACTCCCGGGCCCGCCCAACTGAACTGATAAGTTCAATCACATGAACCGATCCACCAGCAGAACCGTGGTCGTCCAGGGCGGCACCGACGGCATCGGCAGGGCGGTGGCCCGCGCCCTCGAAGCGCGCGGCGACCGGGTCGTCGTCCTCGGCCGGGACCCGGCCAGGGGCGCCGAGTTCAGCCACTTCCTCCCGGCCGACCTGAGCCTGGTCGCCGAGAACCAGCGGACCGTCGAGGAGATCGAGGCGCGCTTCGACACCGTGGACGCGCTCGTGCTGTGCGCCCGCCACTACCGCGCCACCCGGCTGGTCACCGAGGACGGCTTCGAGCACAACTTCGCGCTCTTCTACCTGAGCCGTTTCCTCCTCTCCCACGGCCTGCTCCCCGCCCTGGAGCGCGCGCCGGCGCCCGTCGTCCTCAACGTGGCGGGCCCCGGCGCCCCCCTCGACCTGGTCCACTGGGACGACCTCCAACTGGCCCGCGGCTACGAGGGCCAGGCGGCGATGTTCCAGGGCGGCGTGCTCAACGACCTGCTGGGCGTCGACTTCGCCGGCCGCGGCCACCGGACCCGCTACGCGCTGTTCCACCCGGGCACCACCGCGACCGGCTTCTCCGGCGAGTACGACCGGGACACCCTGGCCTTCGTGGCGCGGATGAAGCGGCAGGCCAAGCCCGCGGAGCTGGTCGCCGGGTGGCTCCTGGCGCTCCTGGACGCCCCGCCGGCCGAGCCGCTGAGCGCCTACGTGGAGCGGCGGCGGATCGGCGTCCACGGCGGCTCCTTCGACGCGGCGGCCGCCGCGCGGCTGCGCGCCCTCACCGACCGGCTGCTGTCGCCGTTCCGTGACCCGACCGGCACGGAACCCCCGGCGTCCGCCCCGTAGATTCCCGGTCGGCGTACCAGGAACGGGGGGACGGGACATGACGACGGCACCGAGGGAGGCCGACGGCGGGTGGCTGGGGGGAGCCGTGGCCACCGACGCGCTGCTGGCGCTGGGCGTGGGGTTCGCCGTCGCGCGGCTGGTGTCGCCCGACGCCGACGGGTTCCTGCTCGCGGTCGGCTTCTTCGGCTGCGCGCTGGCCACGTCCTTCGTCAACCACGTGCTCGGCATGTGGCTGCTGCGCGGCAGCGTCGGCAAGCTGCTGTGGGGGCTGCGGGTGGTCAGGGCCAAGGACGGCGGCCGGCCCGGCTTCTGGCGGTCGGTCGGCCGGTGGCTGCTCGGCTACGTCGGCTTCGTGCTGATGGTGCTGCTGGAGGACGGCGACACCATCGGGGAGGCCTGCGGCCTGCGCACCGTGCGCTGGCGAGACCTGCGGCAGTACGCCCGCTACGGCTACCACCGGGACGCCTGAGAGACGGCCCCGAGACGCGGGTGAGCCCCCGCCCGGGCTGGGCGGGGGCTCACCTGCCGGTGTGCCGAGGGTGCGACCTCAGCCGGTCACCGTGACGTTCTCAGCCTGGGGACCCTTCGGGCCCTGGGTGACGTCGAAGCTCACGACCTGGCTCTCCTCGAGAGAGCGGAAGCCGTTCGCGTTGATCGCGGAGTAGTGAACGAAGACATCGGGGCCGCCGCCATCCTGGGCGATGAAACCAAAGCCCTTCTCGGCGTTGAACCACTTGACGGTTCCGGTAGCCATATAAGCCCTCCCTGGGCCTAAAAAAGGGTCGCCCTGCTCCAGAACCTGCTTCGAAGCCTGAAAACGACGAAAGCCCGCGGTCACATGCTCCGCAGGCTCGTACTGCAAGGGAAACCAAACTGCAACTCGCGTCGAGCCTAGCACGCTGCGTGCACGGCCGGAAGGGCACGAATCACCCCTGAGGGTGACCTCTCCCTGACCGTCGGCTCGCACGTACACAGGCGTACCCTCCGAATCGTGAGTACACACCAGCGGCGGCGTCCCCGTGTCGGACACATCCAGTTCCTCAACTGTCTCCCGCTCTACTGGGGCCTCGCCAGAACGGGCAGCGTGCTCCACTTCGAGCTCACCAAGGACACCCCGGAGAAGCTCGGCGAGCACCTGGTCGCCGACGAGCTCGACATCGGCCCGGTGTCGCTGGTCGAGTACCTGAGACACGCCGACGAGTTGGTCGCGCTGCCCGACATCGCGGTCGGCTGCGACGGCCCGGTGATGTCCTGCGTGATCGTCTCCCAGCGGCCGCTCGACCAGCTCGACGGGGCGCGCGTCGCGCTCGGCTCCACCTCCCGCACCTCCGTGCGCCTGGCCCGGCTGCTGCTGGCCGAGCGCCACGGCGTCCGTCCCGACTACTACACCTGCCCGCCCGACCTCGGCCTGATGATGCAGGAGGCCGACGCCGCCGTGCTGATCGGCGACGCCGCGCTGCGCGCCTCGCTGCACGACGCGCCCCGGCTCGGCCTGGAGGTGCACGACCTGGGCCGGATGTGGCACGAGTGGACGGGGCTGCCGTTCGTCTTCGCCATCTGGGGCGTCCGACGCGACTACCTGGCGCGCGAGCCGGAGACGGTGCGGGAGCTGCACCGCGCCTTCCTGGAGTCGCGCGACCTGTCGCTGACCGAGGTCGCCAAGGTCGCGGAACAGGCCGCCCGCTGGGAGGACTTCGACGCCGAGACGCTCGAACGCTACTTCACCACCCTGGACTTCAGCCTCGGCGAGCGGCAACTGGCCGGCGTCGCCGAGTTCGCCCGCCGCATCGGGCAGGCCGACCGGGCCGACCGGATCGCCCTCCTCGACGGCCCCGCCGGCCGGCCCTGAGGCCGCCCCCGGCCACCGTCCGACCACTGACGTACGCTTGAGCGGTCGTTTCGCCGCCGTCGAAGGGATATGCCCGATGGGCCAGCGCGCTGGGCTGCAGACCACGCTCGACCGTGCCGCGGACGGCGGCCGGCTGACCCCGGAAGAGGCCCTGGAGCTCTACCGCTCCGCGCCGCTGCACGCGCTGGGCGCGGCGGCCGACGCGGCCCGCCGCCGCAGGTACGCGGGGATCGACCACATCGCGACCTACATCATCGAACGCAACATCAACTACACCAACGCCTGCGTGACGGCCTGCAAGTTCTGCGCCTTCTACGCCCCGCCCAAGAGCGAGAAGGTGTGGACCCGCGACCTCGACGACATCCTGCGCCGCTGCGCGGAGACGGTCGAGCTCGGCGGCACCCAGATCATGTTCCAGGGCGGCCACCACCCGGACTACGGCGTGGAGTACTACGAGCGCCACTTCCGCGCCATCAAGGAGGCGTTCCCGCAGCTGGTGATCCACTCGCTCGGCGCCTCCGAGGTGGACCACATGGCGCGGATCTCCGGGGTGTCGGCCGAGGAGGCGATCAGCAGGATCCACGCGGCCGGGCTCGACTCGTTCGCCGGCGCCGGCGCCGAGCTGCTGCCGGCCAGGCCGCGGCAGGCCATCGCCCCGCTGAAGGAGTCGGGCGAGCGCTGGCTGGAGATCATGGAGACCGCGCACCGGCTCGGCGTCGAGTCGACGTCGACGATGCTGATGGGCACCGGCGAGACCAACGCGGAGCGGATCGAGCACCTGCGGATGATCCGGGACTCGCAGGACCGCACCGGCGGCTTCCGCGCGTTCATCCCCTACCTCTACCAGCCGCAGAACAACCACCTGAAGGGCCGCACCCAGGCGACGATCTTCGAGTACCTGCGGATGATCGCCATCGCCCGGCTCTTCCTCGACAACGTGGCGCACATCCAGGGCTCGTGGCTGACCACCGGCAAGGAGGCGGGGCAGCTCTCCCTGCACTACGGCGCCGACGACCTGGGCTCGGTGATGCTGGAGGAGAACGTGGTCTCCTCGGCCGGCGCGAAGCACCGCTCCAACCGCCTGGAGCTGCTGCACCTGATCCGGGCCGCCGGCCGGGTGCCGGCGCAGCGCGCCACCACCTACGAGCACCTGGTGGTCCACGACGACCCGGCCAACGACCCGGTGGACGACCGCGTGGTCTCCCACCTGTCGTCCACCGCGATCGAGGGCGGCACGGCCCACCCCGAGCTGACCGTGCTCAACTCCTGACCTCACCCGGACTCACGGCCCGAACAGCTCGTTGACCTCCGCGTTGGCCCGGACCAGGGTGTCGAGCGGGGCGCCGGAGAGCACCGCCTCGAACGCCGGCTCCATGATGGCGGCGACGTCGGCCGCGTGGTCGGTGATCGGGAAGAGGAACGTGGTCCCCTCCGTCACCTGCCGGGTGAACGGTTCGACGTCGATGCCGTCGGCGGCGAACGCGTCCCTGGCCGCCTCCCACGCCTCGGTGATGGCCGGGAAGACGACGCGGTGCTCGGCCACCACCCGCTGGCACTCCGGTGACGCCAGGTGGGCCACCCACCGCCAGGCGGCCTCCGGGTCCTCGGTGCCGGCGTAAATCGAGTCGGCCAGGCCGTTGAACATGCTGGCCCGCTCGCCCGTCGGCCCGATCGGGGTGGGCGCCATGCCGACGTCGAGGCCCTCGTAACCGTGGAAGGTGCCGATCATCCAGCTGCCGTTGGTGGCCATGGCGGTGTTCCCGGCGGCGAGTTGGTCGCTCGACTGGACGCCCTCCTGCTCGGCGAGCGACGGCAGGTAGCCCTTGTCGATCAGGCCACGCCACCAGTCGACGGTCTCCAGCAGCGCCGGGTCGTCGAAGGTGAAGCGCTCGCCCCACGGGTTGACGTCGGTCGCCAGCCAGCCGTTGGCCGCCGCGTACATCGACCACTGGGTCTGGCCGTACGCCCAGCCGCCGTTCATCTCCAGCCACAGGCCGTACACGGCGACATCATCCGGGTCGAATCCCGGCTCGTCGCCCCGCACCCCGTTCCGGTCCACGGTCAGCCGGGCGATCAGGTCCTCGAAGGTGCCGCCGTCGTCCGGGTTCCAGCTGAGCCCGGACAGCTCCGCCTCGTCGACGCCGGCCTCGGCCAGCATCTCCCGGTCGTAGAAGAGCGCCACCGTGTCCCAGTCCTTGGGCAGCCCGTAGCGCCGGCCGTCCTGGCCGACCCACAGCTCGGCGAGGCCCTCCTCGTACCGGTCGAGATCGAGACCGTCCCGCGCCACATACGCGTCGAGCGGCAGCAGCAGCCCCCGGCTCACCCACTCCGGGTACCGGGAGAGGTGGTCGGTGAACACGTCGGGCGCCGCCTCGGCGACGAAGCCGAGGGCGAGCGCCGTCCAGTAGTCGTCCCAGCCGCGCTGCTCGATCCGGATCTCGTACCCGGGGTTGGCGGCCTCGAAGTCGTCGGCGCACTCCTGGTACGCGGGCTGCTGGTTGGCGTCCCACAGCCAGTAGGTGACGGTGCGCCGCCCGTCGCCCCCGCCGCCGGGGACGCCGCAGGCGGCGAGCGTGACCGCCGCCAGCAGGGCCCCGGCGAGCGCGGCGCGCGTCGGCTTCCTCATGATGTGCCTCCTCCGTCGCGTCACTTGAGCCCGGTGAACTGGATGGCGTCGACGATCCGCCGGCCGAAGGCCAGCAGGAGCAGCACCGTCGGCACCACGGCGAGCAGGGCCGCGGCCATCAACCCGGCCCAGTCGGGGCCGGTCTGCGGGGTGGACGCGACGAACGCGCCGAGCGCCACGGTCAGCACCCGCACCCCCTCCTCCTGGCCGACCAGCTGCGGCCAGAAGTACTCGTTCCAGGCGTTGACGAAGGTGAGGACGGCGAGGGTCGCGACCGGGGCGGAGCTCATCGGCAGGATGATCCGGAAGAAGATCCGGGCGTGCCCCGCGCCGTCGATCAGCGCCGCCTCCTCGATCTCGCGGCTCACGCCGAGGAAGAACTGCCGCAGGAAGAACACCGCGAACGGCGTCATCAGCAGGTAGGGCGCGACGAGGCCGGCGTGCGTGTTGAGCAGCCCGAGCTCCTTCACCAGCACGAAGTTGGGCAGCAGGGTGAACACCGGCGGCACCAGCAGCGCGCCGAGGAAGACCAGGAACACCCGGTCGCGGCCCCGCCAGCGCAGCCGCGCGAACGCGTACGCGGCCATCGCGCTGCACAGGACCTGGCCGAGGGTGATGGTCGCGGACACCAGCAGCGAGTTGCGCAGGTAGAGCCAGAACCGGAGCGAGGCGCCCGAGCCGCCCTCGGCCTGCGCCTCCGCCGTGGTCGCGGTGCCGAGCACCCGCTCCAGAGGACCCCAGGTGAGGTCCACCGGCAGCGGCGAGCCGGGGTCGGTGAACAGCGTCCGGTTGTTGGAGAGCGCGGTGCGGAGCATCCACAGGAACGGGGCGACGGTGACCAGCACGACGACCGTGAGCACCCCCCACGCGACGACGCGCCCCGGCCTCATGACCCGGCCCCGTCGTGCTCGTTCGCGCGCAGCAGCCGCAACTGGGCCAGCGCGACGCCGGCCAGGATCAGGCAGAGCACCACCGAGATGGCGGCCGCGTAACCGAAGTCGAAGCGGGTGAACGCATGGTCGTAGATGTAGTACTGGACGACGCGGGTGGCGTCGACCGGCCCGCCCTGGGTGGTGACGGCCACGGTGTCGAAGATCTGCCAGGACCCGACCAGGGTGACCACCAGCACCAACGCCAGCACCGGCCGCAGCAGCGGCAACGTGACGCTCCGGAACGCCCGCCACTCGCCGGCGCCGTCGACGGCCGCGGCCTCGTGGACCTGCCGCGGGATCGTCTGCAGCCCGGCGAGGATCAGCAGCGCGGTGTAGCCCAGGTGCCGCCAGACGTTCACCAGGGCGATGGTCGGGATCGCCCAGGCCGGATCGCCGAAGAACGCGACGCGGTCGACGCCGAGCCAGCCCAACACCTCGTTGACGACGCCGAGGTGGTAGTCGGCCATCCAGTACCAGAGCAGCCCGACGACGACATTGGAGACCAGGTACGGCAGCAGCAGCACGCCCCGCACGGCGACCGACCTGGTGAGCCGGTGCACCAGCAGGGCGAGCAGCAGCGCGGCGACGGTCTGCACGCCGATGTTGATCAGGACGTACTGGAGGGTGACGCGCAGCGAGTTCCAGAACACGTCGTCGGACAGCAGCCGACGGTAGTTGTCGAGCCCGCTGAACTCGGGCGCGGAGAGCAGGTCGTAGTCGGTGAGGCTGAGATACGCGCCGCGGGCGGCGGGCCAGGCGTAGAACACGACGAACCCGACCGCCGCCGGCGCGAGGAACACCGCCGCGACCCGTCCTTCCCGCCACCGGCGGAAAGGAC
>NZ_JAVREM010000032.1:0-67522 GCF_031845425.1 Streptomyces millisiae
CCCCGCGCTCCGCGCCGGGGGCGGCCTTCGCGCGAAGCGCGTCGAGAGGGCGGGTGGGGGAAAAGCCGGCGCGCAGCGCCGGGGCGGCGCCGTCGGCTGCGCGCCGCGGCGGGGCCCGGTCGTGTCAGAACTGGCTGTAGCCGTCGAGGAAGGAGCCGATCCGCTTGATCGCGGACCGCAGCTCGTCCGCCGGCGGCAACGTCACGATGCGGAAGTGATCCGGCTCGGGCCAGTTGAACCCGGTCCCGTGCACGATCATGATCTTCTCGGCCCGCAGCAGGTCAAGCACCATCTGCCGGTCGTCCTTGATCTTGTAGACCTTCGGGTCGAGCCGCGGAAAGGCGTACAGCGCCCCCTTCGGCTTGACGCACGTCACCCCGGGGATCTCCGTCAGCAGCTCGTACGCGACGTCCCGCTGCTCCCGCATCCGGCCGCCCGGCAGCACCAGCTGCTCGATCGACTGCCGCCCGAAGAGCGCCGCCGCCACCGTGTGCTGCGCCGGCATGTTGGCGCACAGCCGCATGTTGGCCAGGATCGTCAGGCCCTCGACATAGCTCCTGGCGTGCTCCTTCGGCCCGCACACCGCGAGCCACCCGCAGCGGAAGCCGGCCACCCGGTAGTTCTTCGACAGGCCGTTGAACGTCAGCGTCAGCAGGTCGGGCGCCACGGCCGCCGTCGACGTGTGCGTCGCGCCGTCGTAGAGGATCCGGTCGTAGATCTCGTCGGAGCACACCACGAGCCGGTGCCGCCTGGCGATGTCCGTCAGCCGCTCCAGCATCTCCGTGTCGTATACGGCGCCGGTCGGGTTGTTGGGGTTGATGATCACCAACGCCTTGGTGCGGTCGGTGATCTTGCGCTCCAGGTCGGCCAGGTCCGGCATCCAGTCCGACTGCTCGTCGCAGCGGTAGTGCACCGCCGTGCCGCCGGCGAGCGCCACCGACGCCGTCCACAGCGGGTAGTCGGGCGCGGGCACCAGCACCTCGTCGCCGTCGTCGAGCAGCGCCTGCATCGACATCTGGATCAGCTCGGAGACGCCGTTGCCCAGGTACACGTCCTCGACCGAGAGCTCTATCCCCCTGGTCTGGTAGTGCTGGGTCACCGCGCGCCGCGCGGCCAGCAGGCCCTTGGCGTCGCCGTAGCCGTGCGCCGACGAGACGTTGCGGAGGATGTCCTCCAGGATCTCCGGCGGGCAGTCGAATCCGAACGCCGCCGGGTTGCCCGTGTTGAGCTTCAGGATGCGGTGGCCCGCCGCCTCCAGCCGCTGCGCCTCGTCGAGAACCGGGCCCCGGATCTCGTAGCAGACGTTGGCGAGCTTGGCCGACTGGATCACCTGCATCATGCTCGCAACCTTACGGCCGTGTAACGCGGCCTGCCCTGTGTTTTCGCCCACGCGGGTGCCCCCCGCGCCCCCGGGGGCCATCGCGCTCCGTTGACCCACCGGCTACCCGGTGCTAGGTAGGGTGCGGGGATCCCGGCGGTCAGCCGGGCACGGCCACACCACTCCCACGACCACGGAGTCGCCATGACCAGACCGCTCGACGCGCTCGCCGACGAGATCATCGACTTCCGTTTCAAGGGCCTGCCGCCCGGCGCGACGGGGCTGCGGGTACGCGAGCTGGTCGCCGAGCGGCGCGACCTCTACACCGGTGGCTTCATAACGCCGCTGCTCACCCTCTCCGCCGAGGCCGTCGACCACAACCTGCGCTCGATGCAGCGCTTCGCGTCCCGGCACGGCCTCGACCTCGCCCCGCACGGCAAGACCACCATGGCGCCCCAGCTCTTCCAGCGCCAACTCGACCACGGCGCCTGGGGCATCACCGTCGCCGTCCCGCACCAGGCCCGGGTGGCGCGGGCGTTCGGCGTGCCGCGGATCTTCCTCGCCAACCAGCTCGTCGACCCGGCCGCGCTCGCCTGGCTCGCCGCCGAGCAGGACGACGACAGCGTCTTCCGCTGCGTCTGCTACGTCGACTCCACGCGCGGCGTCGCGCTCATGGACGAGGCGCTGCGCGCCGCGGGCGCCGTCCGGCAGGTCGAGGTCGTCGTGGAGCTCGGCGCGCCGGGTGCCCGCAGCGGCGTCCGGGACTTCGCGCAGGCCGCCGAGGTGGCCGACGCGGTCGCCGCCACCGGCACCCTGCGGCTGGTGGGCGTCGCCGGCTACGAGGGCGAACTGCCGGACGCCGACGCCGAGTCGGTGCGCGAGTGGCTGGGCCTGCTGTGCGCGCTCGCGGTCGAGTTCGACAAGGCGGGCCGGTTCGCCGGGCTGCCGGAGATCATCGTCAGCGCCGGCGGCTCCGCCTGGTTCGACGCCGTCGCCGAGGCGTTCGGCGAACTCCCCGACCTCTCCAGACCGGTGTGCCGGATGCTGCGGTCCGGCGCCTACGTCTCCCACGACGACGGCCGCTACCGCAACGCCACGCCGTTCAACCGGGTGCCGCAGGAAGGCTCGTTGCTGCCCGCCTTCCGGCTCTGGGCCCAGGTCGTCTCCCGCCCCGAGCCCGGGCTCGCGCTGCTCAACGCTGGCAAGCGCGACATCGCCTACGACCTGGGCCTGCCCGAGGTGCAGGCGGTGCGCGGCACCGACGGCCGGGTGCGGGGCGGCGGCGGACTCGCCGTCGCCCGCCTCGCCGACCAGCACGCGTTCGTCACCGTGGCCGCCGGGGCCGCGGGGCCCGAGGTGGGGGACTGGGTGGCGCTCGGCATGTCCCATCCCTGCACCATCTTCGAGAAGTGGCCGTTGATCCCGCTGGTCGCCGGCGACGGCACCGTCACCGACTACATCCGCACGTTCTTCTGACGGGCGTTCTCCTGACGCGCGTTCTGCCGACGCCCCGCAGTCGATAAGCTGCCGACAGCTGTCCTGGGGGCAAACCACCAAGGGGGGAGCGGCGATGCCGACTGCCATCGCGGTCACCAGCGCCGACCTCGTGCTGCCGCCCACCGACCCGCACACGCCCGGCGCCCACGTGCTGACCCCGCCGGACCGGCAGGAGTTCGCCGCGGCGCTCGAAGAGGCCGGTCAACTCGTCCAGCAGCACGGGTACTACATAGTCGTCTACCCCACCACCACGCCCCGCGCCCACGTCCAACGACTGCACGCGGTGCGGGCCATGCTGGAGACCGACCGGATAGCCCTGCTGCCCAGCGCGCTGCCGCCGCTCGGCACCGCCGTGCTGGTGCGGCAGCTGCGGCAGCTCTCCGTCTGCGACTTCGGGCCCGGGGTGCTGGGCGCCTCCGCCCGCCTGCTCGCCCACTACATCTACGCCGGCGCCCTGCTCGCCTCCGGCAGCCGGCTGGACCGGGTGCCCGTCACGCTCCCCACGGCGGCGGCCGGCGGGCGCCAACCAGGCGGCCAGTGCGCCGTGCTGGCCGGTCCCACCCCGCAACTCGTGCGCGCCGAGGGGGACGTCCCCCTGGCCGGGCCCCAGTTCTCCACCGCCCTCACCTACGCCGCCGGCAACCTGGACAGCGCCTGGGTCACCGGCCGGCTGGCCCGCCAGTGGCAGGTGCAGGCGGTGCGCCCGGTGCCGCTGCCGTCGGACTCCAGCGACTGGTGGGCCACCCCCAAGCTCGTCGAGTTCGCCGCGGCCATCCCCGACGCCTCGCTGCTCTACCAGATGGTCGGCTCCATGCGGCAGGAGATCTGCCACTGGTGCGGCCTGAGCCTGATCGGCGACCGTTGCGCGTTCTGCTCGGCGCCCGTGACGCACCAGGACCGGGCGCCGCGCGCCATAGCGTCGGCCGGTCGCCGAGCCCTGGCGCCCGGGGGCGGATAACCGCCGCCACCGGGGAAACACTTGACGCGAGGCAGCCCGACCGAACCCGTGCCGCAAGACGAGAAGGTAGACACGTTTCATGAACGCTCGCCAGCGACGCGGCATCCTGCTGCTGGTCGTCTCGGTCCTGCTGGCACTCGGCGCCTTCGCCGGCGTGCTCGCGGTGGTCAACGACGTGGAGTCCAGGGTCGGACCCGAGGTCACGACCTACGAGCTGCGCGAGGACGTCGACCCCTACGAGGAGGTGACGGCCGACCAGTTGCGCGAGGTCTCCATGCCCGAGCGCTACATACCGGACACGGCGGTCACCGACCTCGACCAGGTCGAGGGCCAGGTCGCGGTCGGCCCGCTGCGTGAAGGCTCCCTGCTCCAGCGCGACATGCTCTCCGACCGGCCGGAACTCGACCCGGGGCAGCAGGAGATCGCCGTCATGATCGACGCCTCGACCGGCGTGGCCGGCAAGATCTACCCCGGCGCCACCATCAACATGTACGCCGCCTTCCGGGTCCAGGAGCGGAACGGCGAGAGCGAGGAGGACGAGTACGAGATCGTCCGGCTGATGGTCAACAACGCCGAGGTCATCGAGGTCGGCGACCTCACCGAGGTGACGGACGACGACCGCAACTCCACGGAGGCGGTCCCCATCACCTTCGCCCTCGACAACGTGGACGCCCAACGGGTCACCTTCGCCGAGGCGTTCGCCGAGCAGGTGCGGCTCGCGCTGGTCGCGCCCGGGGAGGAGCGGGAGATCCCCGACGAGGAGCGCACGTACACCATCATTGGTGACAACGCGGGAGATCCGCACCTCGATCTCGACGCGCTCTTCCCGTAAGGAAGCAGGTGACCCGATCCGATGACGACGCGCGTTCTGCCCGCGGTGGGTGACCCGGACACCGCCCGTGCCCTGCTCACCCTGCTCAGCCAACTGCCCGACAGCGAGCCGATGCGCTCCGTGCCCGACTCCACCACCCTGCTCGACACCCTGAGCGCCCTCACCCACGACTCGGTCGCCGACCTGCCCGAGGTGGTGGTCCTCCACGAACGGGTGGGCCCGCTGCCGGCGTTGGAGCTGATCAGGGAGGTGGCGCTCCGGTTCCCCGCGGTCGCCGTGGTGCTGGTCTCGGAGAACCCGAGCGCCGGCCTCTACTCGGCGGCCATGGACGCGGGGGCCCGCGGCCTGGCGGGCCTCCCGTTGTCCTACGACGAGTTGGCCGCCCGGATCTCCGCGGCGGCGCACTGGGCGGCCGGCGTCCGGCGCCACCTGGGCGCCGGCGAGGCCGTGGCCCCCGGGCCCGGCGGCCGGGTCGTCACGGTCACCGGCGCCAAGGGCGGCGTCGGCGCCACCCTGCTCGCCACCCAACTGGCGCTCGCCGCGCAGAGCTCGGGCACCTACCAGCGCGGCGTGATCCTGGTCGACCTCGACCTGCTCTGCGGGGACGTGGGCTCCTACTTCGACGTGCAGTTCCGCCGCTCGGTCGCCGACCTGGCCGGCATCGCCGACATCACCTCGCAGGTGCTCGGCGAGGCGGTGTTCCCCCACGAGACCGGCCTCGCCCTGCTGATCGCACCCGCCGAGGGCGAGCGCGGCGAGGACGTCACCGAGGCCACCGCCCGCCATCTGCTGTCCGCCGTCCGCGCCCGCTACGACCTGGTGGTCGTCGACTGCGGCTCGCACATGAACGCGGCCAACGCGGCGGCGATCGAGATGTCCGACGCGGCGCTGCTGGTCACCACGCCCGACGTGATCTCGGTGCGCGCCGTCAACCGGATGGTGCGGATGTGGGACCGGCTGCAGATCCGCAAGGCGCAGGACACGCTGACCGTGGTCAACCGGATGGGCCGGGCCAGCGCGATCCAGCCGCAGCTGGTCGCCAGGATCACCGGCACCCAGGTGGCACGCGCCGTGATCCCGGCCGGCTTCCGCGAACTGCAGGAGGCGCAGGACGCCGGCCGCATCCAGGACCTGGACGCGCGGGGCCAGGTGCGGCGCGCCATGTGGGCGCTGGCGGCGGAGATCGGCCTGACCCCGGCCGACGCTGCCCCGGCCGGCGGCCGCCGCAGGGGCAGGCGGCCGTGACCGCGGCCGCCCCGCCGGGCGACCGCGACCGGGGCGCGGTCCTCGTCGAGTTCGCGGGCCTGTTCCCGCTGATCCTGGTGATGCTGGCGGTCATCTGGCAGTGCGTGGTGATCGGCTACACCTTCTCGCTCGCCGGCAACGCCGCCGACGAGGGCGCCCGCGCGGCCGCCGCCGGCGGCGACTGCGCGGAGGCGGCGCTGGAGCACATATCCGGCGCCTGGGACGCCTCCGTCTCCTGCCCGCTCCAGGGCGACGTCCGGCAGGCCGTGGTCGAACTCCGCGTCCCGGTGCTCTTCCCCGGCGCCTTCAGCCTCCCGGTCACGGTCACCGGCCGCGCCGGCGCGATAGAGGAGGGGTAGCCATGCGAGACGCTGCGCGGCGGGCGGGTGGGGGAGGCGACCGCGGTGTCACCGCGGTGGAGTTCGCCGGCTGGGTGCCGCTGCTGATCATCGTCGCGCTGGCGGCCATCCAGCTCGGCGTCGCCGGGTACGCCGCCCTCCAGGCCGGGTCCGCGGCGCGCGCGGCCGCGCGGACGGCCGCGCAGGAGGAGATCGCCGACCGGTACGAGGCCAACGGGCGGGCCGCGATCAGCGGGTTCCTCGCCGAGGGCGCCAGCTTCGACCTCTCGGCCTGCGGCGACGAGGCCACCGTCACGGCCTCCGTCCCCGTCCCCTCCGTCCTGCCGTTCATCCAGGACTTCGGCTCCGCCAGCCGAACCGTCACCATGCCCTGCGACTGAGAGCGAGCACGAGCGATGGGCCTGAAGTCCCGCATCACCGCCCCCGAGGAGCCCGCCGCGGCCGGCCCGGGTGACAGCCGGCTGGTCGCGACATACCGGGCCAAGCTGCTGGAGGAGATCGACCTCGCCGAGATGTCGTCCCTCTCCACGGCCGAGCGCCGCGACCGCCTGGAGCGCGTCCTCGGCCACATCCTCAGCCGCGAGGGCCCCGTGCTCTCCACCCAGCAGCGCACGCTCCTCATCCGCCGCGTCGTGGACGAGGCCCTCGGCCTCGGCATCCTCGAACCGCTCCTCGAGGACGCCTCCATCACCGAGATCATGGTCAACGGCCCCGACCACATCTATGTCGAGCGCTCGGGCCGCGTCGAGCGGCTGCCGCTCCGCTTCGCCTCCGACGAACAGCTGATGCAGACCATCGAACGCATCGTCTCCACCGTCAACCGCCGCGTGGACGAGTCCAACCCGATGGTCGACGCCCGCCTCCCCACCGGCGAGCGCGTCAACGTCATCATCCCGCCGCTCTCCCTCTCCGGCGCCACCCTCACCATCCGCCGCTTCCCCCGCGCCTACACCCTCCCCGAGCTCATCGGCTTCGGCACCCTCGACGAGCACCTGGTGCTGCTGCTCTCGGCCCTGGTCCGCGCCAAGTTCAACGTGATCGTCTCCGGCGGCACGGGCTCCGGGAAGACGACCCTGCTCAACGCCCTCAGCGGCCTCATCCCGGAGGGCGAGCGCATCGTCACCGTCGAGGACGCCGCCGAGCTCCAGCTCCAGCAGAACCACGTGATCCGCCTGGAGTCCAGGCCCCCCAACATCGAGGGCAAGGGCGAGGTCACCATCCGCGACCTCGTCCGCAACTCCCTCCGCATGCGCCCCGACCGCATCATCGTCGGCGAGGTCCGCGGCGGCGAGACGCTCGACATGCTCCAGGCCATGTCCACGGGACACGACGGCTCCCTCGCCACCGTCCACGCCAACAGCGCCGAGGACGCGCTGATGCGGCTGCAGACCCTGGCGTCCATGTCGGAGCTCCAGGTGCCGTTCGAGGCGCTGCGCGACCAGATCAACAGCGCCGTCGACGTCCTCGTCCAACTGGTGCGGCACCCCGACGGCTCCCGCCGGATCGCCGAGATCGCGTTCCTCGCCTCGCACGGCCGCGAGCCCTTCCGCATCGCCACCGTCGCCGCGTTCCACGCCGAGCCCATGACGCCGGAGGGCAGGGTGCACGGCAGGTTCACGCACCACCCCGTGCCGCGGGCCGTCGCAGACCGCCTCTACCTGGCCGGCGAACAGATCCCGCAGGCGTTCGGCGTCCACCTCGACGACACCCACCTCGCCACCCGGGAGGCGTACTGATGGAGAGCGGCCTCTCAACCCTGGCCCTGGGCCTCGCCCTGCTCGCGCTGGTGTGCGCCGTCGCCGGGCTGCACGCCTACGCCTCCGGGCGCGCCCAGGCCCGGACCCTGCTCGACCGGCTCGCCGCGCCAGGGGCCGGCGCCGCGGGCGAGGCCGGCGGCGACCAGCCGGCCGCCAGACCGCCGGGCCGCCGGCGCCGCTTCGACGCCCTGGACCGGCGGCTGCGCGACACCGACCTCGGCCGCCGGCTGCGACTCAAGCTGCGGGCCACCGGACTCGACCTCACCGTCGGCGAGTACGCGGCCTACGTACTGGCCGCCGTCGCCGCGCTCTGGCTGATCGGCTCCGCCGTGCTCGCGCCGTTCTTCGGCCCGCTGTGCGGCGCCGTCGCGCTCTGGGCCGGCAACGCCTTCCTCAACTGGCAGCGGGCCCGCCGCACCGAACGCTTCATCGGCCAACTCCCCGAACTCGCCCGGCTGATCGCCAACGGCACCGCCGCCGGCCTGGCGATGCGCACCGCCCTCTCCATGGCCGCCGAGGAGATGGAGGACCCGGCCGGCGCCGAACTCGCCATCGTCGCCAACCAGTTGGCCGTCGGCCGGTCGATGGAGGAGGCGCTCGCCGACCTCGGCGACCGGCTGCCGTCCCGTGAGCTCAACGTGCTGGTCACCACCCTGATCCTGGCCAACCGGGCCGGCGGCACCATCGTCGCCTCGCTGCGCAACCTCACCGAGACCCTGGAGGAGCGCAAGGAGACCAGGCGGGAGGTGCGCACCATGCTCGCCGAGATCAACGCGACCGCCGTCACCGTGCCCGCCCTCGGCCTCGGCGCGCTGCTCATGATCAACGCCATGTCGCCCGGCGCGCTCGGCCGGGTCACCGGCAGCGTCGCGGGCCAGGTCGCCATGGTCGTCGCGTTCGGCCTCTACATCGTCGGCTTCGTCGTCGTCCGCCGCTTCGGCCGGATCGACGTCTAGGAAGGTACCAACCCCGTGGTAGGACTGCTCCTCGGCCTCGCGATGGGCGCCGCCGTCCTCGGCATCGTCACGGCCGTCCGCATGCTGCGCTCCGGCGCCACACTCCCCGCCGACCTGGCCCTCGCGCTGGAGATCGGCTCCACCCGGGTCTCGGCGAGCGGCTCGCTCGTCGACCGGCTCGGCATCCGCCTCGCGCCCCTGGTGCTGCGGCTGATGGGCCGCAAGGCGGTGGACCGCAAGCGCCGGCGCATCGACCAGGCCGGCCACCCGGGCGGCCTGACCATCGACAGGTACGCCGCCAGGCGCGCCGTCTACGGCGTCTTCGGGCTGCTCACCACCCTCCTCTTTTTCGCCGCCGGCTGGCCGGTGTTCGGTCTGTTCTCCGCCGCCTTCGGCCTGTTCGCCGCCGACGCCACCATCTGGCAGGGCATCAGGGAACGCCGCGACGTCATCGACCGCACCCTGCCCGACTTCCTCGACGTCCTCGCCGTCGTCGTCTCCGCGGGACTCGGCTTCCGCCAGGCCCTGGACCGCGTCTCGGCCCGCTACGAGGGACCCTGGGCCGACGAGATCCGCATCACGCTGCGCCAGATGGACGTGGGCGTCTCCCGCCGCCAGGCGTTCGAGGAGCTGCGCCGGCGCAACGACTCGGAGCCGGTGAACCAGTTCGTCTCGGCGCTCCAGCAGGGCGAGGAGCTCGGCTCGCCGATCGCCGAGACGCTGATCCAGATCGCCAAGGACATGCGCCGCACCGACGCCCAGAACGCCCGCCGCCGCGCCGCCCGGGCCATCCCGATGGCGACGATGGCGACCCTGGTGTTCATGGTTCCCGCCACCATGATCATCATCGTGACCGGCATGATCCTCGGCTCCGGAACCGACTTCGGGGCGATACTCGACAACCGCTGACCGCCGCTGACAACCACTGATCGTCGTGTCGAGGTCCTGTTACGAACCCGTTGGACCACCGGGACGCGATCCCCACTAACCTGGAACCGAAGGGGGTGTCACTCATGGCCGAAGGTGACCTGGACGTCACATACGCGGATATGCACAGCGCGGGGGACCGCCTGGTCGAGGAGAAGGACGCGCTGCTGGACAAGTTCACGCAGCTGCGCACCTACATCTCCGACCTCGTCCAGGACGGCTACGTGTCCCGCTCGGCCACGGCGTTCGACCAGAAGTACGACGAGTTCACCAACGGTGCCCGGCAGACCCTCGAGGCGCTCCAGGGGCTCGGCGACTTCCTGCACGGCGCGGCCGACGGCTTCTCCGATCTCGACCAGCAGCTAGAGGAAGGTCTCCGCGGCTAGCCGGCCGGGAGCTAAGGAGCGACGACCATGGCCGACAAGTGGGCCGACGCGGTCACCATCGAGCGTCAGGGCTTCCGGATATCGGTGCCGGACTCCTGGTGGGAGTTCGACCTGCGCCCCGAGACGCGTGACAACAGCATCCGGCGCATGGTGGACGAGCGGGTGCGCGCCGTTCCCGAGATGGCCGAGCACCGCGAGGTGATCACCTCGTTCCTGCGGCGGCAGGCCCGCCAGGCCTGGGACTCGGGCGCGCAGTACTGCGGCTGCATGGCCCAGAGCTTCGGCGGCGGGCCGCCGATCACCGCCTCGGTGACGGTCTCCCTGGTGGGGGCGCGCACCTCGTCGGGCGAGGTGCTGCCCACCGACCCGGCGGCCATCGTCCGCCAGCTCGGCACCCGGCAGGCCCGCCGCGAGGGCGACGCGTGGCGCGAGGTGAGCACCGTCGACATCCCGGACGTCGGCACCGCGGCCCGCACCCGCGGCATCGAGGACATCCCGGTCCCCGGCGACTCGCGCACCGTCCGTGCCGTCCTGATGCAGACCTTCATCCCGGTCCCCGGCGACGACGGGGCGGTGGCCCTGGTGTCCGGCAGCAGCCAGGTGCTCGACCTGGCCGACTCGTTCTTCGACGTCTTCGACGCCATCACCTCCACCTTCCGTTTCGTCGGCGCTCCGGAAACCAGCGAGTAGGGGGGAACACACCATGGCGGACAGCGGCGAGCGGATGGCCATTCCGCTGACTGAACTCAGCGAATTCGGCCCGCAGTTGCGCAGCGTCAAGGAGTACATGAACCGCACGGGCGACACGTTCGACCAGTACAACGACTCGTTCGGCGACGACCGGATCGTGGACGCCCTCGACGACTTCGTCAGCGGCTGGAAGGACGGCCGCGGCGACATCAGCGAACAGCTCGAAGGACTCGCCGAGATGGCCGACACGGTGATCCGCACCGTCGGCGAGTTCGAGACCGACCTGGAGAGCTCGCTGAGCGAGAGCGGCGGAGACGGCGGTGGCCAGCAGGCGGTCTGAGTTTCGCCACACCACGCGACGGGCACATTGCTCGGCACCGCCGCACCGCACGGCACGACGCCGGGCGACGCCGTTCGTTCACCGGGTCTCCCTGCCCAAGTCGCGCTCGGTGTGGCACAGTCAGTGCCGACACGTGTACGGGTTCGCCCGCTGGGAGGGGGTCGGGCATGGTGCGTCGCACCGTCAAGAGCACGCCACCTGGGCAGAGTTGCCCCCCGTCCCCCATACCCCAGGCCGCCGCTCCGCAGTACCGTGTGGACCGGAGGGGCAGGAGCCCGAGGAACCCGGCTGCGCCGACACCAGCCGGAAGAGAGGGACGCCATGAGCAGGCTGCTGCAGTGGGGACGCGCCATCGCGGAACGGACACAGGGCCGTTACACGGACCGCGGCGCGGGGTTCGTGGAGTACGCGGGGCTGCTGTTGTTGATCGCCGCGGTCGTCGTCGCGGTCCTGGGGTTGGGTATTCCGGGCCTGGTGGCGGACGCGATGCGCAGCGCGATCGGCGACATCCTCTAGCGCTCGACAGCCGGGGGGCGGTGTTCCCGCTCTACATATGGATGGTGACGGGGCTGCTCACCGCCGCCCTGATCTTCTTCGTCTTCGCCCAGGCGGCGCTCACCCGCGGCAGCGGGCAGTCCGCGGCGGACGCGGCGGCGCTCGCCGCCGCCCAGGAGGCCCGCGACCTCCTGTACGACGACTTCCTCGGCGGGATCGGCGAGGATGGGGACGAGGACATCGACCTGGGCGACATCCTGGACGGGCTCGACCTGCCCGACGGGCCCCCGTGCGACGCCGCCGCGAGGCTGGCCGACCGCAACGACGCGAATGTGGACGACTGCGGGCGCAGCGAAGCGGGCGACGGCTACCGGGTGGTCGTCGAGACGCGGGACACGGTCGGCGACTCGCTGATCCCCGGAACCGAGGACCTCACGGCGACCGCCGAGGCCACGGCGGTCATCCGTGGCCAGTGCGAACTGACCACGGAAGAGGACGACCGGATCGAGCTCCGGTGCGACGAGGACCGCGACTGGTCCTTCGACCCGGGGGACGAGGCCGGAAGACCGGAAGCCAGGGACCTGTTCCGGGTCTACCTGGAAGACTGATCTCCGACGAGAGAAATGCGAAGGAATGGCGCCTGATGGACCTCCGTGACAGCAAGTCGCGCCTCATTCTGATCGTGGCCGCGCTGGGTGCCGCCCTGGTGATCGCGGTGGCCAGTTGTGGCGGTGGAGGCGGCGACGAGGGGAACGAAGACGACGGCGCATCGGAGACCTCACAGGAGACCGAGGACGGCGGCGACTCGGGAGACGACGAGCAGACCGACGACGCCGAGCCGGGCGAGGGAGAAGCGGGTGCGGTGCTCGCCGAGGTGACCGGTGAGCAGGACATCACGCTGACCATCACCAGCGCCGAACGGCAGACGGGCGGGTTCCTCACCATCGAGGGCACCATCCACAACGGTGGCGGGGAGAACTGGGGCACCGCCGCCTGGGCCGGCGACGAACGCGAACTCGCGGGCAACGACTTCTCGATGGCCGGCGCGACGCTGACCGCGCGCGAGGAGGGCAAGCGGTACCTGATCCTTCGGGACACCGAGGGCCGCTGCCTGTGCACCGGTTTCGGCCTTCAGATCGAGGCAGGCGACACCATGAGCTGGTTCGCCCAGTTCCCCGAGCCCGACCCGGGCACCACCGAGGTGGACTTCCAGATCGGGCAGATGCCCCCAGCAACCATCGAGATCCGTTGAGCGGAGCCGGCAGATGACGAACCGAGCACACCACCGCGCCCGCGTCGCCGTGATCACGCTGACCGGCGCCGCCGTGCTGGCCTTCGGGACGCCGGCGGTGGCCGACGAGGGCGACGAGGACATCGAGCAGCCACCCGGCTACGAGGCGCCGGCCCCGCCCGAGGTCGACCCGGAGGCGGCCGGACTGATGTTGACCGACGGCGCGTCCCTCGCCGAACCCCGGGTGCTCGACGTCAAGTTCATCACCGAGGACCTGGGTACCGGAGAGAGCGACACCGAGACCCCCGAGGAGACGCCGGACGCCACCCCGGGGGAACCGGAGGAGGAGACACCGGAGGACCCGGACGACGGTCAGGCGCCCGCCGGCGGGGGAGGCGGTCAGCGCGAGGAACAGACCGGCGGCACCCACAAGTTCACGCTGCAGACGGACGTCCTCTTCGCCGAGAACAGCGCCGACCTCTCCTCCGCGGCGGAGGAGGCGCTGCTCGAGGTGGCCGCCGCCATCGAGGAGTACCAGCCGGCCCGGGTCAACATCTTCGGCTTCACCGACGACCAGGGTGACTACGACTACGGCCTGGCGCTCTCCGAGGACCGTGCCCGCAACACCCAGCAGGTGCTGCTCGGCCTGATCGAGGACCCGTCCGGCATAGAGTTCAACGTCCGCGGCTACAGCGAGGACTACCCGCTGTACGACAACGCCACCGAGGACGGCCGGCAGCGCAACCGGCGGGTCGAGATCTCCTGGCCCACCACGGAGTGAAGCCCCGGTCCGCCGTCACGAGTCGGCGGGCCGCCACTGGGTCGCGGTGGTGAGGTAGCTGCGAAGGTCACGGTTGTTGGGGTCCGGCTCGACCGAGTCGATCCACAGCAGCACCAGCGTGCCGTCCGGGGCCTCCACGCAGATGCCGGTGTTCTCGCGGAGGCTGGTGTCGTTCAGGATGTCGTCCGGCGGCACGGGGTTGGGGAGCGGCGCTTCGTGGGCCGCGTCGTAGCAGCCCTGGGCGTTGACATCGGGATCTTCGGTGAGGCCCACGAAGAGGTCGGGGTCGAACCAGAGGCCGTCCTCCGAGACGCGCTCGTCGTCGCAGAACATGTAACGGACGCTGGCCTCGCTCTCGAACTCGGCGTACTCGACGCTGCCACGGCGGACGCCGGCCTGGGCCGTCAGCGTCGTCAGGTCGAGCAGGGTGAGGTCGGCCTCGTTGCAGTCCCCGAGGATCGTGACGAAGGCGTCCTCGCGGAACCTCGGTGCCTGGATCGGCAGCGCCACCTCGCTCCTGACCACCTCATACGCCCCGTCCCGCACCGGCTCGTCGTCCTCGCCCGCCTCGGCGGAGCCACTGCTCTCCGAGCCGCCTTCCTCCGAGCTTCCTTCCCCCGCACCCGCCTCCTCCAAGGTCGCCCCGTCCGTCGCCCCCGGCTCGTCGCGCCCCGTGGCGGCGTCGTCCGAGGCGTCGCCGCCCAGCAGCCGCGCGCCCAGCACCGCGCCGAGTGTCGTCGCCACCACCGCCGTGGCGGTGAGCAGCAGCGCGAGGCGGCGGCGGCCGCCGCCGGGTGGTGGTGGCGTTGTGGCCGGCGTCGTGGCCGGCGGCATCGCCGGCATCGTCGGGAGGCCCGTCCGCCGCAGTCCCGTGACGCGGGCCGCCGGCTCCGCCGGCAGCCAGCTGCCCTCGCGGCGCAGCGTTCCGCCCGGCGACAGCAGCCGGCAGGACTCGATGACCTGCGCCGGGGAAGGACGCGCGCCCGGGTCCTTGGCCAGGCAGGCGCCGATCAGGCCGCGCAGTGCCTCCGGCGCGCCGGACAGCTCGGGTGGCTCCTGCACGATGCGGTACATCAGACCGTGCGCCGAGCCCTCGCCGAACGGGTGGCCGCCGGTGGCCGCGTAGTGGATGACGACGCCCAGCGCGAAGACGTCCGTCGCGGCCGAGATCGCCGGGGTGCCCATGATCTGTTCCGGCGCCATGAAGGCGGGCGTGCCCACCCGCACGTCCGTGCCGGTCAGCGCCGTGCCGTCGGCCGCCTGCGCGATGCCGAAGTCGATCACCTTCGGACCGTCCGCGGACAGCAGCACGTTCCCCGGCTTCAGATCCCGGTGCACGATCCCCGCCGCGTGGATCGACTGCAGCGCCTCGGCCACGCCGGCCGTGAGCAGCAGCACCGTCTCCACCGGCAGCGGCCCGTGGTCGCCGACGACGTCGCCGAGCGGCAGCCCCGGAACGTAGGCGGTGGCCAGCCACGGCGCCGGCCCCTCGGTGTCGCAGTCGAGCACCGGCACCGTGTAGACGCCCTGCACCCGGCGGGCCGCCGTCACCTCGCGCGCGAAGCGCCGGCGGAAGTCGGGGTCGTCGGCGAACTCGGCCCGCACCACCTTCAGCGCGACCGGCTGCCCGCCGGGTGTGTAGGAGAGGTACACGCTGCCCATGCCGCCCGAGCCGAGCCTGGCGTGGACGCGGTAGGTGCCCACCTGCCGGGGATCGGTGTCCCCGAGCTCCCGGAACCTGGCGGAGTCCTGACCCGACCGCCCCGTCACTCCTGTCACGTAATGCCCCCGGATCGACCGCCAGTTCGCGTACCGTGCGTCGCATCCTAGTGCGGAGCGAAGGCGCGGCGGCGAGGTGCGGCGGCGAGGCACCGCGGCGAGGTGCGGCGGAGAGGACACGGCAGTGAGTGAGCGAGGCGACTTCAGCTATCCGCACGTCGGCGTCACCGCCGGCCGGCCCGTCTCGTCGCCGCCCGCCGGCTACCACCTGCTGCGCGAGCGGGTACGGCTCGGCAGCGGCCGCGCCCTCGCCGTCGCGGCCGGCGAGGCCGTGCTGCGTTGGCGCATGCACCACGCGGCCGGGGTGCGGGTGACCAGCGAGGCCGAGGTCGCCGGGCCCGGGGTGCGGCTCACGGTCGCGTTCGGCGTGGGGCCGCTGCGGATCGGCGGCGACTGCCGCGTCGTGTGGACGGTCCGGGAGCCGGACCGGGTCGGCTTCGCCTACGGCACGCTGCCGGGCCATCCGGAGCGCGGCGAGGAGTCGTTCGTCGTGACCCGCGACCCCGACGACGCCGTCTGGCTCACGGTGACGGCCGTCAGCAGGCCCGGCGTCTGGTACGTCGGACTGGCCGGTCCGCTGGCCCGGATCGCGCAGCGGGCCGCCGCCCGCCGCTACGGTCGGGCGCTGCGCCGGGTCTGCCGGGGCCACGGACCAGGGGGGTCACAGCCGGAGAGACCGTGATGTATGGTTCCCCGTGTCGGCACCCCAGCCGGCGCCTTGTACTGCCAGCGTCGCCACTCCCACCCCGGCGACGGCTGGCCGGGCGGACCGTGAGCCACCCCCCCGCTCCGGTCCGGCCCATCTCACGGGCCGGTCTGCCCATCCCCCCACTCGGGCAGACCGGCCCGCATGGGTTTCCGGATCCGGATCCTCACCTACGCTCGCCCCGTGCACCCGCTGCTGATCGTCGCCGCCGGCGGCTACGGCGCCCTCGTCGGCGCGCTGCTGGCCCGCCCCGTCTACCGGTTCGCCGTGCCCGCCGGGGAACCCTGGCGCGACACCTGCCCGGCGGGACACCGGCTCACCGGCCGCGTCGCCGCCGGCTGGCTCGGCGTCGGCCGCTGCGCGGGCTGCCCGCCGACCGCCGCGCGGCCCGGGGCCGCGACCGGCACGGCGCTGGCGACCGCCGGCTGCTGCGCCGCGCTCGCCGCCGCCGTCGGGAGCCGTCCCGAACTGGTGGTCTGGCTGCTCGCCGCCCCGGTGATGGTGCTGCTGGCCACGGTCGACCTCGCGGTGCAGCGGCTGCCCGACCCCCTGACGCTGCCGCTGGCCGGCGGGCTGCTCGTCGGGCTCGGCGTGGCGGCGCCGCTGCCCGGCGCCGGCGGCAGCTGGCCCGGCGCGCTGCTCGGCGGCCTCGCGCTCGGCGCCTGCTACCTGCTGCTGTTCGTCATCAACCCGAACGGCATGGGTTTCGGCGACGTCAAGCTGGCGTTGTCCGTGGGCGTAGCCCTTGGGTGGTACGGCTGGCCCGCGGTGCTCGCCGGCACGTTCGTGGGCTTCCTGCTGGCCGCCGGCTACGGAACGGCCCTGGTCATCGCGGGCCGGGCGGGCCGGAGGACGGCCGTGCCCTTCGGCCCCTTCATGGCTCTGGGCGCGCTCGCCGGCCTGACGCTGGCGGGACTCGCGAGCTAAATCACGCCCAGGTGCATACGCCGGGCACCGACATGCGTTACGGTGGAATCCCCCCCTCGGGCCGGTCCGTAACCCCCCCCACGGACCGGCCCGCTTTTTCTTGCCCGGATTCCGCCCACCGGTCCCGCCGCCCCGGCTGGCCGGATCCACCGGTTCCGGTTCGTGTCGGGAGGCGGCGGCGCTAGAGTGCCCGGGCACGGGGAGAGGGCCAGGAGGGGCTGACACACACGATGAGCGCGATCAAGAGCGCGATGAAGAACACCCTGCGTCGCGTCGCCGTCCGACTGTACGCACGACGGGTCGAGGGCCACCTCGACACCGCCCGGGGACCGAAGCACATCGGCGTCATCCTGGACGGCAACCGCCGCTGGGCCAAGGCGTCGGGCGGCACCACCAGAGAGGGCCACGAGGCCGGCGCCGCCAAGATCAGGGACCTGCTCGGCTGGTGCTCGGAGACGGACGTCGAGGTGGTCACCCTCTGGCTGCTCTCCACGGACAACCTCAACCGGCCGGAGGAGGAGCTGACCCCGTTGCTCTCCATCGTCGAGGGCGCCGTGCGCGACCTCGCCGAGGACGGCCGCTGGCGGGTCAACCACGTCGGCGCGCTCGACGTGCTGCCCGAGCGCACCCGCCGGGTGCTGCGCGAGGCCGAGGAGCTGGCCGGAAAGCGTCCCGGGATACTCGTCAACGTCGCCATCGGCTACGGCGGCCGGCAGGAGATCACGGACGCCGTCCGCTCGCTGCTCGCCAAGCGGGCCGCCGACGGCCAGTCCCTCCAGGAGGTCGCCGAGTCGCTCACCACGAGCGACATCTCCGACCACCTGTACACGCGTGGCCAGCCCGACCCCGACCTGGTGATCCGCACCAGCGGGGAGCAGCGGCTCTCCGGCTTCATGCTCTGGCAGAGCGCCCACTCGGAGTACTACTTCTGCGAGGCGTACTGGCCGGCCTTCCGCAAGGTCGACTTCCTGCGCGCACTGCGCGACTACGCGGCCAGGCACCGCAGGTACGGCGTCTAGGCGGCCCGAGGCGCCTGGCGACTTCAGCTAGGGACCATCGGCACTTTCACCCCCATTTCCGGGCGGATAGCCTCGGGGCCATAGGCGGTCACCACACTGTCGCGAGGCGGCCGTCCAGGGCGTTCTTCGCATGAGATGCGCAAGGCGCGGGCATATTCCTCGCGGACCGTGCGTCGGCACGGTCCGCCGGGAGGCCCGTTTGCGCACCACGTCACCCCCTTCTCTCGTGGGGATCTGGGCCGGGTCCTGGCCCGTGCGCGGCGGGCCGGGGCCGGTTCTCAACCCCCGGCGCCCTGGGCGGCGCCTTGATTCCACACCTCGTCCGAGGGGGTTCGTCCACACGTGGCCAGCAGCAAGAAGCGTTCCAGCGACCGGCGCATGTACGTCCTCGACACCAGTGTCCTGCTCGCCGATCCGGCGGCCATCACCCGTTTCGACGAGCACGAGGTGGTGCTGCCCGTCGTCGTCATCTCCGAGCTGGAGGACAAGCGGCACCACCCAGAGCTCGGATACTTCGCGCGGCAGGTACTGCGCCGGCTGGACGAACTCCGGGTCAAGCACGGGCGGCTCGACGCCCCGCTGCCCGTAGGGGAGCTCGGCGGCACGCTCCGCGTCGAGCTCAACCACTCCGACCCGACCATCCTGCCCCCGGCCATGCGCGCCGGCGGCGGCCGGCTCCCCGACAACGACTCCCGCATCCTGGCCGTGGCCCGCAACCTGCAGGCCGAGGGCCACGACGTGACGGTCGTCTCCAAGGACCTGCCGCTGCGCATCAAGGCGTCGTCGGTGGGGCTCGCCGCCGAGGAGTACCGGGCCGAGCTGGCCATCACCGAGGCCGACGGCTGGACGGGGATGGTCGAGATCTCGCTGGGCGCCGAGGCGGTCGACGAGCTCTTCGCCGCCGAGAGCGTCAAGGACCCGGTGGCCGCCGAGCTGCCCGTCCACACCGGCCTGGTGATCTCCTCCGAGCGCGGCCGGGCGCTGGGCCGGGTCGCGCCGGACGGCCGGATCCGGCTGGTCCGCGGCGACCGGGAGGCGTTCGGCATCCACGGCCGCAGCGCGGAGCAGCGCATCGCGCTCGACCTGCTGCTCGACCCGGAGGTCGGGATCGTCTCGATGGGCGGCCGGGCCGGCACCGGCAAGTCGGCGCTCGCGCTGTGCGCCGGCATCGAGGCGGTGCTCGAGCGGCGGCAGCACAGCAAGGTGATGGTCTTCCGGCCGCTGTACGCGGTGGGCGGCCAGGACCTCGGCTACCTGCCGGGCACCGAGGCCGAGAAGATGAACCCGTGGGCGCAGGCCGTCTTCGACACCCTCTCCGCGGTCACCACCCGCGAGGTCATCGAGGAGGTCGTGGCGCGCGGCATGCTCGAGGTGCTGCCCCTCACCCACATCCGCGGCCGGTCGCTGCACGACGCGTTCGTCATCGTGGACGAGGCCCAGTCGCTGGAGCGCAACGTGCTGCTGACGGTGCTCTCCAGGATCGGTCAGGACTCCAGGGTGGTGCTGACGCACGACGTGGCGCAGCGGGACAACCTGCGCGTCGGCCGGTACGACGGAGTGGTCGCCGTGGTCGAGAAGTTGAAGGGGCATCCGCTCTTCGCGCACGTGACCCTGACCCGCTCCGAACGCTCCCCGATCGCCGCGCTGGTGACCGAAATGCTGGAAGAGGGGCGCATTTAGTCGCCCCAACGGCGCGAACCAGGCGTCCCGGCGGTTATCCCCCCGCCGGGGCGCCTGCCCCGCCCGTGAAACCCCAGGCAGGCGCGTCAATTCCGGGTTTCACCGACTTGACAAGCCCCGACCCCGTGTGAGCTTTCCCACACGGGGTCGAATTGCTTCCCGGCTCTCGCTTCCGGCAGTGTGTGCGTCTGTCAGGCCCCGCATACGGCAACCGATGCCCCCCAAGGGCACCGCAAGGACTGCTTTTTACAACTGAACAGCCGCTCGCCGTATGCCGCCCGAAGCACCACGCGGGTCCCCGCGCGCATCGCGCCCGGGTTCCCGTCCGGGCCAGCGCCTCCCGCCGCAACGGCACCAGGGGAGGCCCGAGTCAGGGGCACGATTGTGCCCGTGAGGTGACGAGCGGGCGATGTCGGAAGGAAACCGTGTGACCGGGATTTCGGTCCGGGGATTCGCAGTGGCGTCCGCCACCGCTGTGACCAGCGTCGGCGCCGTCGTCGGCGTGGCGTCCGGGGACGAGCAGGGTGCCGCCGCCGAGAGTCTGGAGGTCGTCCCGGCCTCAGCGACGCTGCTCTCGGAGATACCCGCTGGCACGAATGCCCAGCTGCACACCGCGTCGTTGACCCAGCAGGCGGAGGTCCAGTCCGTCGCCGCCGACGCGGAGGCGCGTATCGCCGCCCAGGAGGCGGCCCGTATCCAGGCCGCCGAGGACGCCACCGAGCGCCGGGCCGCCGAGGAGCGCGAGGCCCAGGAGCGTGCCGAGCGTGAGGCGGCCGAGGCCGCCGCCGCGGCTGCCGCCGCCGAGGCCCAGTCCGCGAGCGCGTCGGCCGACTACGCCGTCCAGTCCTCGTACACCGTGGCCGAGATCCAGCAGATGGCCAGGGAGATCGTCGGCGCGGACCAGTTCCAGTGCTTCTCCAACATCGTGGACCACGAGAGCGACTGGAACTACCAGGCCACCAACCCCTCGTCCGGCGCGTACGGCCTGATGCAGGCGCTGCCCGGCTCCAAGATGGCCTCCGCCGGCGCCGACTGGCAGACCAACCCGGCCACCCAGATCCGTTGGGGCCTGAACTACATGAACGACCGCTACGGCAGCCCGTGCGGTGCGTGGGACTTCTGGACCGTCAACAACTGGTACTGAGCCGGTACTGATCGGGAGAATCCCGGCGATCTCCACGTGAGGTCCCCGAGCCGCTCGGCTCGGGGACCTCGCTTGTGACAGCACTGATTCCGGTCGGATATCCCGCCGTCCGGCGGCCCGGGGTAACGTCGAGTCGCGTTTGCGGTGAGATGAAGCTGGGGGCGGAGGGACCAGGGATGTCAAGACTTGGCCGGCTCGGGGCCGGTTTGTCGCGGGTCGGCTCGCGCGTTTCGCGATTGCGGGGCGACGCCGAGCGCGAGCAGGAGCGCCGGGAGCGTGAGGCCGGCGAGCGCGGCGAGGCGGAGGTGTCGGCGGCGCGCGCCGCCGCGGGACCCGAGCGCGGGGGCGGACAGACGTTCGAGGCCAGGGCGAGGCAGGCCATACTGACGGGCGGGCCGCCGCCGGAAACGTCGGCGGCCGGCGGAGGCGGTGGCAAGGAGCCGCCGCCCCGTACGGCCGAGGTGCCCCTGCCGCGCCGCCCAGAACCCGCGGAGGCGATCCCGTGGGGCGTGCGGGTGGCGGCCGAGGCGGGCTGGCGGATGCTGGTGCTCGCCGGCGTGCTCTGGGTCGTGATGCAGGTGGTCAGCTCGGTCAGCCTGCTGGTGATGTCGTTCGCCGCCGGCCTGCTGATCACGGCCGCGCTCCAGCCGTTCGTCGGCTGGCTCAAGCGACTCGGCGTCGGCCGCGGCGCGGCCACCGCCATCACGGCGCTCGGCGGCTTCGCGGCGATGGGCCTGGTCGGCTGGTTCGTGGTCTGGCAGGTCATCGAGAACTCGGACCGCCTGGTCGAGCAGGTGCAGGAGGGCATCGAACAGCTGCGGAACTGGGTCCTCGAACTGCCCTTCGACATCACCGAGGACAACATCAACGAGTGGACCGAGAACATCAACGACTGGATCGCTGACCACAGCTCCGAGTTGACCTCGGCCGGCCTCGAAGGCGTCAACTACGCGGTGGAGTTCTTCACCGGCGCGGGTCTCGCGCTGTTCGTCGTCCTCTTCCTCCTCTACGACGGCGCCGGCGTGTGGCAGTGGTTCCTGCGCCTCGTGCCGCGGTCCGCCAGGGAGGGCGTGGCGGGCGCCGGGCCCCGCGCCTGGATCACGCTGACCGGCTACGTGCGCGGCACGGTGATAGTCGCGCTGATCGACGCGCTCGGCATCGGCGTCGGGCTGTTCGTCCTCGAGGTGCCGATGGCCGTGCCGCTCGGCGTGATCGTCTTCCTCTCGGCCTTCGTGCCGCTGGTCGGCGCGATCGCCTCCGGCGCCCTGGCCGTGGTGGTGGCCCTGGTCACCAACGGCGCGGTGGACGCGCTGATCGTGCTCGGCGTGGTGCTGCTCGTCCAGCAGATCGAGGGCCACATCCTGCAGCCGTTCATCCTGGGCCGGATGGTGCGGGTCCACCCGCTCGCCGTGGTGCTCGGCGTCGCCGCCGGCTCCATGCTGGCCGGCATCCCGGGCGCGGTCGTCGCGGTGCCGCTGATCGCCGTCACCAGCACGGTGGTCGGCTACCTGCGGGCCTACCAGGAAGAACTCGACGCCCGGGCCGGCCGCGCCGCCATCAGCGGCGCGACGATCGCCGAGATCGCCCCCACGCCGCCGCCCCCGGCGTGACCGGCCTGCCGGCCTACCGGTCCGAAGGACCGGAGGCCGGCAGGCTCCTGGCCTGACGGCCGGTGAGTCGCTCCCCGAGCGATCCCGGCGGCTTCACCGGGTCCACCGTCCCTACGGACCGGTGGACCCGACTCGTTGGGCCGTCTCACGGCCATACGTCGGCCGGCGCTCCGACTCCGCGCGCCCGTAGCCTGGCGGCGGCCCTTGCCGTCCGCAGGGCTGGGTCGGCAGGTGCCGACGCGGCCACCCGCGCGACGCCGTGGCTCACCGCCGCACCAGCGCTCGGCGCGTCCGCCTGCGACCGGCAGGCCTGGTCCGCCCCGATGGGGCGGGGCCGCGCCCGGCGCCGGCCGGTGGCCGCCCGCGGCGCTCGGCATGCACCGCTCCTTTCAACCGTCAGGCGGTTCCGCCCGGAGGGTCCGGTCAAACCCGGCACCGGCCGGTAGTCGCCCGCGGCGCTTGGCCCGCGCCCGGGCTGCCGCTCCTTCGGAACGGTGAGCCACTGGCGTGCCCGCCTTGGCCGGTCCTTCGGACCGGTGGGCCGGCAGGCCTGTTCCGCCCCGGAGGGGCGGCGCCGCGCCTCGCGCGATCCGGTGGCCGCCGGCGGCGCCTGGCCCGCGCCCGGCCTGCCGCTCCTTCGGAACGGTGAGCCACTGGCGTGCCCGCCTTGGCCGGTCCTTCGGACCGGTGGGCCGGCAGGCCTGAGCGGCCGCGCCCCGCGCGAGCCGGTGGCCGCCCGGGGCGCCTGGTGTGCGCCCGGGCTGAGGCCCCTTCGGACCGGTAGGCCGGCAGGCCTATCCCGCCCAGCCGTGCCTCGGCGGGTGGCGGACTTCGAGGAGCCAGGAGAGGCGTTCCGTGTCGGTCGCGGTCCAGTCGTCCGGTGGGGCGATCGCGGCCCATGCGTCGACCGGGTTGGAGCCGTAGCGGTGGCCGTGTGGCGCCGGGGCGCCGTAGGAGTTGGCCATGTCGACGGTCGTCTGCCAGAAGGTGACGAAGGGGAACCAGTCGACGGACGAGGTGACGTCGGGGCCGAGCGGCCGGTTCAGCCACTCGGGGCGGCGGAACAGCAGGTCGGGTGACCACCAGACCACCGGGTCGGAGGCGTTCTGCAGGTAGACGACGCGTGGTTCGAGCCACGGCTCGCCCTCCGGGAGCCGCAGGTCGCGGTCGGGGAACTGCGCGAACCTGACGTGGCGGCCGTCGTCGTAGACCGGCCGCCAGATGGGGCTGCCGGCGTCCCGCCGCTCGGTGAGCTCGCTGTGGATCGGGCTGAAGTCCGGGGGACCGATGAGCAGTGCGCCGTCCGTGCGGGAGAGCAGGTCGTCCAGGTCGTCGAAGGCCGACTCGATCGCCGAGACCGCCAGGCTCTCGCCGAACACCAGCAGCTTCGGCCGCTCGTCGGCCGGCTCCTGCTCCCAGCGCGCGTGCACGGCGTCGAACAGCTCCTCGGTGGCCCGGCCGGCCTCCTCCCTGTCCACCATGAACGAGGCCCAACTCGGCAGGTAGGAGTACTGCATGGCCACCACGGCGGTGTCGCCACCGTGCATGTACTCCAGGGCCTCGACGGTGGTCGGATTGACCCAGCCCGTGCCCGTGGTGCCCGTGATGGCCAGCACCTCGCGGTCGAACGCGCCGGTGCGCTCCAGCTCGCGCACCGCGAGCTCCGCGCCGTCCGCGTAGTCGTCGTACGCCTTGCGGCCCACGTAGACCCGGATCGGGTCGAGGGCCGCCTCGGTGCCGCCGAACTCCGCGATCTCGTCGGCCGACAGGGCGGTGCCGGTGAAGGTGCGGCCCTTGTTGCCGAGGTCGTCCCAGGAGATCAGCGAGTCGGGGCTGCCGGAGAGCGTGGGCGTGTAGGGCCGCATCACGCCGGGGTCGGTCGACTCGTCCTTGGCCGCCGCCAGCCGGTCGGCGACCTCCAGGATGCCGCGGTCCCAGACCACGTCCCGCATGCCGATGACCGTGATGGCGGTGCTGAGCGTGAGTCCGAGGGCGACCGCCGCCGGCCAGGGCATGATCCGGTTGAGCAGCCTGGTGAGCTGCCGGGTGCCCAGCCGGATGGACCTGGCGACGAGCAGCAGCAGACCGAGCACCGTCAACGAGATCAGCGCGATCATCAGCGAGTGCCAGGTGAGGGTGGGCGGCAGCTCCTGGAGCCGGCGCAGCTCGCGCTGCCCGTCCGCGCTGCGGCCGAGCATGAAGGCGATGGCGAGCGGGAGGGCCACCAGGAAGGCGAGCCAGCAGCGGGCCCTGACGCGCTCGCTCGGGCGCCACGGGAACAGCAGCCGGTAGGTCCAGGCGAGCAGCGCGCCGAGCCCGTACCCGATGGCGGCCGTGATGCCGCCGATGGCGCCCTGGTAGTACCAGGGGCGGGGGACCAGGGACGGGGTGAGGGAGAGCCAGAAGAAGAAGGTGGCGGCCAGCGAGGCGGTGAGGTCGGGCCAGCGCCGGATCAGCCACTCGCTGCTCGGGCGCTCCCAGTAGGGGTGACGGGCGACGGCGGCGGCGCGCTCGAAGGCCCGCGCGCCGGCGGCACGCAGCGCGTGCGGGGCGGGTGCGTCCGTGCGCTCCTCCGGTGGCGGAAGCGCCGGCGGCTCCTCCCGCGCGGTCTGCTTGTCCACAGAAGGCCCCCGTCCACCTCGGCCCCAGGCCGACACTCGCTGTAGCTCTCACGCTAGATGATCAGACGCCACTCGGGTACGTGGCGTTGCCTGTCCTATGCCGATCCGTGCCACGGGGGTGACGGAGGCCGTCCGCCGGTGGCCCGGCTGGCGGTCCCGCGAGGTATACCCGACGTCTATACACGGTGTTTATACACGCCGTGTATAGTCGTCCCCATGTCCATCAGTCACACGCTCCTCGGCCTCCTGGAGGCCGGCCCCCGGCACGGATACGACCTCAAGCGGGCCTTCGACGCCCACTTCGGGCAGGACCGCCCGCTGCACTACGGGCAGGTGTACTCGACGATGTCCCGCCTGCTGAAGCACGGCCTGGTCGAGGTCGAGGGCATAGAGCCGGGCGACGGCCCGGAGCGCAAGCGGTACGCCATCACCGACGCGGGGGTCACCGACGTCGAGAGCTGGCTCACCAGCCCCGAGAAGCCCGAGCCGTACCTGCACAGCGTGCTCTACACCAAGGTGGTGCTCGCGCTGCTCACCGGCCGGGACGCGGCGGTGCTGTTGGACACACAGCGCGCCGAGCACCTGCGGCTGATGCGCGAGCTCACCCGCCGCAAGACCGGCGGAGACCTGGCCGACCAGCTGATCTGCGACCACGCGCTGTTCCACCTGGAGGCGGACCTGCGCTGGCTCGAGCTCACCACCGCCCGCCTGGACCGCCTCGCCGCGGAGATCCGCTCATGACCGACCAGTTCCTGCTCTCGGCCACCGACCTGCGCAAGACCTACGGCTCGACCCCGGCCCTGGCGGGCGCGAGCTTCGCCATCGGCTCAGGGGAGGTGGTCGCGGTGATGGGCCCCTCGGGATCCGGCAAGTCCACGCTGCTGCACTGCCTGGCCGGCATCGTCCCGCCCGACGCGGGCACCGTGCGCTACGCCGGGCGCGAGGTGTCCGGCCTCTCCGACGCCGAGCGCAGCGCGCTGCGCCGCTCCGACTTCGGGTTCGTCTTCCAGTTCGGCCAGTTGGTGCCCGAGCTCACCTGCGCGGAGAACGTGGCGCTGCCGCTGCGGCTCACCGGCACCCCCCGCAAGGCCGCCGAGGCCAGGGCGGCGGAGTGGCTGGAGCGGCTCGAGGTGGCCGACGTGCGCCACCACCGGCCGGGGCGGATCTCGGGCGGCCAGGGCCAGCGCGTGGCGGTCGCCCGCGCCCTGGTGAACGACCCCCGGGTCATCTTCGCCGACGAGCCCACCGGCGCCCTCGACTCGCTCAACGGCGAGCGCGTGATGGAGCTGCTGGTCGCGGCCGCGCGGGACACGGGCGCCGCCGTGGTGCTCGTCACCCACGAGTCGCGCGTCGCCGCGTACTCGGACCGCGAGGTCGTCGTCCGGGACGGGCGCGCCAGGGACCTGGCGGGGGCCGCATGAGCGCCGTCCGCGCCTGGGCGCGCGACCTCGGCGTCGGCGCCCGGTTCGCGCTCGCCGGCGGCCGCTCCGGCTGGGCCCGCACCACGCTCACGGCGGTGGGCGTGGGCCTCGGCGTGGTCGTGCTGCTGCTGGCCGCCTCGATCCCCAGCGCCCTGGAGGCCCGCGCCCAGCGGCAGGACGCGCGGGAGATCGGGCAGGGCACCCAGGTGCCGCCCGGCCCCGACACGGTGCTGGTGCTGTCCGCCGACACCGAGTACCGCGGGCGCACCGTCGAGGGCCGGCAGCTCCAGCCCGACGCGGGCGAGGCCACCACGGCCACCCCGCCCCCCGGCCTGGACGCCTTCCCCGCCCCGGGCGAGATGGTCGTCTCGCCGGCCCTGGGCCGGCTGCTCGACTCGCCCGACGGGCGGCTGCTCGCCGAGCGCCTGACCTACGAGCGCGCCGGCACCATCGCGCCCGAGGGCCTGTCGGGCCCCGCGGAGCTCTACTACTACGTCGGCACCGACGCCCTCGGGGACAACGCGGTCCGGGTCGACGAGTTCGGACACCGGACCATGGGCGAGCCGCTGTCGCCCGCGCTGACCCTGCTGGTCCTGGTCATCTGCGTCGGGCTGCTGATGCCGGTGGCGGTCTTCATCGCGACGGCCGTCAGGTTCGGCGGCGAGCTGCGGGACCGGCGGCTCGCGGCACTGCGCCTGCTGGGCGCGGACATGACCATGACCCGGCGGATCGCGGCCGGCGAGTCGCTGGCCGGCTCCCTCCTCGGCCTGCTCCTGGGCGGCGCCGGCTTCCTGCTGCTCCGTCAGTACCTGAGCGGCGTCACGGTCCTCGACATCAGCGCCTACCCGGCCGACATCGTGCCCGAGGGCTCCCTCATCCTGCTCGTCCTGATCACCGTGCCGGCCTCGGCGCTCGCGGTCACCCTCTTCGCGCTGCGCGGCGTGACGATCGAGCCGCTCGGCGTCGTCCGGCACGCGGAGGGCAGGCCCCGGCGTCTCTCCTGGCGCCTGGTCCCCGTCCTGCTGGGCCTCGGCCTGCTGGTCCCGCTGGTCTCCAGCTTCTCCGCCGCCGACGACGGCACGCTCACCCAGGCCGCCGTGGGCATCGTGCTGCTGCTCGCCGGCAGCACGATCGTGCTGCCCTGGCTCGTCGAGCGGCTGGTCGGCGGCCTCGGCGGCGGGCCGCTCTCCTGGCAGCTGGCCACCAGGCGGCTCCAGTTGGGCAGCGGCCCGGCGGCGCGCGCCGTCAGCGGGATCACGGTCGCGGTCGCCGCGGCCACCGCCCTGTCCATGCTGTTCTCCGGCGTCAGGTCGGAGGAGACCGTCGAGACGGGCCAGGATCCGGACCGGGCCCAGCTGGAGGTCTTCGCGCCCCTCACCAACGGTGAGGACAGCACCAGGCTCATCGGTGCGTTGGAGAGCCTGCCCGGCGTCGAGGGCGCCCTCGGGATGGTCACCGGCAGCGGCGTCGGCCTCGGCGGGTCCGCCTACCAGTCCACCGTCACCGTCGGCGACTGCGGCACCCTGCGGGAGCTGACCGAGCTCGCCGGCTGCTCCGAGGGAGACGTCTTCTTCGTGGACGACGGGGAGTTCGCGCCGCGTCCCGGGGACCGCCTCGACCTCAGCGGCGAGGCGGGCGGCGACCAGGCGGTCGTCTGGACGGTGCCCGAGTCCATCGCGTCGGTCGGGTCCCGGCCGGACCCCGGCGGCACCACCCGCTCCGGCATCTTCGCCACCCCGACCGCGCTCGACCCCGAGCTCCTGGCGGGCGCCAGCACCTCCGTCCTGCTCCGCCTCGACCCGGACGACCGCGACACCGTGGAGCGGGTGCGCAACGTGGCCTGGCACCGGGCCGAGCAGGCGGCCGTGTGGGAGATGGCCACGGAGCGGCCCTCGTGGAACATCGAGCGGATCCAGACCGGCCTGCTGGTCGGCGCCACCGGGGTGCTGCTGCTGATAGGGGCCAGCATGGTCGTCACCACCGTGGAGCAGCTACGGGAGCGCAAGCGCCTGCTGTCCGCGCTGATCGCGGTCGGCACCCGCCGCCGCACGCTCAGCGCCTCCATCCTGTGGCAGACGGCGATACCGGTGGTCCTCGGCCTGACGATGGCCTCCGCCGTGGGCACGGCGCTCGGGGCCCTGCTGATGGGCATGGTCGACCTGCCGGTGGGCGACTGGTCGGCCTTCCTGCCCATGGCGGTCGTGGGCGCCGGCGTGATCGCCCTCGTGACGCTGGTCAGCCTGCCGTCCCTCTGGTACGTGATGCGGCCCGACGGGCTGCGGACCGAGTAGGCCGCGCCTCGTTCGGGTGGCGGACGGCGCGGCGAGGGCTGCCGGTAGATTCGTCCTTATGAGTGGGACGAATGAGTACCGGATCGAGCACGACTCCATGGGAGAGGTGCGGGTGCCGGCCGAGGCGCGGTGGCGCGCGCAGACCCAGCGGGCCGTGGAGAACTTCCCGATCTCCGGCCAGCGGATCGAGCGCGCGCACATCGCGGCCCTGGCCCGGATCAAGGCGGCGGCCGCCACCGTCAACGCCGAGCTCGGCGTGATCGACAAGGACCTGGCCGAGGCCATCGTGGCCGCCGCCGAGGAGGTGGTCGAGGGGCGCTGGGACGAGCACTTCCCGATCGACGTCTTCCAGACCGGGTCCGGCACCTCCTCCAACATGAACACCAACGAGGTGCTCGCGACCCTCGCCAGCGAGCGCCTCGGCCGCCCGGTCCACCCCAACGACCACGTCAACGCCAGCCAGTCGTCCAACGACGTCTTCCCCTCCTCCATCCACATCGCCGCCACCGGCGCGGTCACCGGCGAGCTGATCCCGGCGCTCGCACACCTGGCCGAGTCGCTGGAGCGCAAGGGCCAGGAGTTCGCCGGCGTCGTCAAGTCCGGCCGCACCCACCTGATGGACGCCACCCCCGTCACCCTCGGCCAGGAGTTCGACGGCTACGCGGCGCAGATCCGGTACGGCATCGAGCGGTTGAACGCCTCGCTGCCCCGGCTCGCGGAGCTGCCGCTGGGCGGCACCGCCGTCGGCACCGGCATCAACACCCCGCCCGGCTTCTCCGCCGCCGTCATCGCCGAGGTCGCCCGCACCACCGGGCTGCCCCTCACCGAGGCCCGGGACCACTTCGAGGCCCAGGGCGCCCGCGACGGCCTGGTCGAGACCTCGGGACAGCTGCGCACCATCGCCGTCTCGCTCACCAAGATCTGCAACGACCTGCGCTGGATGTCCTCCGGCCCGCGCACCGGCCTCGCCGAGATCAACCTGCCCGACCTCCAGCCCGGCTCCTCGATCATGCCCGGCAAGGTCAACCCGGTGATCCCCGAGGCCGTGCTGATGGTGGCCGCCCAGGTCATCGGCAACGACGTGACCGTCACCACGGCCGGCGCCTCCGGCAACTTCGAGCTGAACGTGATGCTGCCGGTCATCGCCAAGAACCTGCTGGAGTCCATCCGGCTGCTGGCCAACGCCTCCCGGCTGCTGGCCGACCGCACCGTCGACGGCGTCACCGCCAACGAGGAGCGGGCCCGCGAGTACGCCGAGTCCTCGCCATCCGTGGTCACCCCGCTCAACCGCTACATCGGCTACGAGGAGGCGGCCAAGGTCGCCAAGCGCGCCCTCAAGGAGCGGAAGACGATCCGGGAGGCGGTGCTCGACGGTGGCTACGTGGAGCGCGGAGACCTCACCGTCGAACAGTTGGACGAGGCGCTCGACGTGCTGCGCATGACCCGCCCTTGATCATTTCCTGGGA
Source organism: Streptomyces millisiae (assembly GCF_031845425.1). Taxonomy (NCBI): domain Bacteria; kingdom Bacillati; phylum Actinomycetota; class Actinomycetes; order Kitasatosporales; family Streptomycetaceae; genus Streptomyces; species Streptomyces millisiae. The sequence continues at coordinate 30,437 of NZ_JAVREM010000032.1, forward strand.
GTCTCCTGACCGGTCGTCGTTCGGTCACCCTCCCTTCGGCGCGGCCGGATGCACCCGCCTCCGGCGCGGGCCCGAATAGCATGAGGAGATGACAACGGGAACTGACCGGCCGGAGGGCACGGACCGCTGGCGGCCCGGTGACCACGTCCTGTGGCGTTACCGGGCCAACGGCGGCCCCGGCTTCCACATCTGTCGGCCCGTCACCGTGGTCCGCGACACCCCCGAGCTGCTGGCCGTCTGGATGGCCCCCGGCACCGAGTGCGTCCGCCCCGAGCTGGCCGACGGCACCCCCGTCCACCTGGAGCCGCTGGCGACCCGTTACACCAAGCCCCGTGTCACCGTTCGAACGCAGTGGCTGGGCGCGGGGGTGCTGAAGCTCGCACGCCCCGGCGAGCCCTGGTCCGTGTGGCTTTTCTGGGAGCGGGGCTGGCGCTTCAAGAACTGGTACGTCAACCTTGAGGAGCCCCGGAGCAGGTGGTCGGGCGGGGTGGATTCCGAGGACCACTTCCTCGACATCGCGGTCTACCCCGATCACAGCTGGGAGTGGCGGGACGAGGACGAATTCGCCCAGGCTCAGCAGGCCGGCCTGTTGACCGGGGAGCAGGCGGCGGGCGTCCGCGAGGCCGGCCGCCGCGCGACGGCGCTGATCCGCGAGTGGGGCCCGCCCTTCTCGGAGAGCTGGGTCTCCTGGCGTCCCGACCCCCGCTGGCGCGTTCCCCGGCTGCCCCCCGACTGGGCCAAGTTGCCGCAGGGCTGGGACAGATCAGGTCCCGCCATGGCACCCTCACCTGAGGCGCCCATGGCGCCCTCGACCGAGGTGGCAAGACTGCCGAGGCACCCGAGAGGCTCTTGATGTCGACCGGGGCGCCAAACGTAGGATCACCCCCACGACCGCACAACTGCACAACGCCCCCACCCCGCACGCTAGTTCCCCGCCTGGATGGACATCCCCTCGTGACGGACCCGACCCCACCGCAGCCCGTGGCTCGCACGGCGGACGTACCCACGTTCGCCGAGAGCTCCGCGCTGCCGCACGCCCGCTCCGAGCCCGGAACCGCCGAACACCCGCCCGTCCACCCCGCCGCCGGCGAGGGGCTGAACGGCAGGATGCGCGAGACCGACCGGCTGCGGTTCGTGGGGTCGGCCACCCGCCGGATCGCGCGGGGCATCGACGTGGACGAGATCGTCATCGGCCTGTGCCGGGCCTCGGTCCCGGCCTTCTCGGACGCCATCCTGGTCTACCTCCTCAACCCCATGCCGGTCGGCGACGAGATGCCGGCCACCCCCTGGGTCCTCAAGCTCCGCCGCACCGACCGCATCCCCGAGCAGCTGGCCTTCGGCAACACCAGGGCCCCCGACACGGCCGACGCCGCGGGCTCGCTGCTGCCGCTGCTGGCCGGCGCCACCTCGACCGTCGAGGTCAGGGGCAACGGTCCGCTGGCCGAGGTGATGCGCGGGGTGCGGCCGCTGTTCACCGAGTCCCAGGTCCCGAGGGCGGCGCTGCGCGAGCTGACCGGCGCCGAGACCGTCCCCGAGGAGCGGCGCGCGATCATCGCCCCGCTGCGCGGCCGGCGCCGGGTGATCGGCGTCGCGGTCTTCCTCCGGCCGCCCGATCGCGAGTCCTTCGAGCAGGAGGACCTGCAGGTCGCGGCGCAGCTCGCCACCCACTCGGCGCTCGGCGTCGACAAGGCCATGCTGTACGGCCGTGAGGCGTCCATCGCCGACGAACTGCAGCGCACCATGCTCCCCGACGACCTGCCGGCGCCCACCGGGGTGCGGCTCGCGAGTCGTTATCTTCCCGCCGCCCAGTCCGCCCGTGTCGGCGGCGACTGGTACGACGCCATCCCGCTGCCCGGCAGCAGGGTGGCGTTGGTCGTGGGCGACGTGATGGGCCACTCGACGACGTCGGCCGCCATCATGGGCCAGCTGCGGACCACGGTGCAGACCCTGGCCGGGCTCGACCTGCCGCCGCAGGAGGTGCTGCACCACCTCGACGAGCAGGCGCAGCGCCTCGGCACCGACCGGATGGCGACCTGCCTCTACGCGGTCTACGACCCGGTCGCGCACCGCATCACCGCCGCCAACGCCGGCCATCCGCCGCCCGTGCTGCTGCACGTCGACGGATCGACGGAGCTGGTCGAGCTCCCGCCCAACGCGCCGATCGGCGTCGGCGGCGTGGACTTCGAGACCGTCGAGTTCGACGCGCCGGCCGGGGCCACGCTGCTGCTCTACACGGACGGTCTGGTCGAGTCGCGCACCAGGGACGTGTGGACCGGCGTGGAGCACCTGCGCGAGAAGCTGGCGGCGATCTCCGGGCTCACCCGGCCGGACGCGGCGCTTCCGCTGGAGCCGCTGTGCGACGAGATCCTGGACATCGTGGGCCCCGGCGACCGGGACGACGACATCGCCCTGCTGGCCGCCAGGTTCGAGGGCATCGCGCCCGAGAGCGTCGCCTTCCGCCGCCTCGACCCGCGGGCCGAGTCGGTGCGCGAGGCCAGGCGGCTGGTGCGCGAGAGCCTGGAGAAGTGGCAGCTCGGCGAGCTCGAGGACTCGGTCGAGCTGCTGGTCAGCGAGGTGGTGACCAACGCCGTCCGGTACGCCGAACGCCCGGTCACCGTCCGCCTGTTGCGCACGGACGTGCTGCGCTGCGAGGTCGGCGACGACGTGCCGCAGCTGCCACGGCTGCGGCAGGCGGGGCCGGCGGACGAGGGCGGGCGGGGCCTGTACCTCGTCCAGCGGCTCGCCAGGCAGTGGGGCGCGACGCGCCTGTCCACCGGCAAGTTGGTCTGGTTCGAGGTGGCCCCGCCCGCCGCCACCAACTGAGCGGCCGTCAGCCGGCCGCCGGCTCGCCGAGCGGCAGCGCCTCGGGCGCGCCGCTCAGCGCCGCCTCGGCGTCCAGCGTGGTGGCCACGGCCTGGAGCACCGCCGCGACGCGGAGCGCGTCGTGGACGGTCTCGCGCGCCAGGCCGGCCGTGCGCAGTGCCTTCTCGTGCGCGTCGAGGCACTGACCACAGCCGTTGACCGCGGAGACGGCGAGCGACCACAGCTCCAGGTCGGCCTTGGGCACGGCCGGGTCGGCGAGCGCGGACATGCGCAGGCCGGCCCGCAGGGTGCCGTAGCCGGGGTCGGAGAGCTGGTGCCTGGCGCGGTAGTAGACGTTGTTCATCGCCATGGTGGCGGTGACCGCCAGGACCGCGCCGAACGCCTCGGCGCTGAGCCGCCCGCGGGCCTCCGGTTCGAGCTCGCGCAGCACCCGCGGGGAGCGGGTGGCGACGGCGCAGGCCAGCAGGGTGCCCCAGAGCTGCTGCGGGGACAGCTGGGAGGTGGTGGTCACCGAGCCGAGGTTGAGCCGCAGGTCCTTGGCGTAGTCGGGCAGGGCGGACTTGAGGTCGTCGAGGGCCATCGGTGTCGACTCCTCAGACGCCCGCGAGCAGCTTGACCGGGTCCAGGGTCTCGTCGCCCCGGTTCCAGTTGCACGGGCACAGCTCGTCGGTCTGCAGCGCGTCCAGCACCCGCAGCACCTCGGTGGGGTTGCGGCCCACGGAGCCCGCCGTGACCATCGTGAACTGCACCTCGTTGTGCGGGTCGACGATGAACACGGCGCGCTGGGCGAACCCGTCGTTGCCCCGGACGCCGCAGGCCCGCATCAGGTCCTGCCGGGCGTCGGAGAGCATCGGGATCGGCAGCTCGCGCAGGTCCTGGTGGTCACGGCGCCAGGCGTGGTGGACGAACTCGGAGTCGCCCGAGACACCGAGGAGCTGGGCGTCGCGCTCGGCGAACTCCCCGTGCAGCCGCCCGAAGGCGGCGATCTCGGTGGGGCAGACGAAGGTGAAGTCCTTGGGCCAGAAGAAGACGACGGTCCAGCTCTTCTCGCGGTCCTCGCTGGAGAAGGTGCGGAACTCCAGGGCGTCGGACGGGCCGACCACGCCGGTCAGTCGGTAGGCGGGGAACTGGTCGCCGATGGTGAGCATGTGACGGGACTCCATGTTCGTGGTTTGAGCGAATGGAAGTCCCCACCGTGGCATACGCGGTAGTGCTCCTGGAATCACCGTTTCGGGTGGTTTCGCGATTGCCGGGGATTGGGCGCCCGTCGGGCGGACACGGCGCCCTCGGGGCTGGTCGCGATGTATCGCGTTTCGGTACGCTGAAGGAGTGACAGCCGAGAACCCGCCCGCCGTACCGTTGGGGAAGGTCCCGCTGGAGAAGGCGGCGCCGCAGCAAGCGGTCGCCGGCCCGCCGGCGGTCCGCGCCTCCGACGCCGACCGGGACCGGATAGCCGACATCCTGCGCGAGGCCCTGGCCGAGGGGCGCATCGACGCCGAGGAGCACGCGGAGCGGATCGACGCGGTCTACCGGGCCAAGACCCTGGCCGAGTTGGAACCGCTGATCGGCGACCTGCCGGCCGGCCAGCGGTACGTCCCGCCCGCCGCCGCCTCGCCGGCCGTGGGCGTGGGTCCGCGACCATCCGGCCTGCGGCCCTCGGGGCACGGGATCCAGGTGGCCGGCGCGAAGAACGTGGTGGCGGTGCTCAGCGGCGCCAACCGGCAGGGCCGCTGGCGGGTCGGCGCGAAGATCAACGCGGTGGCCGTCTGCGGTGGCGTCGAACTCGACCTGACCGAGGCGATCTTCGAGCAGCAGCACGTGGTCATCAACGCCACGGCGATCTGCGGCGGCATCGAGATCAAGGTCCCGGAGAACGTGACGCTGCGCGGCGCGGGCAGCGGCGTGATGGGCGGCTTCGACGTCCGGGAGGTCGAGTCCACCGAGCCGGGCGCACCGGTGATCACCGTCCAGGGCGTGGCCATCTGGGGCGGCGTGGACGCCAAGGTGGTGCACGGCAGGCGGATCCGCGACCTGCGTGACGAGTGACGACCGACGTCACCGCCCGGCGACGCATAACGGGGACGATTAACCGGAACGACTGACGTAACGACTGATACGACCGGCATGTTGTCGCTCCGTGCATAAGCGTGCGCACAGCGGGTAGGGCTCGGGGGACCGTCACTCGTATGGCCGCATGGTGGGAAGGGCGAACCGCGGCTCCCCCACGGACGAGTGAGGGTCCACGCCAGGAGCGACCTCCGTAGCCGTCATCAGGAGTTGACCGTGCTGCAATCGTCACCGCCACAAGAGTCCCAGTGGTCCCCAGCCGTTCCCACTCAGCGCAGCCCGAGGGACCTGGCCGGTCCCTGGCATTCGGAGGCCGCCTGCCGCCGGGATGAGGCGGGGCTGTTCTTCGCTCCCTCACAGGAGCCCACCGCCGCGCGCCTGTCCAGGGAGCAGGCGGCGAAGTCGGTCTGTGCCCGCTGCCCGGTGCTGCTCGAATGCCGGGAGCACGCACTGCTCCAACCGGAGCCATACGGAGTGTGGGGCGGTCTCACGGCCGCGGAGCGGCGCGTGGTGCTGAGCAGGCGCCGAAGGCGCGAGGCCGCGGGGCCCGGCGGCGGCCGGACCGCGGACATCAGCCGCATCGCCTGACGGACCGGGCGTGGCAGCCTGTCCCGGTTGTCACCGGGGGCCAGCCGGCTCCGGTTGCCGTCCGGGCGTGGCCACGTGTCCCGGCTGCCGCCGGGTACCCAACCGGCTCCGGTTCCTGGTCTCGGGGTGGTGCCGCCCAGCCCGCCCCAGACCGTAGGGCCCCCGCCGGCCGACGCCTCGTTTCCGACTCCCGCCGCCTCCTCCGGCCGATGGCCTGGCCGGCCCGAGGAGGCGCGGGTTCGGCCCCCGCGGCCGTCCCGGCACCCGCCGGGTACCGGCCGGTTCCGGATGCGGCCACGTGCCCCGGCTGTCGCCGGGTGCGCAGCCGGGTGGTGCCGCCCAGCTCACCCTGGCCGCAAGGCCCCCCGCCCGCCGACGGTTCCGGCCGTCGGCGACTCCGTTCCGACACCCGCCGTCCTCCGGCCGATGGCCTGGCCGGCGTAGCCGTCCTGTCCGCGCCGCGGGCGCAAGGCGCCGCGCCCGCAGTGGCCACACCGTCAGGCGGCAAGCCCACCGATCCACTTCCCGATCGTCTTCGCCGGGCGCCGGCGCCCGGCGCCACCGTCACGCGCCCGCGCGCCTAGCGCTCGCGCTTAGCGCCCGCGGTCGAAGTCGATCGCGCTGTAGGCGCGGAGCTTCGTGAGGCGGTGGGTGGAGTCGATCTGGCGGATCGTGCCCGAGCGGGAACGGACCACCAGGGACTGGGTGGTGGCCGTCTCGCCGCGGTAGCGGACGCCGCGCAGCAGCTCGCCGTCGGTGATGCCGGTGGCGACGAAGAACACGTTCTCGCCGCGCACCAGGTCGTCGGTGTGCAGCACCCGGTCCAGGTCGTGACCGGCGTCCAGCGCCGCCCGGCGCTCGCCCTCGTCCTTCGGCCACAGCTTGCCCTGGATGGTGCCGCCCAGGCACTTGATGGCGCAGGCCGCGATGATGCCCTCCGGCGTGCCGCCGACGCCGAGCAGCAGGTCGACGCCCGTGCCCTCGCGGACGCTCATGATCGCGCCGGCCACGTCGCCGTCCGAGATGAACTTGATCCGCGCGCCGCTCTCCCGGACCTCCTTCACCAGGTCCGCGTGGCGCGGCCGGTCCAGGATGACCACCGTGACGTCCTCCGGGCTGCCGCCCTTGGCCTTGGCGACCCGGCGGATGTTGACCGCCGGCGGCGCGTCGATGTCGACGAACTCGGCGGCCTCCGGGCCCGTGGCCAGCTTGTCCATGTAGAAGACGGCGCTGGGGTCGAACATCGTGCCGCGCTCGGCCACGGCCAGCACCGAGACCGCGTTGCCCATGCCCTTGGCGGTGAGCGTGGTGCCGTCCACCGGGTCGACGGCCACGTCGCACTCGGGCCCCGTCCCGTCGCCGACCCGCTCGCCGTTGAACAGCATCGGCGCCTCGTCCTTCTCGCCCTCGCCGATCACCACCACGCCGTTCATCGACACCGTGGACACCAGCGTGCGCATGGCCCGCACCGCGGCGCCGTCGGCGCCGTTCTTGTCGCCGCGGCCCACCCAGCGCCCGGAGGCCATGGCGCCGGCCTCGGTGACCCGGACCAGCTCCAGGGCCAGGTTGCGGTCGGGGGCCTGCGGGTCGACGTCGAGCTGCGGCGGGAGATGTTCGGGCATCGGGACACGCCTTTCTGGGCGGAGGGTACGTTCGACTCTAGCCCGAATGAGTACACATGAGCAGAGTGCCCTTCGGATGAGCATTGCCGGGGGTGGTTGCTCGGCGCCCGGCGGCGTGCGCGACGATGGCTGGGTGGCGAGCGAGACGACCGAGACGGCGCGGCAGGCGGAGACGGCGAGCGAGGCGGAGCCGGCGGGCGAGCGGCCCGCCGCGAGGTCGCGGCAGCGACTCCGCCTCCAGACCATCAGGAACATGGTGCTGTCCATGGCGATCATCTGCCTCGGCGCCTTCGCCATGTACTTCTTCATCCCACACGACGAGTCCATCGACCCGGTGCGCGAGGTGGAGTACGACGTGGCGGCCAGCACCGCGGCCCGCGTCGCGCCCTACGAGCTGCTGGCGCCCGAGGGGCTGCCGGAGGACTGGCGCGCCACCTCCGTGCGGTACGAGCCGCAGGGCGAGTTCGGCGCCACCTGGCGGCTCGGCATGATGAACCCGGAGGACGAGTACGTCGCGCTCGCCCAGTCCGACGCGGTCGTCGGCGGCCCGGAGCCCTTCCTGGCCTCGGTCACCCAGAACGCCGAGGACACCGGCGAGACGGTGTCGGCGGCCGGCCGGGACTGGGCCCGCTACGAGGGCGACCGGTACGACGCGCTGGTGCTCCAGGAGCCGGAGGTGACCACCGTGGTGTTCGGCACGGCGGCCACCGACCGACTCGTGGCCTTCGCGGAGGCCCTGGAGGTCAGAGCGAGGTGACCGCCTCTTCGGCGGCCAGTCGCGGCTGCCGGGGCGCGAACGCCGACTCGGCCGGCCGGCCGATGTTCACCAGCACCAGCGAGCGCTGCCTGCCGTCCCCGAAGAACTCCTTGTCCACGCCCGCCGCGTCGAAGCCGGACATCGGCCCCGCGGCGAGCCCCGCCGCCCGCACGCCCAGCACGAAGTAGCCGATCTGCAGCCCCGCGTTCAGCTGCGCCGACGCGGCGCGCGCGTCGGCGTCCGCGAAGGCGTCCTTGAGGGTGGGCTTGGCCGGGACCAGCCGCGGCAGCTTCTCGTGGAAGTCCAGGTCGGCCGAGAGGATGGCGGTGACCGGCGCCTCGGCCGTCTGCCGCTGGTTGCCCGAGGCGACGTGCCGCAGCAGCCGCTGCTTGGCCTCCGCGCTGCGGATCAGCGTGATCCGCAGCGGCGACGAGTTGAACGCGGTCGGCGCCAGCTTGATCAGGTCGTAGACCGCCGCGATCTGCTCGTCGGTCACCGGCTCGTCCGTGAAGGCGCGCGCGGTGTGCGCCTCGTGGAAGAGCAGGTCCTGGGCGGCGGGGTCGAGGGCGAGGCTGGTCATCCTGGCGTTGCCTTTCGCGGGGGTGGGGAGACGTCGGACGTGCGGCCCGAGCGGCCGCACGCACCCCGCAACGGGCCGACCCGGGGTCGCTATTCCCCGGCGCCGTCCGCCTCCTCCCGCGCGGCGGCGCCCTCGCCCTCCGCGATCGCCGCGTCGAGCCTCGCCCTGGCACCCTCCAGCCAGTGGCCGCAGATCCGCGCCAGCTCCTCGCCACGCTCCCAGAGCGCGAGCGACTCCTCCAGCGTGACGCCGCCCGCCTCAAGCCGGCGCACCACGTCGATCAGCTCGTCCCGCGCCTGCTCGTAGCCGAGCGCCGCCGCGCCGGCCTCGCCCGCCCCCGCCGCCTCCGTCAGATCCGTCACGTCCGCCACCCTAAGCTCCGCCTCTCACCCGATCCGCCGCCGCTCACCGCTCGTCCGCCACCTCGTCCGCCACCGTGACGGGGAACGAGCCGTCCGCCACCCGGGCCCGCAGCCGCTCGCCCGCCGCCACCTCGTCCGCCGCACGCACCGCCGCGCCGTCCGCCCGCTGGAGCACCGCGTAACCGCGGCGCAGCGTGGCCGCGGGGGAGAGCGCCACCACCCGGGCCCTGGTGTGCTCCAGATCACCCGCCGCCCGGTCGAGCAGATGCCGCAGCGTGCGCCGGGAGCGCTCGAGCAGCGCCGTGAGCTCCTCCTGGCGCCCGTCCACCATCCGGTGCGGGTGGGCCATCGAGGGCCGGCTGCGCGCCGCCGCGAGACCCCGCTCCTCGCGGTCGAGCACCGAGCCGAGCACCCGCCTGGCCCGCTCCCGGAGCTGCCGCACCCGCGCCAGCTCCTCGCCCACGTCCGGCACGACGCGCTTGGCCGCGTCCGTCGGCGTGGAGGCCCGCACGTCCGCCACCAGGTCGAGCAGCGGGGTGTCCGGCTCGTGCCCGATGGCCGAGACCACCGGCGTACGGCACTCGGCCACCGCCCGCACCAACGCCTCGTCGGAGAACGGCAGCAGGTCCTCCACGCTGCCGCCGCCCCGGGCCACGACGATCACGTCGACCGCCGGATCCGCGTCCAACTCCCGCACCGCGTCCACCACCTGGGGCACCGCGTGCACGCCCTGCACCGCCACGTTGCGCACCGCGAACCGCACCGCGGGCCAGCGCAGCCGCGCGTTCTCCAACACGTCGCGCTCGGCGGCCGAGGCGCGGCCCGTCACCAGGCCGACGCAGCCCGGCAGGAACGGCAACGGACGCTTGCGCTCCGGCGCGAACAACCCCTCGGCGGCCAGCGCGCGCTTGAGGCGGTCGAGGCGGAGCAGCAGCTCGCCCATCCCCACCGCGCGGATCTCGGACGCGCGCAACGACAACTCGCCCCGTGGCGCGTACCACTCGGGCTTGCCGAGGACCACCACCCGGGCGCCCTCGCGTATCACGTCGGCCACCCGGTCGAACACCCCGCGATAACAGGTGACTCGCAGCGAGACGTCCTGCGCCGGATCGCGCAGCGTGAGGAACACCACCCCGAAGCCGGGCCGCCGGCTGAGCTGGGTGATCTGCCCCTCGACCCACACCGCGCCCAGGCGCTCCACCCAACTCCCGATGAGCCTGGACACCTCGCCCACCGGGATCGGCGTCTCCGCCGACGTCTGCACAGCCATGGCCCCACGCTATCGCCGGGGACCGACAACGGACCGACCGAGCCGTCGGGGCTGTCGGAGCGCCCCCGTACGATAGGCGCATGGTCGACCCGTCTGACACCAACCGCCGCGTACTTCTCGCCGCCCCCCGTGGATACTGCGCGGGCGTGGACCGGGCCGTGATCGCCGTGGAGCGCGCCCTCGAACAGTACGGCGCACCCATCTACGTGCGCCACGAGATCGTGCACAACAAGTACGTGGTGCAGATGCTGGAACAGAAGGGCGCCGTCTTCGTCGACGAGACGTCCGAGGTCCCGCGCGGCGAGATCGTGATCTTCTCGGCCCACGGCGTCGCCCCCGAGGTGCACCGCGAGGCCGAGCGCGGCGGCCTGGCCACGGTGGACGCCACCTGCCCGCTGGTCACCAAGGTCCACAAGGAGGCCGTCCGCTTCGCCAAGGACGACTACGAGATCCTGCTCATCGGCCACGAGGGCCACGAGGAGGTCGTCGGCACCAGCGGCGAGGCGCCCGACCACATCACCCTGGTCGACGGCCCGGAGGCGGCCGAGCGGGTCGAGGTCAAGGACCCCTCCCGGGTGGTCTGGCTCTCCCAGACGACGCTTTCGGTCGACGAGACCATGGAGACGGTCGGCGCCCTCAAGCGCCGCTTCCCCCTGCTGAACGACCCGCCGAGCGACGACATCTGCTATGCCACGCAGAACCGGCAGACCGCGATCAAGCAGGTCGCCGCCGAGGCGGATCTTGTGCTCGTGGTCGGCTCGCGCAACTCGTCCAACTCGGCCCGCATGGTCGAGGTGGCGCTCGGCGCCGGCGCCAAGGCCGCCTACCTGGTGGACAACGCCGACGAGATCGACGAGGCGTGGCTGGCCGACGTGACCACGGTCGGGCTCTCCTCGGGCGCCTCCGTCCCCGAGGTGCTGGTGGACGGCGTGATCGAGTGGCTGGCCGAGCGCGGCTTCGGCCAGGTCGAGGTCGTGCAGCCGATGCGGGAGCACATCCAGTTCTCGCTGCCCAAGGAGCTGCGCCGCGACCTGCGGGCCGAGGCCGCCGCGCGCCGCGTCGAGGCCGGGGTCTAGGGCCTGTCTGACGATTCCCGGTGGATCAGCGAGCGGCGGATGGCGCCCGGCTGGCAAGGCGCCGGATCGCAGCTCGTACTTGGCCGTACTCGCGCGATTCGGCAACGCAGCCAGGCGGGATGCCAGGCGTCGCGAGCCCGCCGGGGATTGTCAGACAGGTCCTAGCGACCGCGCGCCGCGGCCCGCCGCTCGGCGCGCCCGCGCAGCAACCGGTGGCAGGAGCGGGAGAGCGTGATCGCGCAGGCCGTCATGGTGCCGGCGAAGACCCAGGGCGCGCTGAGCGCCAGGGTCGTCACCGTCTCCAGCAGTCCGTTGGTGCTGAGCAGGCCGACGGCGAACGCGATGGGGGCGGCGACCGGGGCGCAGACCAGGTCGGCCGGCCGCACCCAGAGCGAGACCGCCGCCGAGGTGGCGATGAACAGCGCCCCGTAGTAGGTCGGCGCCCCGTCGGCCCCGCCGATCAGCTTGCAGAGCCAGGCCGCCGCGACCATCGACGCCACCGCGAGCACCCCGCAGCCGAGCCCGGTGAGGCGCGCCCTGGGGAGTCGCCGGGCCGGTCGGGGCTGGCGTCCGGCCGCCGGCACCCGCCCGGCGGGCCGGGGCACCGTCGTCCGCACCGGGGCCGTCGCATAGTGCTCTGGGTGACGGGTTGTGTGCGTTGTGTGTTCCACGTCACCAAGGTAATGCGGCGAAGGTGGGGAAAAGGGCGATGGACACGCTTGCGGCCCATATGACAGTCGGTCGAGGGCTCCCCCGTCGGGGGTAGCCGGTCCCGGGCGCGCCCGTAGACTGGTTCATCGGCCCACGGTCCGTCGGCCACCGTCCACGCATTCTCGCCCGGGAAGTCTCACGTGTCGCTCACGATCGGAATCGTCGGCCTGCCGAACGTCGGCAAGTCGACCCTGTTCAACGCCCTGACCAAGAACGACGTCCTGGCGGCCAACTACCCCTTCGCCACCATCGAGCCCAACATCGGCGTCGTCGGCGTGCCCGACCCGCGCCTGGCGCGGCTCGGCGAGCTCTTCGGCTCGCAGCGGATCCTGCCGGCCACCGTCGACTTCGTCGACATCGCGGGCATCGTGCGGGGCGCGAGCGAGGGCGAGGGCCTGGGCAACAAGTTCCTCCACCACATCCGCGAGGCCGACGCGATCTGCCAGGTCATCCGGGCCTTCAAGGACGAGAACGTGGTCCACGTCGACGGCAAGGTGTCGCCCAAGAGCGACATCGAGACCATCGACACCGAGCTGATCCTGGCCGACCTGGGGACCGTCGAGAAGGTGCTGCCCAGGCTCCAGAAGGAAGCCAGGATCAAGAAGGACCGGCAGCCGGTCGTCGCCGCCGTCGAGGCGGCCAAGGCCATCCTCGAGGACGGCCGCACCCTCTTCTCCGCCGGCATCGCCCAGGGCTCCGAGCAGGCCGAGCCGCTGCGGGAGCTGCACCTGCTGACGATCAAGCCCTTCCTCTACGTCTTCAACGTGGACGAGGACGAGCTGACCGACGAGGCGTTCAAGGCCGAACAGCGCGCCCTCGTGGCGCCGGCCGAGGCGATCTTCCTCAACGCCAAGCTGGAGGCGGACCTCGCCGAGCTCGACGAGGACGAGGCCCTCGAACTGCTGGAGACCGTCGGCCAGCAGGAGCCCGGCCTCGCCACCCTGGCCCGCGTCGGCTTCGACACCCTCGGCCTCCAGACCTACCTGACCGCGGGCCCCAAGGAGGCCCGCGCCTGGACCATCCCCAAGGGGGCCACGGCCCCCGAGGCGGCCGGCGTCATCCACACCGACTTCCAGAAGGGCTTCATCAAGGCCGAGGTCATCTCCTACGACGACCTCCTGGAAGCCGGCTCCGTCACCGAGGCCCGCGCCCGCGGCAAGGCGCGCATGGAGGGCAAGGACTACGTGATGCGCGACGGCGACGTGGTGGAGTTCCGCTTCAACGTGTGACGGTGGGTACCACCGCGTTGCGGGCCTGGCGCATACTCAGGTCACAAGGAGGCCGACTCTTCGGGAGAGGCCGCTGGTTCCTACCCGGGGATGTCACCTGAGGAAGCACCGTCCCTTCGCCCGGCAGGGGCTCCCCTGGCCGCGGTGTGTGGTGAGGGGAGCCCCGGGGCCGACTGGTTTACGGATCAGCTCCCGTCCTCGTCGTCCTCGTCCCTCGTGTGAGGCGCGGCGGGCTGGTGCGGGCCCTGCGAGGAGTCCCAGGGGCCCGGAGACGCCATGTCATCCTGGCCTGTCTTCCGCCAGCCTTGGTCTTGCTCGCCCGGTCCGGTCTCCGAGGCTCCCGGCCTGAACGTGCCCGCGTCCGGGTCGGTAGCCGGTTCCGCGGCCGCGTCGCCGAACGGCGAGCCCTCGGGGGCTTGGAAGCCCGCTGACCAGGGCCACGTCGCATCTCCCCCGCGACCACCCTCAGGTCCCTCGTCCCCGCGCTCCTCGGGCGCCGGGAGGAGCGTTCTTCTGATCTCCTCGGCGGCCTCGTACAGCTCTGCCGCTTCCAGGCTCCGCGCCACACGGTGCACGAACACCGTGTACTCGTCCGTGTCCGGCTTCAGACCCACCGCCGCGAGCAGCAGGCGCAGCCGATCCGAAACCCCTACTTCATCCTCGCGGTCCAACGTCCCTCCTGTCGGGCCGTGACCGTCCCACAGCGGGCCTCCGACGGTCGCCTCGCTCCTCGCGCCCACGGGCGGCACGAGCAGGTGGCGGAAGAGTTCCGGCACCTCCTCGTCGTTGGCGGCCGCGGTGATCTGGGCGAGCGGGCCGATCATGCGGACCGCCTTCTCGATCTCGTCCTCGTGGCGGGCCAGCCACCACACCACCGCACTGCCCGTGCTCTTGAGCACGTCGTCACCGAGGTAGCGTCGTTTGTTGCGCTCGTGCTGACGCTCGTACTCCCAGATCTCCTCATCCTTGCGAAGGTCGTTCAACTTCCGCAGGCGCTCGTGGTCGGCGGGGGCGAGGGTCAGCGTCACATCGGCCGCGAGGGCCTTCACCCGTCCGCTCGGGTCCGGGAGCGGGACGGCCAGCTCCCCCTCCAGGACGTACCGCGCGAAGCTCGCCCGGCCGGGTTCCTCGCGGTGGACGACCTGCAGGGCCCGGCTGACGATCGAGGACACGGCCAGGGCTGGAGAGGCGCCGTCGGAACGGTCGGGGTGGTCGGGGACCGGCCTCCACCAGACGGTGGCGGAGAAGAGGAAATCGTAGCCGTCCACGGCGCTCGGCAGCGACGCGTCGATCACCCGGGTCTCCTGGTACGGCGGCTCCGTCGGCGCGACGGGTGGTTCGTCGTTCGGCGGCTCGTATGCGCCGGTCGACGCGCCGCCGCTGAGGACCGTCATCACGAACAGCAGGGAGCCCGAGATCGTGACCATGGACATGAAGCCCCACAGCGACGCCGGCCAGTGCTGAGGGATTCCGAGCACAGCCGGTGCGAGACCGCAGAGGGCGACGAACAGCAGGCTGCGAACGCGGTGTCTCATCGTGCCTCTTCCGTGGTTCGTGGTCCGACGTCCGCCCGCTCCGTACTCTCCGTGCGGGCGTACTGCGCGTGGTCGATGTGCTGCCAGAAGGTGGCGGCGACGGCCGCCGCCCGGGGGGAGCGGCGGGCGGCCCCCGCCCAGTCGCAGGTGATGGTGTAGAGGCGGTGGAGAGCGGCGGCGCGGCCGCGCGTGGCACCGACCATCACGCCCAGTGCCGTCTCCCGCGTGCTGTCGCCCGCCATGGCGGTCAGCCAACTACTCACCAGTGGCTTCCAGAGATCCGTCGGCGGCTGGGAGAAAACCGTCTCCCAGCCTAGGAACAGGTCCGGCCACGGCGGTGGGTCCGGTGCCCGATCGCTCCTCAACAGCTCCATGAGCAACCGGAGATGGGGCTCCGCTTCGCGCGGCTCCCGATACGTCCGGGCGCGCACCCGGTCGATCAGCAGCCGGTAGAGCCGACGGTCGCGACCGCCGAGGTCGAGAAGGGCATCCCGGGCTTCGCACGCCGCCTGCCCTTTCCGTACGGCGAGGTGGTGGAGCCGCACCAGCGCCTGGTTCGGGTGCGTCGCGCCAAGGTTCCGTCGACACGCGACGGTCAGGACGCGGATGAGCCCGTCCGACAGAGGGCCTGACCGAACGCACTCGTACACTCGCCTGCGGAACCACCCCCCGAACCTCTCGTGCGTGAGGCCGAGTTCGAGGGCTGCCACGGCTCGCGGCTCGCAGGACGCCCCGGTCGCGCCGTTCGCCCAGCGGACCACGAGGTCGAAGAGATGGTCGGGTCGCCCGACGGCCAGGGATCGCTCGCCGAAGCGGATGACGACGTTCACCCGGTCGTCCGCGGTCAGGCCATGCAGTCCGGTGGCACTGCCGATCCAGTCCCTGAGGTCGTCGCGCACCCCGGGGAAGTGCTCCCAGAAGTAGGTGCGTACCGCGTCGGCGTAGGCCAGCCGTCCGAAGCGGAGCCGTCCGTCCGGGTTCCGCTCGATGTCGAGGGCCGCCAACCGCTCCCTGAGATCCGTGCGCGCAAGCTCGGTCGTCGCCTCTTCCTCGTGCCTCACCGTCCTCATCAGACCGTGCCACGCCTCGTAGACGGTGTCGGCGTGGACCTCCTCGAACACCGCCGCCGCGAGCAGCAGGGCCCGTTCGGGCGCGGCGCGGACGGCGGACATCTGTCGTCCCACCTCATCGGCCCGGTCGGTCACCGCGCGCATCGCCTGGTCGAGCCATCCCGCGAAGTCGGTGCCGAACCGGCCGCTGTCGCGGGCGGTCTTCACCAGCCCCGCGAGACGTGCCAGTTCGCGCATGGGGGAGTGGTCACACAGGCGCTGGAGGCCGGCGCTCCCCAGCTCTGTGGAGCGGAAGGCGATGCGGTCCATACGGAGGTGCCGGGTGATGACGGCGAGGCCCCGGGGGCGCCCCAGCGTCACCGTGTGCGGTTCGAAGTCCGGCGAGTGAGCGTGCTCCATGCCCGACGGCAGGACGACGACCATGTGGGCCCCCGCCTCCTGGACCTGTGACCGGTGTACGGCCAGGCGGCGCTGGGCCTTGACGTACGCTTCCTCGTCGGCGATCCCGGAGAGGTCGAGGAGGAAGCGGTCCTCCTCCTCAGGGGCGAGAGGGACATCGTCCCTGTCCGTGACGGGAAGCTCCTCGAACCGGACCCCTTCCCCGTCGGCACCCCCGTCCCCTTCGAGGTCGTGCAGGAGCATGATCGCGGCGGCACGGCGCCCGGTGCCGGGCGGAGCAGCCAAGAGCACCACAGAGCCGGGCTTCTCCAGGCGGTCGGCGGCGACGCGGTAGCCCACCGGCGGAACGAACCGGTCGGCCAGGCGCATCCGGTCCTCGCGGACGATCCGGAGGGACTCGACTCCTTTGCGAATCATCCAGTCCGTGCCGGCGGAGTAGAAGACGTACTGGTGCCCCGCGCCGTTGTTCACCGGGCCGCGCGGATCGTTGACGGTGACGTGCTCCTGCTCGGTCATCGTTCGTCGTCCGAGCGCCGACACTCGCGCTCGAAGCGCTGGTGGACCGTGCCGCTGTTGTCCCCCGCGGTGAACTGGACCCCGGTGTTGTCACCCTCGAAGTGGGGGGCGTTGTACTGGTGGCCCCGACCTGTGTTCACCGGCCCCTGCGGCTCGTTGACGAAGGTGCCGTTCAGGTCTCCGTTGAGGTTGCCGATGCCGCCGCGCACGCGCTGCTCGACGTCGCGCGTCCGCATCCTGGTGTGCGCGGCATCATGCGCCGGCTTCTTGCGGGCCTTCGCCTCCGCCCGCTCCCGCGCGGCACGGGCGTCGTGGTCCACCGCGCCCAACTCGGGCAGCAACCGGGCGAGGGCGTCGCCGAGCGCCGTCAGGTCCGACTCGGAGTTGCGGTGGTCGAACCGCCTGTACTGGCAGTCCGCCAGCTCCCGTAGGTCGTCCGGGAGGACGGCGCGGTCGATCCGCGTGGCCTTTCCGACGAGCACAGGGATCACCAGGATCCCGCGGTCGAGCGCGGTCTGGATCTCACGTCGGGTCCAGTCCTGTTCGGCTTCGAGGGCGGGGCGGCCGTCGGTTCCCCGCACCTCCGCCCAGCGCGGGCCGATCACGGCGAGGAGCGCCTCGCACTCCTCCACTGCCCTGACCAGTTCCACCGGGAAGCGGTGTCCGGGCTCGATCGAGTTGCTGGCGAAGAAGATCCGCTCGGCGCCGAACCGCTGGGCGAGCTCCCGAGCGATCATGGTCGCGGTGGATTCCTCGTCGCCCGTGCGGTAGTTGACGAAGACGTCGGGCATGGAGATTCCCTTCGTGAGAGGAAGACGGAGGACGGGGGACTGGGTATGAGTGGGGGCACCTGGGCTCCGAGGCCCTGGCCGCCCGTGCCATGAGCTCCCGACCGTGTGACGGCATGGCGCGCCCACGGAGTGCGTACGGATGGAGGTGCGCCGCCCCACGCGCCACTGGTTGCTCGCAGCCCGAAGCAGCAGGCGCGGTACGACGCATCGGATCAGGAATGAGAGGTTCCGCTGGGGAACGTAGGATTCGGAGGGCTGGAGGGACCGGGTCGTCCGGCAAGCCGGGCGGCTTGAGCGGGTGCTGGTCGGGAGCCGGTGTCAGCCGTGCCCGGGGGCGAGTACCCCTGCCAGCGCGGGCTGCAGATCGCGTACGGCTCGGCTGTTTCGAAACCGGGAGAGTTCCCGGGCAAGACGCCGGACATCGCTGTTCACCGTCGCCGAGGGCACGGCCGGCATCACCGCAAGGAGCTCTGCAGCGATCGTGCACGCGTGCTCAACCTCTCCGGAGGCGGCGTGTGCCAAGGACCTGCGGAAGCCGTACCGGGCGCGGGTGCGCAGCGCGTGCGGCGGGAGTCGGCGGTACTCCTGGTCGAGGACCTCGGCGGCGGCCCTGGGGCGACCGAGGTCGTGCAGGCACCAGCCGGTTGTCATCGCCGCTGGATCGCTCACGTGGGTGGTGCCGATTACAGGCTCGGAGCCGCTACGGGCGTCGTCGCTGTCGAGCAACTCCCGCGCCCTGTCGAGACTGCGGAGGCAGTCACGTTCGTCGCCGACGAGTGCGTGTCCCTGTGCCTCCCGCTGGGCAGCGAGTCCTCGGATGCGCGGCGGGAGTTCGTCGCTCTGGGCCCGGCGGGCCAGGGCGACAGTGCCTGCGGCGTCCCCGCCGTAGAACGTGACCAGAGCACGACGCACGAGCGCGTAGGAACCGAGGTACGGATCACCCCCGGCGCGAGCCAGTTCGGCGGCCTCACCGGTCCAACTGAGCGCCGCGCGGCTGTCTCCGGCCTCCTGGGCCATCCAGCCGGTGAACTCCGCGAACCGCGAGGCGAGCAGGAGCACGGATGCCCGAGTGGTCGACGAGGTGTCGGCGGCCAGCCCGGCGATCGTGCGCGTTTGCGTCTCCAGCAGGGGAAGCAGGACGTTCGGCGCGGTGGACTGGCCGAGCTGTCGTAGCTGGTCGAACTGCGTGCGGAAGGAGGAAAGGAGAGGATCGGCGACAGGGGGCACTCGACCGCCGAGTTTCAGGCCGAGGTCGATCAGCGACCCCGTACCCGCCGTGAGGACCGATCGACGGCCGACGAGCCAGGGGCTCCGGGTGGCGGGGGGTTCGGTGGTGTCCGAGGCGGTCTCGGGGCGGACCACCAGACGCTGCAGCGCACCGTTCGCGCCGAGGAAGGCGTCGCACCGCCGGGCCAGTTCGGGGGACGCAGAACGCTCCCCGCGCTCGACCTTGCTGAGGTGCCCTTTGTCGTAGTTGAGCGCCACGGAGAACTCGGTCAGAGTAAGCCCCGCCTCCTGTCGCAAACGGCGAAGTTCCGGGCCGAAAAGTAAAGTTGTACTCATCGCTAACCTCCCCTTGCACAGTGATCGTGAGGGCCTTGTGCTCTCACGGAGAACTTTCGTTCGATGTTCGCTGGTAGACACGGGGACCACGGCGAACACTTATCGTGACAGAGTCGATTCGCTTCATGTCTGAGAGTGAGTTTGGCATGAAGCGTCCCTCGGGAATCGAGGTTCGACGGGGTTGCCCGTTGCCTCTTCTGTTCTCCGTTGTTCTCCGTCCGTTCCTTGCCGTGGCCGGAGTCGACCGCGATCTGGACAAAGTGCTTGAGAATGGCAGAGAGCGCGGCATTGTCGACCGCGCCGCAGTGGCGAAGGCGGTGGACGGTCGACTGATGAACGAGTTGGTTGGCTGTGTATGGGTCGACGGCCTCCGGCTGGCTGGCGAGGGCGGGCTGTTTCAGCACTTGATCGAGCGGCTGCTGGAGTCACGATCCGGGGGGCGCCGACAACCTCCTTGGCGCATCCATCTGGATAGCAGAAGTGTGCATTCTGTCTTCAATGCCAGCGTGGCGTTCGGCGGCGTCGGTTCCTCTGGGGTGCCGGCCTTGCCCGCGCCTTGCCCGGCCTTGTGGCGCATGGGCCTCGGAACGCAGGTCCATGAACCGTGATCGTGAACGGCAATCGGCGAGGGCATCGACTAACGTCTATGTTACTAACATCGATGTTAGTCTCATGCGTGGAGGTTGGTGGACGTGGCGGACTTTGTAGGTCGTCGGCAGGAGCTGGCGGTGTTGGAGCGAGAGCTGCAGAAGGTGGCGGCCGGGGGCGACGGAGAGCGACCCGGGCGGTGTGTGATGTTGCGTGGTCGGCGCCGGGTGGGTAAGTCGCGACTGGTCGAGCGGTTCGCTGAGCGTTCCGGTGCCCCGTTCTTGTTCTACGCGGCGACCGGCGCGTCTCCCGGGGATGATCTGGCACGCCTGGCCCGGGACGCCCAGGCGTCGACGCTGCCGTTGGCGGGGCTGGTGGCCGCCGCGCGACCGGAGAACTGGGACGCCGCGTTCGATGTGCTGGCTGCGGCGCTCCCCGTCGACCAGGCGAGCGTGCTGGTCATCGACGAGGTGCCGTATCTGATGGACGCCGACGGAGCCTTCGAGGGGATGCTGCAGCGGGCCTGGGACCGGGTGTTGGAGTCCAAGCCCGTGCTGCTGGTCCTCATCGGCTCGGATCTGTCGATGATGGAAGCGCTGAACAGCTATGGACGACCTTTCCACCAGCGCGGTCGGGAGATGGTGCTCGGCCCGTTGAACCCCGCCGAGGTGGGGCGGATGCTGGGGCTGGAGCCGGCGGACGCCTTCGACGCCGCGCTGGTCACGGGAGGGCTGCCGCTGATCTGTGCGGAGTGGCCCCGTGGGGCGGGGCTGTGGGACTTCCTCGGCGACGCGCTGAGTGATCCGGTCTCGGCCCTGCTGGTGTCGGCCGAGCGCTCGCTTGCCGCGGAGTTCCCGCCGCAAGCTCAGGCGCGTGCGGTACTCGCGGCGATTGGAAGCGGCGAGCGCACCTTCACCAACATCGCCCGCGCGGCCGGCGGGATCGGGGCCACGCCGCTGCAGCGAGCGCTGGAGCTGCTCGCGGACAAGCGGATCGTGGCCGCGGAGCTGCCCGTGTCACTGCGTCCTTCGAAGGATCGCCGCTACCGGGTGACGGATCCGTACCTGCGGTTCTGGCTGCACCTGCTCGGCCCCGCCATGGAGGAGATCGAGCGCGGACGGGGCGATCTGACCCTGGCGCGGGTCCGGGAGAGCTGGACCAGCTGGCGGGGTCGGGCCGTCGAGCCGCTCATTCGCGAGGCACTCGCCCGGACACTGCCCGACGACCAGCTGCCCGCGGCCCCCGCGGTGGGCGGCTACTGGACTCGTACCAACGACATCGAGATCGACATCGTCGGGGCTGACCGGGCCCCGATCGCCAAGGAGCTGCTGTTCGTCGGTTCGATCAAGTGGCTGGAGCAGTCCCCCTTCGACCGGCATGACCTGGCAGCCCTTCACCGACACCGGGCCGCCCTCACCGACGAACCTGCTCCAGTCGTGGCCGTCTCGCGCAGCGGAGTCGACTGTCCGGGGCTTGATGCCGTCTACGGCCCCGGCGATCTACTGGCCGCCTGGCCGCTGTGAGCGGCCGGGATGACGCGGAGTTCGGCAGGTCACAGGGGGCCTGAGGGCGGGCGGTAGGGTGCCGGGTCCGTCACCCAGCCTGCCACCAGGATCAGCCGGGATTCGCGGTGGACCGCGAGGAAGCCGAAGGGGCGGTCGAGGGAGACGCGGACGACCGTCGTCTCGTGGTGGTGGCGGGGCGCGCTGCCCGGCATCGCCATGATCGCGGTCACCGCGGCCGCGTGGAAACCGCGCGCGCCGAACCGGGCGAGGGCCGACTGTCGGGCCGCCCCGATGGCGAGCGGAGACTCGCTGACCCCTGGGAAGTGGCCCCGGCGGCCGCCCCGGGCCGTGGTGAGGCCGAAGAGGGCATGCCGCTTGAGCAGATCGTGGTCGGCTCGCACCTCGTAGGCCACCGTGCGCACGTCCAGCGTTCTCGGCTCCGGTGTGCCGGCGGGTTCCCGCTCGACGCGCAGCCCGGGACCGGTGTGACCGACCGGGAGCCGGCCGCCGTCGGTGGTCGTGCGGGTGCCCGTCACCATCCCGATACCGGCCGTGAGTACCTGGCCGGGCGTCATGCGCTCCTCGCCGAGCACCAGGTGTACGTCGATGCCGTTGTCGCCGTGCACGCCAAGACCGGTGACAAGGCCGTCCGGCGTCTCCGCCACCTCGACGTCTTCCGGCCGTGCGCTCCTGCGGCACAGTCCGAGCAGGTCGCGTTTCCGCCAGGGCCCGGTCTCCGGGCGCACCAGGGTTTCCGTGAAGGGCTGTTGCCAGTCCGTGCGCAGGGCGAGGGCGCTGGCCAGCACCATGCGTGCGCCCCGCGTCAGCTTCACCGGCAGCCGCTCCACGAGGCCGCCGGTCCGCTCCGCCGCCCAGGCGTCGAGCGTCTCCTGCGCGGCGTCGAGGTTGTCCCCGAACGTTCCGTGCGTGCCGGCCGGCAGCTTGGCCCGCCAGTCCTCCCGCAGCCGCATCGTGTCATGGGTCCACAGGCCGAGCGCCGAGTCCAGGCCGGGTACGGCGTCCAGCGCGCCCAGCAACTCACTCGCGGCGGTGGCCGCCTGATCCGCCGCCACCCCCAGCGCCTCGGCCAACTCGGTCCGGGCCGCGCCCGCCGCCCCGTCGGCCAGGTAGGCCAGGAGCGGCCAGACCCCGACCGCCGAGCAGACCGTGCCGCCCTCGGTCGTCGCAGCCCACCGTGCCGTGAGTCCGTTCACCGCGCCGACCCGGCCCTGGAACGTCATCCCGCCTCCACGCGACTCCGCCGTCCTGTCCAGGGGCACCGTATCGGTGGGCGTAGCGACACTGGAAAACCCCGTGCGCGAGAGACCGTTGGGCGACCCACTCCAGTCGGACGGAGGGAGGTGGGGAGCCATGAAGCTTGCCGAGGCGCTGGCCCTGCGTGCGGAGGCGGTACGCCAGGACGGCGAGGTGCCCGCCGAGGGGCGCGGCGAGCCTGCTGACCGAGGCCGGAGAGACCCTGGACGGGCTGGAGACCCTGATCCGGCGGATCAACAGGACCAACGCCATGACGGTGATCGACGGAGGTGGCACCCTCACCGACGCGCTCGCGCGCCGGGACGTGTTGCGTCTGCGGCACGCGGTGATCACCTCGGCGGCCGACGCGGCCGCGGGGGCGGGAACGGGGATCTCCACGATCCGTGCGACGCGACGGTTCTGCCGGGGATCTTGACGTGGGCATGGAAGCGCTTACGGTGGCCCCCATCGCACGTCGGCCCCGGAAGGACCGGTCACCATGAAGCGACGCACGTTCGTATCGCTCGCTCAGCTCTCCCCGTTTCTGCTGCCTGGGGCCCAGGCGCTGGCGCAGGCCGGGTCCGGTTCGGTCGCCGGGAGCGGTGGCGGTGGCGGTGGGGGGTTGGGGCTGACTGAGCGGGTCCTGCCCGCGTTCTACGAGCGGATGAAGGAGGAGCTCGACTTCCCGCTCGCCTGGGGTAATGCGCGGATCCGGGACTTCCGGGCCTGGCGGGAGGCGGCCCGGGCGCAGGTCGAGGCGGCGTTGTTGCAGCCGCGTGGCCGGGAGGGGGTGCCGTTCCGGCCGGAGACCATCGACGAGCGGGAGGGGGAGGGCCATGTGCGCAGGACGGTGGAGTTCGCGCTCAGCCGCTACGGGCGCGCCCGGGGGCTGCTGCTCGTGCCGAGCGGCGCGGGTCCTTTCCCGGCGGTTCTGTTGCTGCACGACCACGGCTCCAGGTTCGACATCGGCAAGGAGAAGATGATCCGCCCGTGGGGCGACGACGCCCGCCTCGCCTCGGCGGAGTCCTGGGCGGCGCGGTACTTCAGTGGGCGTTTCGTCGGCGACGAACTGGTGGCCAGGGGCTACGCCGTGCTCGCCGTGGACGCGCTCGGCTGGTCCGACCGGGGGCCGCTCACCTACGAGGACCAGCAGGCCCTGGCCGCCAACTTCTATAACCTCGGCTCCTCGCTCGCCGGCCTCACCGCCCACGAGGACGTCCGCGCCGCCGCGTTCCTCGCCTCCCTGCCGGAGGTCGACGGCGACCGGGTGGCCGCGCTCGGCTTCTCGATGGGCGCCTACCGGGCGTGGCAGCTCGCCGCGCTGTCGCGGGACGTCCGCGCCGCGGTCGCCGTCTGCTGGATGACCACGCTGAAGGAGATGATGGCCCCCGGCAACAACACCCTGCGCGGCCAGTCCGCTTACCACATGCTGCACCCCGGCCTCTACCGTCACCTGGACATCCCGGACGTCGCGTCCATCGCCGCCCCGCGCCCCATGCTGTTCCACGCGGGTGCCAGGGACGGCCTGTTCCCGCCCGAGGGGGTGGCGGGCGCCTTCGCCAGGATGCGCGAGGTCTGGGAGTCGCAGGACGCCGGCGACCGGCTGGTCACCAGGGTGTGGCCCGAGCGCGGGCACGAGTTCACCGCCGAGATGCAGGACGAGGCGTTCGCCTGGCTCGACGGCTGGCTCGCGCCTCAGGACGGCGCGCGCCGGTAGCGTCCTGGCGAGGTGTCGTAGGCGCGCCGGAACGCCTTGGAGAAGGCGTACTCGGAGGTGTAGCCGACCTGTTCGGCGACCCGCGCCACGGGCCGGTCGTCCGCGCGCAGCAGTTGGGCGGCGAGCGTCATCCGCCACCAGGTGAGGTAGGCCAGTGGCGGCCGGCCGACGAGCGCGGTGAAGCGGCGGGCGAAGGGGGAGCGGGAGAGGCCCGCGACCGCGCCCAGCCGGTCGCGGTCCTGTGCCGCGCCTGTTCCTCGTGCCAGGCGCGCAGCGCGTACAGCAGCAGGGTGTCCAGGAGGGCGGGGACGATGCCCGTGCTGCCCTCCCGGGGGTGGTCGAGCTCGGCGCCGAGGAGGTCGAGGACGGTGCGCAGTTCGGGGTGGGCTCCAACCCGGGAGGAGAGGTGCACCACCTCGGGCAGCTCGGTCAGCAGCGGGTGGGGGCGGGCCCGGTCCAGGAGGTAGGCGCCGCAGAGCAGGACCGTGGCGGCGGGGTCGCCGTCCGGCGGCGGCGCGGGAGGCAGCGAGCCGGGGTCCCCGGCGTCGCGCAGCGGGGTCGTCGGGGCGTCGGCGAGGCCGTGGGCGCGGCCGTGCGGGAGCAGGACGAGGTCCCCGACGCCCAGTCGGACGGGTTCGCCACACGTCGGCAGCACCCAGCAGGCGCCCTGGAGGACGACGTGGAAGCCGGCGCCGGCGAACGGCGCGAACCGCACCCCCCAGGGGGCGGTGAAGCGGGTCCGTGACGAGTGCGGCCGTCCGTTGCGCATGGCGGCCACGGCGTCGCTGAGCACGTCCATGTGGGCAGCGTAGCCCGAGGTGCCGTCCTCAGGGGGTGCGTGCTGGAGGACGTTCGGACAGGATCCGGGGATGGTCGAGCATTCAGCGTCCCGGATCGGGCACCTAGCGTGGCGTCCATGAGGAAGATCGCGGTGTACGGGGCAAGCGGGTTCACGGGGCGACTTGTGGTCGCCGAGTTGGCGCGCCGGGGCGTGTCGGTGGTGCTGGTCGGCCGGGACGAGGCACGTCTTCGGCGGGCGGCGGCGGAGGGGAGCGGCGCCGAGGTCCGGGTGGCCGGGGTCGAGGACCGGGCGGCGCTGGCGGCGGCGTTCGACGGCTGCGCGGCGGTGGTCAACTGCGTCGCGCCGTTCGAGTCGTTCGGCGAGTCGGTGGTGCGGGCGGCCGTGGCGGCCGGCTGTCACTATGTCGACACCACGGGGGAACAGTCCTATCTCAAGCGGGTGTTCGACGGGTTCGGCGAGTCGGCGCGGGCGGCGGGGGTCACGGTCGTCCCGGCGCTGGCGGACGACGGCGGGCCCGGCGACCTGATCGCGCACCTCACCGCGGAGGCTCTGGGCGAGGAGGCCGCGTCGCTGACCATCGCCGACCTGCGGCTGCCCGGCGGCGTCTCCCGTGGCACGGCGCGCACGGCGCTGGCCAACCGCCGCCTGTGGGGCGGGCAGGGCGGTCTGCACTGGGCGGACGGCGCGTGGCGCGAGGGCACCGTGGCCCGGGCGGAGACGGTCCCGGTGCCCGAGGTGGGGGCGGACGGGGAGACCGGTGAGCTGAAGGTGGCGCCGTTCGCGCTGCCCGGCGTCGTCACCGTGCCGCGCCATGTGCGGGCGCGGCGGGTCGAGACCGTGATGCGGGCGGAGGTCGCGCCCCTGTTCGGCGGCGTGACCGAGGAGTTCGCCGCCGCGTTGCCGGAGGGCCCGGACCCGGCGGCACGGGCCGCGGCGCGGTGGCTGATGGCGGTCTACGCGGTCGGTGGCGACGGCCGGTGGGCGCGGGGCGCGGTGACCGGGACCGACGGTTACGGCCTGACGGCGGTGATCGCCGTGGAGGGCGCCCTCCGGCTGGTGGCCGGCGAGCCGGCGCCGGGGGTGCTGGCGCCCGCCCAGGCCTTCGAGCCCGCCGACTTCCTGACGGCCCTGGAGCCGCATGGTGTCCGGTGGAGCGTCAGGGCGGAGGGCTGACCCGTCACCGCGCGGCGGCGGGAGATGGCGACGCCCAGGAGGCAGACGGTGCCGCCGGTGAGGGCCAGGGCGGTGGGGGACTCGCCGAGCAGGAGCCAGGAGAGGAGCACGGAGACCGCGGGCACCGCGTAGGTGGAGGCGGCGAGTCGGCCGGCGTCGGTGCGGCGCAGCGCGAACGACCAGAGCCAGAAGCCGATGGCGGTCGGGAAGAGGCCGAGGTAGACGCCGGAGGCGACCGCGCTCGCCGGGGCGGACGCCAACTCGTCGAGGAGTTGGGGGGCCCACGGCAGCAGCACCGCCGTGCCGGCGAGGCAGCCGAGCCAGATCGCGGTGAGCGGGTCGACGTGCCGGAGCGCCGGCTTCTGCAGCAGGACGCCGGCGGCGTAGAGCGCGGCGGCGAGCAGGCAGAGCAGCACGCCGACCGTGTCGCGCTCCCCATCGCCGCTGCCGGCCGTGATGATGGCGACCCCGGAGAGCGAGACGAGACCGCCGAGCAGGAGCGGCCGGGAGAGGCGTTCGCGCAGCGCCGCGGCCGCGCCGACGGCGACCAGCAGCGGGGCCAGGTTGACCAGCAGCGCCGAGGTGCCGGCGTCCACGTGCCGCTCGGCCGTGTTGAGCGCGACGGTGTAGGCGGCGAGCCAGAGCACCCCGTAGGCGGCTATCAGCAGCAGCGGGCCGCGCGACCAGCGTTGGGCGCGCAGCGCGGGACGGCCGCGGACGGCGACCGCCACGGTCAGGGCGAGGCCGGCGACCACGAGGCGGAGCAGCGCGAGCGGGGCGGGGGAGAGGGTGTCCGCGACGTCGCGGATCACGACGAACGCGGAGGCCCACAACAGGACGGTCACCAGCGCGGCGGTCGCGCTCGGCAGGTCGAAGGCGCGGGCGGCGGACTTCGGCGGTTCGGCGGTGAGAGGTGCGGGCGAGGCGGGCGAGGCGGGCGGGGCGGTGAGGTCTGTGGTCACCCCGTCATCGTCGGGCCGCCAACACGACAGCACAAGCGAATGATTCGGCGTGACCGTTAAGCAGCGCTGTACGATGGCGTCCATGCTGGATCTCCCACGGCTCCGCCTGCTCCGCACCGTCGTCGCGACCGGCTCGGTGCGCGCCACCGCGACCGCGCTCGGGTACACGCCGTCCGCCGTCAGCCAGCAGCTCGCGGCCCTGCAGCGGGGGACCGGGCTGCGCCTCGTGGAGCGGGTCGGGCGGGGCATCGAGGTGACGGCGGCCGGGCGGGCCCTGGCCGCCGAGTCGGAGCGTCTCTTCGAGGAGTTGGGCCGCCTCGAATGCCTGGTGGACGACCTGCGCGCGGGCCGGGTGGGCAGCCTGTCCATCGGCTATGTCGCCTCGGTGAGCGCCACCTGGCTGCCGCCGGTCGTCGAGGCGCTGCGTGCCGAGTTCCCCGACGTGCGGCTCGAACTGCGGATGGCCGAGCTGGCCGAGGCGCGGCACGACATCGACGTGTTCGTCGAGGACGCGGCCGCGCCGCCGCCCCCGGACGCCGTCGTCAGCCGGCTCACCGCCGACCCCTATGTGCTGGTCGTGCGCGGCGACGACCCGCTGGCCGCGCTCCCCGAGGTGTCGCTGGCCGACCTCGCCGAGCGGTCGTGGGTCGACAACGAGCACCGCGACGGGCCCTGCCGGCGGGTGCTGCTCGACGCCTGCGCGCGGGCGGGCTTCGCGCCCCGCTTCCAGGTGTGGACGCCCGACTACCGCACCGCGCTGCCCCTGGTGGCGACCGGCATCGGCGTCACCGCGATCCCGCGCCTCGCCGCCGTCGACCTGCCGGCCGGCCTCGTCGTCCGGCCGCTGGTGGCGCCGACCCCGGTCCGGCACGTGGCCGTCGCGATCGGCGGCGCGGTCGCCGGCAACCCGGCCGCCCGGCGCGCCGTCGAGCTCTTCACGGCGATCGCGCGGGGCGGCGGGGAGCCCACGCCAGCGGAGCGCGCCACCGGCGTGCGCGAGGGGCGCGTGCCTGCCGCGGTCACCCACTCCGACCGGTGACCGCCCTCCCGGCACGGGAAAAAGGCTGGTAGCGGCCGTGCGCGTCGCGACCGCGACCCTTCTTCCCTCCCCCGTGATCGGAGCTCCCATGCCCGTCTACGACTGGGTCGCCAGCCTCTGGCGCACCTTCGTGCCCTACGCCGTCTCCTGGGCCGTGGTCCAGGCGGCGCGCGTCGGCGTCGAGTTGGACAACGCGACCGTGACCTCGGCGCTGACCGCCGCCGCCGGCACCGCCTACTACGGGGCGGTCCGGTTCGCCGAGCAGCGCCTCGGCTCCCACTGGGGCTGGCTGCTCGGCCTCGCCAGGCCGCCCTCCTACGAGCGGCCGGCCAAGGCCTGACCCGCCGGCGCCCGGCCAGCCGGCCGGCCGGGCGCCGCGGTTCACCATCGAGGCGAATGCTTCACCGCGTTGCGCGACTGTGTCGAATCGCCGGGCGCCCTTGTCAATTCCTTTACCGCGGCGGACCATTCAAGAGGTCGTCATGTCCGTGGCAATCGACATGAGAGATTGACATGGGCATGGCGTTTCTGCTGTGCGTGCGCACCACTGATCAGGAGGAACCTTGATAGCAGTGACGCGAACTCCCCGCCGCTCGCGGCGACTCGGCGGCACGGTGGCCACCGCCGCCCTGCTCGCCCTGGGCATCGGCGTGAGCATCCCGGCCACGGCCCAGGCCGACGAGCCGGTGGGCGTGATCAGCAACCTCGGCGCCGAGAACACCATCGAGGACAGCTATGTCGTCCTCCTCGAGGACGTCGGCATCGAAGCCACCTCGGACGACGCCGAGGACCTCGCCGAGAGACACGATGCCGAGGTCACCGACGTCTACCGGCACGCGATCAACGGCTTCGCCGCCGAGATGAGCGAGGAGGACGCCCTGGAGCTGGCCGCCGAGCCGGGCGTCAAGGAGGTCGTGCAGAACCAGCGGTACGAGCTGGCCGACACTCAGCCCAACCCGCCGTCCTGGGGCCTGGACCGGATCGACCAGGCCGACCTGCCGCTGGACGCCGGCTACACCTACCCCAACGAGGGTGCCGGGGTGACCGCGTACATCATCGACACCGGGGTGCGCCTCAGCCACCAGGAGTTCGAGGGGCGCGCCAGGTTCGGCTACGACTACTGGAACAACGGCGCGGTCGACGGCCACGGCCACGGCACCCACGTGGCCGGCACGGTCGCCGGCGCCAGCTACGGCGTGGCCAAGCAGGCCGAGATCGTGGCGGTCCGGGTGCTCGACAACTCCGGCGGCGGCACCACCGCCAGCGTCGTGGGCGGCATCGACTGGGTCACCGGCGACGCGGAAGGTCCCTCCGTCGCCAACATGAGCCTGGGCGGCGGCGTCGACACCGTGCTCGACCAGGCGGTCCGCAACTCCGTCGCGGCCGGCGTCACCTACGCCGTCGCCGCCGGCAACAACTACGGCGCCGACGCCAGCACCCGCTCGCCGGCCCGCGTCTCCGAGGCCATCACCGTCGGTTCGAGCACCAGCACCGACGCGCGGTCCGACTTCTCCAACGTCGGCTCCGTGGTGGACATCTTCGCCCCCGGCACCTCCATCGCCTCGGCCTGGAGCACCAGCGACACGGCGACCAACACCATCTCCGGCACCTCGATGGCGACCCCGCACGTCGCCGGCGCCGCCGCGCTCTACCTCGCGGACAACCCCGACGCGACCCCGGCCGAGGTCTCCTCCGCCCTGGTGAACAACGCGATCTGGAACCGGCTGTCCGGCGTGCCGGGCAACACCGTCAACGCGCTGCTGCACGTCGGCGACGAGGGCAGCGGCCCGCCCCCGCCGCCCTCGGGCCCGCGCTTCGACAACACCACCCAGGTCCCGATCACCGACTTCACGACCTCGACCTCGACCATCGACGTCACCGGGGTCGGCACGCTGACCGGCGCCTTCCAGGCGGAGGTGCACATCGTGCACACCTACATCGGCGACCTGACGGTGGACCTGATCCAGCCCGACGGCACGGTGCGCAACCTGCACAACCGCAGCGGCGGCAGCGCCGACAACATCGACTCGACCTGGACCTTCAGCGGCTCGGGTGTCGCCGCCGACGGCACCTGGACGCTGCGGATCACGGACGGCGCGGGCGCCGACCAGGGCCACCTGAGCTCCTGGGCCCTGCAGTTCTGACCCGGTTCCGACCCGCCCGAGGCCACAGGCCATGAGGAAGGGCCCGCGCCGTCGCCGGCGCGGGCCCCCTCGTGCGTCGCCCCGCTCAGTCGGTGGCGGCGGCCGCCTGGGTGCGCTCCCGGTAGATGTCGGGCTCCAGGTAGATCACCCGGGCGATCGGCACCGCCTCCCGGATCCTGGCCTCCGCGCCGTTGATCGCGTCGGCCACCTCGCCGGCGTCGTCGCCGCGCTGGACCGCGATCTTCGCGGCGACCAGCAGCTCGTCGGGGCCGAGGTGCAGGGTCCGCATGTGGATGACCCGGGTGACGGTGTCGTCGTCCACGATCGCCGCGCGGATCTTCTTCACCGACTCGGGCCCCGCGGCCTCGCCGAGCAGCAGCGACTTGGTCTCGACGGCCAGCACCAGCGCGATGACCACCAGCAGCACGCCGATGCACAGGGTGCCGACGCCGTCCCAGACGCCGTCGCCGGTGGCCAGCGAGAGCAGCACGCCGCCCAGCGCGAGGACCAGGCCGAGCAGCGCGCCCAGGTCCTCGAGCACGATCACCGGCAGCTCGGGCGCCTTGGAGGTGCGGATGAACTGGCCCCAGGACTGGGTGCCGCGCACCTCGTTCGACTCCTTTATGGCGGTCCTGAACGAGAAGCCCTCGGCGATGATGGCGAACACCAGCACGCCCACCGGCCAGTACCAGTGCTCCAGTTCGTGCGGGTGCCTGATCTTCTCGACGCCCTCGTAGAGCGCGAAGACACCGCCTATCGAGAAGAGCACGATCGCGACCAGGAACGCGTAGATGTACCGCTCGCGGCCGTAGCCGAACGGGTGCTCCTCGCTCGCCGCGCGCTTGGCGCGCTTGCCGCCGAGCAGCAGCAGGGCCTGGTTGCCCGAGTCGGCGACCGAGTGCACGCCCTCGGCCAGCATGGATGACGAGCCGCTGAACGCGGCCGCCGTGAACTTGGCCACCGCGATGGCGAGGTTCGCCGTCAACGCGGCGACGATCGCCTTGGTTCCCCCTGACGCGCTCATGCTGGCTGGTGGTCCCTTCCCTCATGGTTGGTCGGCGGCGTCCGATCGTCGGCCGACCGTACAGGGCGCACATTCTTGCACCGCTTCTCGCACCGCCGGGGCCGCCGGCTCAGGGGCACCGGCGCACGGGGGCGCGCCCCGTCGTCATCACTTCGGGTGAAACCTTGGCCGTCTCTTGCCGTTGGCGACGCTCTGTTGTCAAGCTGTTGCCGATTGTCAACACGAGACGGGAGCACCCCTGGGAGGGGCCTGTGCCGTTCGGTGAGCAGCCCGCATATCTCCGCGTCGCGGAGGACCTTCGACAGCAGATCGTCGACGGCAGCCTGCCGCCCCATACCAGGCTGCCCTCACAGGCCAGCATCCGCGCCACCTACGGCGTCTCCGACACGGTGGCGCTCGAGGCGCGGAAGGTGCTGATGGCCGAGGGGCTCGTGGAGGGCAGGTCGGGCTCCGGCACCTATGTGCGGGAGCGGCCGGCGCCGCGCGTCGTCTCCCGCAGCGGCTACCGCACGCTGGGCGACTGCTCGTCGTTCCGCCAGGAGCAGACGGACGAGCGGGTGCGCGGCACCTGGGAGGGGCACAGCGAGCGGATCGAGGCGCCGCCCGCGGTGGCCGAGCGGCTGCGGATCGAGGCGGGGGAGCAGGTGATGTGCACGCACTACGTGTTCCGCACCGGCAGCGAGCCCATCATGCTGTCCACCTCCTGGGAGCCGCTGCGGATCACCGGGCGCACCCCCGTGATGCTGCCCGAGCAGGGCCCGTTGGCGGGGCGTGGGGTGGTGGAGCGGATGGCGGCCATCGACGTCACGGTGGACAACGTGGCGGAGGAGGTCGGCGCCCGGCCCGCGTTGGCCGCCGAGGCCCGGGTGCTCGGCGGGCTGCCCGGGCATCCGGTGCTGGTGGTCCACCGCACCTTCAGGGCCGGCAGCCTCCCGGTGGAGACGGCCGACGTGGTGGTCCCGGCCGACCGGTTCCGGGTCGGGTACCACCTGCCGGTCCGTTAGGCCCTGGGTCCGGCCGGACCGGGGCTAGCTCTCCGGCAGCGGCAGTTCGAACCAGACGGCGTGGCCGATCGGGCCGTGCCTGGTGCCCCAGCGGCGGGCCTGGTGGGCGGTGAGCAGCCGCTCGGCGCCGTCCCGGTAGCCGGGCTCCGGAAGCGGGGCGGTCACCTCGACCATCAGGGACGCGCCGTACACCATCCGCACGGCCACCGACCGGTCCTCGCCCTCCATCGCGTCGCGGGCCAGCCGGTCGACCAGCCGCCCCGCGCGCTCGGCGAGGGCGCCGAGCCCCCACCCGCGCAGCCGGTGGTCGACCGTCCCGCCGATGGCCGGCAGCATCGCCGGGTCGGCCGGGAAGGTCCAGGTGGCCACCCGGTCCGGGGGCAGGCTCCCGAGCCGGGCGGCGAGCAGCGCCAGGTCGTCCGACTCGCTGCTGCCGACCGCCGGCCGCAGCTGCTCGATCACCGTGTCGCAGACGCCGTCGAGGGCGGCCTCCTCGGCGAGCTCGCCGACGAGGCCGCACAGCAGCTCGCACAGCTCGTCGACCCTGGCCATGATGTCGCCGTCCCTCGTCTCCAGCAGCCCGTCGGTGTAGAGCACGAGCACGGAGCCCTCCGGCACGTCGACGCGCAGCTCCTCGAACGGCACGCCGTCCACCCCGAGCGGCGCCCCGGACGGCAGGTCGAGCGGGGTCGCGGTCCACCGGTCGCTGTCCGCGTCCCTGACCACCAGCACCGGCGGCAGGTGCCCGGCCTTGGCCAGCCGGCACTCCCGGCTCAGCGGGTCGTACTCGGCGTACAGGCAGGTGGCCAGCAGCGGGTCGTCGAGGCTCGGCGCGATGTCCCGGCCCGCGTCGTTGAGCCGGGCCAGCAGGTGGGCCGGGGGCAGGTCGAGCGCGGCCAGCGTGCGCACCGCCGTCCGCAGCCGGCCCATGGCGGCGGCGGCCGGCAGCCCGTGTCCCGTGGCGTCGCCGACGACGAACGCCACCCGGCCGCCGACCAGCGGGATCACGTCGAACCAGTCGCCGCCGATCTCGGTGCCGCGGCTGGCCGGCAGATAGCGGTGGGTGAACCGCACCCCCGGCTGCTCGGGCAACGTCCGCGGCAGCAGGCTGCGTTGCAGGGTGAGCGCGGCGTCCCGCTCCCTGGCGTAGAGGCGGGCGTTGTCCAGCGTGATCCCGGCCCGGGCGGTGAGCTCCATGGCCAGCGCCAGGTCCTCGCCGTCGAAGGCCGGACGGTGTCCGCTGCGGGTGACCACCAGCAGCCCGAGCACCGTGCCGCGGGCCCGCAGCGGCACGGTGATCAGCGAGTTGACGTCGAGTTCGCGCAGCAGCTCCGCGACGCGCGGGTCGTACGCGCTGGCGGCCCGCAACTCGGCCCTGGTCTCGGCGAGGTAGGGCGCGCCGGTGTCGAGCACCGACCGCAGGAAGGGGCCGATCGGTTCGAAGGCCGTCTCCTCGCCCTGCCGCAGGGCCCGCCGCATGTCGGGGCGTGGGTCGACGGCCGCGAAGCCGACCTGGAGCAACGGGCCCCGCGTCCGGTCGTGGGCGGTGGGCGGCTCCCCGCCGGAGGCCACCAGGGACAGCAGCTCGACGCCGGCCAGGTCCGCGAAGCGGGGCACGATGGCGTCGGCCAGGGCCTCGCCGATCCGCCGCACGTCGAGCAGGTCGGCGATGGCGCCGCCGACGTCGTCGAGCAGGGCGAGCCGTTGCCTGGCCCGCTCGATCTTGGTCTGCGCGTCGCGGCGCTCGGTGATGTCGAGCACGATGTTGGTGACCCCCATCGGCTGGCCGGCCCGGTCGGTGATCCGCCCGATGGACACCGAGCGCGCCCCGAGCCCGTCGGGCGAGGGCACGACCAGGTCGATCACCGGCTGTCCGGTGCGCAGCACCTCGGACTGCAGCCCGTGGATCCGCTCGGCCATGGACCGGGGCAGCACGTCGAGCGTGGTCCGGCCGAGCAGCTCGGCCTCCGACAGCCCGGCCAGTCGGGACAGCGCCTCGTTGACCCGGGTGTAGCGCAGCTCGGTGTCGAAGACGCCGATGCCCAGCGGGGAGGCGGTGAACAGGCCGTCCAGGGTGGCGAGGTCCTGTTCGACGGCCCGGAGGCGCTCGTTCTCTACCAGAATGGCGAGAACGAGCGGGGTGCCGTTCGGGTGGTCGAGCAGTTCGGCGCGGGCGCGGAGCTCGACGGGGCGTCCCTCGCGGTGGCCCAGGGTGAGCCGGCCGGTCCAGCGGCGGTGGCGCAGCAGCGTGTCCAGCAGGTCGTGGCCGGGGTCGGCGGGGCGGTCGTCGGGGATCAGGCCGGTCACTGGGCGTCCGACGGCCTGGGCGGCGTCCCAGCCGAGGATCTTCTCCGCCATCGGGCCCCAGAGCAGGATCCGGCCTTCGGAGTCCAGCAGCACCATGCCGACGCGCAGCGCTTCTCCGCGCGCGCCGGGGGCGTTCGGGCTGCCGGGTTCTGTGCTCACGCTCTGCGCCCCCGTCGGGTGCTGGGCCGAATGTCCCTTCCACCCGATTATGTCGGTGGGGTCAGGGGTGTGCGCGAGGCGCCGGCTCCACGCGCTCGACCAGATAGCGGGCGCTGTCGCCCGCGGGGCGCGCGCCGGCGCTCAGCCGGAGGCGCTGGATGAGCCGCTGCGCCTCGGCGCGCGTGGCACAGTGCCCTATGCGGTAGCGGCTGCCGTTCTCGTCCTGCCGGATCACCTGCCACGGCTGCAGGTTGGTCCCGTTCATTCATCACCCCCCATCTGCATATGCCAGACCATACGCCAGCACGTCACCGCTCGAACAGAGATCAGGCCATCGGCCCCGACTCGCCGGTGTCGTGCCGTGCCAACGCGCGCCCCTCGACCGCCAGGGCGTCCACCCGCCACGCGATCGGCAGCGCCGTCGCCGGGTCGTTGTGGGCCACCTCCCAGGAGCGCTCAAGCAGGTGAGCCGCCTGCGCGAGCCGGGTGCGCGCCGGCGTGCCGACCGACTCGCGGTGCGCCGTCAGGTGGGCCTGCGCCGCGGCGAGCGTGGGCGCGGCCGTCAGCAGCGCCTGCTCGAACAGCGAACGGGCCCTGCGGTTGCGGTCCTCGCGCTCCCGCCGCGAGGCCAGCTCGCGCGCCAGCACGGCGTCGGCCCCGCCCAACCGACGCAGCGCGCCGAACGGGTCGCCCGCCGCCATCGCGCGCGCCTCGGCCAGCGCGGCCGCGGCGCGCGCCGACACCTCGCGCAGCGCGTGCTCGCCCCCGGCCTCCGCCAGGTCGGTCTCGGTCTCCACCACGGCCTGGGCGAACGCGGTCGCGGCCCGCTCCACCTCGGCCACCCACCGGTCCACCCCGTCCACCAGCAGCCCGGCGCCCGCCAGCGGCGCCGCGGCCGCCGCGGCGTCGTCCCGGTTCAGCGCCTCGGCCCCCTGGGCCGACCGTGCCCTGGCCGCCGCCGGATGGCCGGCCACCGGCGCCACGGCCGCGGGCCCGAACCGCTCACCCAGCCGGCGCAGCGCCTCCTCGGCCGCCGCGATCCGGTCCGGCAACGCGGCGGCCCCGGCCCGCACCGCCGCCTCGTCCACCTCGGGCCGCGCGGCGGCCAACGCCTCACCGGCCTGGCCGCAGCGCAGCTCGATCTCCTCGAGCAGCCGGCGCCGTTCCAGGTCGTTGCGTTCGAGCGCCGGCTCGTCGAGCCGGAAGCGGATCCGCAGCGCCTCCGCCGTTCGGGTGGCGGCCCGGCCCAGCGCGGGCGGCGGCGCGCCCGCCGCGTACGCGTACGCCTCGGCGCGGGTACGGACCGCGTCGTCGGTCTCGATCAGCAACCCCCTGGCCCGGCGGTCGAGTTCGTCCAGCGGCGGATCGTGCGACTGGGTGGGCGGCTCCGTCGACCGCCCCGACCAGCGCAGCGGCACCATCCGGTAGCGGCTGCGCAGGCCGTACCGCGCCAGGTAGCCGAGGACCACCAACCCGGCGGCGACCAGCGCGATCGGCACCAGCACGGGGTCCGCGCCGCCGCTGCCCACCGCGCCCGGATCCGCCGGCGCGGCGCGC
This sequence comes from Streptomyces millisiae, assembly GCF_031845425.1. Taxonomy (NCBI): domain Bacteria; kingdom Bacillati; phylum Actinomycetota; class Actinomycetes; order Kitasatosporales; family Streptomycetaceae; genus Streptomyces; species Streptomyces millisiae. The sequence continues at coordinate 66,631 of NZ_JAVREM010000032.1, forward strand.
AGCCGTGGCTTCGGCACGGGCTGGTTCCCGCGCACGGCGGTGTAGCCGTCGGCGGCGCCGATCGCGGCGCCGGCCCAGTCCCCGAGCCGCAGCGCGGGGCGGATGACCGACGCCTCCACACGGGCCAGCTGGGGGGCGGAGAGACCCGAGTGCACGTCGGCGGAGAGCGCGTGCGCCCGGTCGTCGGTGCCGATCGCCAGCAGCAGGTCGTAACGCCCCAGGCCGTTGCGGTCGGCGACCGCGTCGGCCCAGGACTGCGGCTCGTGCCCCGAGAAGTCGTGCACGTACGTCACGAAGAGCTGCAGCCGCGTCCGCTCCTGGAGACCGGCGAGCGCCCGCTCGACCTCACCGCCGCGCCGGGCCAACACGCCGGCCCGGTCGGTGACCTGCCCCGCCTCGTCCAGCTCCACGGTGTCGTCCGCCGACCGCGCGGCGGCTGGCGCCGCGGCCATGGCGGCGACGGCGGCCGCGGCGACGACGACGGTCCAGCGGGCTCCACGACGCATCCGGCGCACCACCTCCCACCCTGACGGTAAGCGTCGGAAGCGGCGCCCGCGCGCCGAGGTTTCGCCGGCCTGCGGCCGTGCTGGCCTGCGGCCGTGCCGCGCCCACCCACCCGCCCTTCGGGCGGGTCGTCGCGCGGCGGGAGCCGTTCGGGCGGCTCGCGGGGGCCGGCGCGGCGCGGCCGCCGTTCCGGCCTGGCGGCCGGGCGGCGTGGCCGTGCGCGGCCGGGGCCGTGTGGCCTGCGGCCGCCCACCTGCCCTTCGGGCGGGGGCGTCGTGCGGTGGGAGCCGCTCGGGCGGCCTGCGGCCGTGCGGTCCGGCGGCGAAGCCGCCGCAGGCTCGGCCGGCAGAGCCGCTCCCCCGCGCGAAGCGCGGAAAGGGCGGGTGGG
>NZ_JAVREM010000033.1:0-65448 GCF_031845425.1 Streptomyces millisiae
GTCCTGAGCCAGGATCAAACTCTCCGTGAATGCTTCAAAGAAGATCATCCACGAGAACAATTTGATTCTCGCATTGATCAATCAAAAATCTGGCATTGACTTCTTGGCACACTGTTGAGTTCTCAAGGAACGGACGCTTACTTCAGACCCCTCACGAGGCCCTCCGGGCTTCCCTTCGTCTGCACCGCCGCGACCGGGGCCCTTCGGGGTTCCCCCCGCGGCGGTGACGTAAACGTACTTGAGCGGAGCGCCCGGATGCAAATCCGGGCGCTCCGCTGGCAGATGGAGCGTCAGACGTCCATGACCACGGGCATGATCATCGGCCGCCTGCGGTAGGTGTCGGAGACCCACTTGCCCACGGTTCGCCGTACCAGCTGCTGGAGTTGGTGCGGGTCGACCACGCCGTCCTGGGCGGAGCGGGACAGGACCTCGTCGATCTTCGGGAGGACCGCGGCGAAGTCCGAGTCCTCGATGCCGGAGCCGCGGGAGTGGATGCTCGGTCCGCTGACGATCTTTCCGGTGCTGCTGTCCACCACGACGAAGACCGAGATGAACCCCTCGTCGCCCAGGATCCGCCGGTCCTTGAGGCTGGCCTCGTCGACGTCGCCGACGGACAGGCCGTCCACGTACACGTAGCCGGCCTGCACCTTGCCCACGATCTTGGCCTTGCCGCCGACGAGGTCGACCGCGATGCCGTCCTCGGCGATGACGATGCGCTCCGGCGGAACCCCGGTCATCGCGCCGAGTTCGGCGTTGGCCCGCAGGTGGCGCCACTCGCCGTGAACGGGCATCAGGTTCCTTGGCCGGCAGATGTTGTAGAAGTACAACAGCTCGCCCGCCGAGGCGTGGCCCGAGACGTGGACCTTGGCGTTGCCCTTGTGGACGACGTTGGCGCCCCAGCGGGTCAGTCCGTTGATGACGCGGTAGACCGCGTTCTCGTTGCCCGGGATCAGCGAGGAGGCCAGGATGACCGTGTCGCCCTCGACGATCCTGATCTGGTGGTCGCGGTTGGCCATCCGGGAGAGCGCCGCCATCGGCTCGCCCTGCGAGCCGGTGCACACGAGAACCACCTCGTGGTCCGCGAGGTCGTCCAGGGCCTTCACGTCGACCACGAGTCCGGCTGGCACCCGCAGATAACCGAGGTCCCTGGCGATGCCCATGTTGCGCACCATCGAGCGGCCCACGAAGGCGATGCGGCGCCCGTGTTCGTAGGCGGCGTCCACGATCTGCTGGATGCGGTGCACATGGCTGGCGAAGCTGGCCACGATGATGCGTTTCTCGGCCCGCGCGAAGACCTGGCGCAGGACGCCGGAGATCTCGCGCTCCGGCGCCACGAAGCCCGGGACCTCGGCGTTGGTCGAGTCCGACAACAGCAGGTCGATGCCCTCCTCGCCCAACCGGGCGAAGGCGCGCAGGTCGGTGAGGCGACCGTCGAGCGGCAGCTGGTCCATCTTGAAGTCGCCGGTGTGCACGGCCATGCCGGCCGGGGTGCGGATGGCGACGGCCAGGGCGTCGGGGATGGAGTGGTTGACGGCGACAAACTCGCAGTCGAAGGGGCCGATCCGCTCCCGGTGGCCCTCGCTGACCTCGAGGGTGTAGGGGCGGATGCGGTGCTCCTGGAGCTTCGCCTCGAGCAGGGCCAGCGTCAGCTTGGAGCCGATCAGCGGGATGTCGGGCTTCTCGCGGAGCAGGTAAGGGACGCCGCCGATGTGGTCCTCGTGCCCGTGGGTGAGGACGATGCCGTCGATGTCGTCGAGGCGGTCCCTGATGGAGCTGAAGTCCGGCAGGATCAGGTCGACGCCCGGCTGTTCCTGCTCGGGGAACAGGACGCCGCAGTCGACGACGAGCAGCCGGCCTCCGTACTCGAAGACGGTCATGTTGCGGCCGATCTCGCCGAGGCCGCCGAGCGGGGTAACACGTAGGCCACCCTCAGGAAGCGTCGGCGGGGGGCCGAGTTCTGGATGGGGATGACTCAATGGACTCTCCTGACCACGCGCGCCACTGCCCCCTGGTGAGAGCCTGTGACGCGCGTGTCTCTGTGCAATGGTCGGTATTCAGTTATCACCTTCGCGGTGACGCTCTTGTTCTCCGGAGTCGAGCTCCGGGCCGTTCTCAGATCTGTACCCCGCCGGCCGCGAGATCGCGCCGGAGCTGCTCGGTCTCGGCCTCGGTGAGGCCGACGAGGGGGAGCCGCAGGGGGCCGCTCGGCAGCCCGCGCATCGCCAGGGCGGCCTTGGAGGTGATGACGCCCTGGGTGCGGAACATCCCGGTGAAGACGGGCAGCAGTCGCTGGTGGATCTCGGTGGCCTTGGCGACGTCGCCACTGGTGTGGGCGTCGACCAGGGCGCGCAGCTCGGGCGTGACGACGTGGCCGACGACGGAGACGAAGCCGATGGCGCCGACCGACAGCAGCGGCAGGTTCAGCATGTCGTCGCCGGAGTACCAGGCGAGCCCGGTGGTGGCGATCGCCCAGCTGGCCCGGCCGAGGTCGCCCTTGGCGTCCTTGTTGGCGACGATGCGCGGGTGGGCCGCGAGTCTGGTCATCGTCTCGGTGGTGATGGGGACGCCGCTGCGGCCGGGGATGTCGTAGAGCATGACCGGCAGCTCGGTGGCGTCGGCGACGGCCGTGAAGTGCTGGTAGAGCCCTTCCTGCGGCGGCTTGTTGTAGTACGGGGTGACGGTGAGCAGACCATGGGCTCCGGCCGCCTGGGCGGCGCGGGCGAGCTCGATGCTGTGCCTGGTGTCATTGGTGCCGACTCCGGCCACCACATGGGCGCGGTCGCCCACGGCCTCGACCACGGCGCGCACGAGCTGGGTTTTCTCCGCATCGCTGGTCGTCGGGGATTCGCCGGTGGTGCCATTGACGATCAGGCCGTCGTTGCCGGCGTCCACCAGGTGGGCAGCGAGCCGCTGCGCGCCATCGAGGTCGAGAGAGCCGTCCGCCGTGAATGGCGTGACCATGGCGGTCAGGACCCGCCCGAAGGGGGTTTGCGGTGTGGAGGTCGGAGCCATAGGTTCCACGCTACTCGCAGCTCAGCGGGGAGTGGCCCAGCGGGGCGGACAAGGGGTGGATCCCGGCGCTGCCTGCTCGGGGGTTCAGACAGCGCCGGGTCCGTTCAATCACCCTAGATGAACTTCGCGAAATGTCGCAATACGTGACACTTCTACCAGGTTTTCCGAGGTCCACATGAACGCCGACCGCGTCGGCTAGGGAGCGACCCGGCCGTTGGCGTTGAAGGCGGCGTATGTGAGCGGCATGAGACCGGCCCAGGCGCGCTCCATGAGCTCGGCCACCATCTCGATCTCCCGCTGCGGGAAGGAGGGCACCCGGGACCGCTCGTCCTTGGTGCGCAGGCCGAGGAAGTGCATCAGCGAGCGGGCGTTGCAGGTGGCGTACATCGAGGAGTAGAGGCCGACCGGCAGGGCCGCCCTGGCCACTTCGCGGGCCACGCCGGCGGCCAGCATCTCCTGGTAGGCCGCGTAGGACTGGCGGTAGCTCTCCTCCATGGTCTTGGTGACCAGCGCGTGCTGCTCGGGGGTGCCGGGCACGAACTCGTACTTCCCCGGACGCCCCTGCTGGACGAGCTTCCGGTCCTCCCCCGGTACGTAGAAGACGGGCTCGAGCTGGCGGTAACGACCGCTCTCCTCGTTGTACGACCAGCCGACGCGGTGCCGGTGGAACTCGCGGAAGACGAAGATCGGCGCGCTGATGAAGAAGGTCATCGAGTTGTGCTCGAAGGGGCTGCCGTGCCGGTCGCGCATCAGGAAGTTGATCAGGCCCTTGGAGCGCTCGGGGTCCTTGCTGAGCTCGTCCAGCGACTGCTCACCCGCCGTCGAGACGCGGGCCGCGAAGAGCACGTCCGTGTCGGAGGCGCTGTGCTTGATCAACTCGACGGTCATGTCGCTGCGGAAGCTGGGGGTGTCGGTCACGGCCCCCACCCTAGACGTCGGCACCGACAGCGATTCCGGGCGTCCGGCAAATCGGACTCCCGGCATCGAGTCGGATTCTTCACCTGATAACTTTGTATTGACTCACTCGGGGGAGTCCATTCAGGGGAGGGAGCGACCAGATGACGCAGCACGATGACTTCTCCAGCAACGTCACCCGGCCCAGGCGGCCCCGCCCCGGCGTCGGGCAGCTGCTCGGGCACGTGCTGTTCGCCCTGGTCGTGATCTCCGGCCTCGTCGGCGCCCTGCTGCTGGCCGGACCCGCCCTCGACGTCGAGCACCAGACCGCTCCGCAGGCACCGGAGGCGGCCACCAATCCCTGAGCGCGATAGCCTCACCGTTCACAGCCCGTCCCCTGTGATCCGACTGTGATACGAACGAGGACCCGTCGTGCCCCTTGCCTTTCTCTCGGCCGACCGTGACACCGCCGCAACCGGTCAGGACGTCGTGCCCCCACACCCCGACCCCAGCCAGTGGCGCCGCCCCTACCGGCTCGGCCCGTGGCGCGTCGGCATCGCCGCCTTCGCCCTGCTGATAGCGGCCTACATGCTGATATCCGCGCTGATCATCGCGGTGGCCGGCACGCTGGCCGGCGCCACCGCCACGGTGGCGATCGCCGCCCTCACCATCCTGTTCTCGCTGCGGCTGCTGCGGATGGGCGTCTGGGTCAGCAGCCGCGGGCTGCGCCGTGTCGGACTGCTGACCACCCGGACGCTGCGCTGGCGCGACGTCGCCCGGATCAGCACCGTCCAGCAGCCGGTGCGCTGGCTCGGGCTGCCGCGGAGCGTCCAGGGCCAGGCGGTCCAGATCGAACTCCGGCAGGGCGAGCCGCTCGCCCCCCTGCTCACCGACCACAGCGTCGACTTCCTCGGCCGCCGGGACCTCTTCGAGCGGGCCGCCGACGTGCTGGAGGCCTGGGCGGCCGAGAACCGCCACTGACCGGCCTCCGCCGCCTCAGGAGCGTGGCGGGCGCCCCGCGTGCAGGGCGATGGCGTGCTGCATCGCCTTCCGGGCGCGGGGCGTGTCCCGGGCGTCGTGGTAGGCGACGGCGAGCCGGAACCAGCAGCGCCAGTCCCCCGGGTTGGCCTCGGTCTCGGCCCGCCGCCGCGCGAACGCCGCGTCGGCCGCCGCCCGGTCGACCCGACCGCTCGGCGTCCTGGCCAGATCGTCCACCGGCAGCCCGCCCTCGGCCTCCAGCTCCCGCGCCAGCCGGTTGGCGCGCAGCACGAAGTGGGCGCTGCGCCACAGGAACCACGCGCCGAGCAGCGGCAGCACGAGCACCGCGACGCCGAGCGGCACCGTGACCCAGGTGCCCTCGCCGATCAGCAGCACACCGCGGTGCCCGACCAGACCGAAGTAGCCGACGAGCACCACGCTGAGCAGCAGGAAGAGCAGCCTGTCCCGCACGGCTAGCCGTCCAGATCCAGGCTGTGCGGATCCAGGAGGTGCTCAAGCCCGAGGGTGAGCCCGGGGACACCGCCGATCCGGCGGATCCCGAGCAGCACGCCCGGCATGAAGGAGCCACGGTTCATCGAGTCGTGGCGGATGGTGAGGATCTCGCCGTCCCCGCCGAAGAGCACCTCCTGGTGGGCGACGAGGCCGCTGAGCCGCACCGAGTGCACCGGCACCCCGGCGACGACGGCGCCGCGCGCGCCGTCCAGGGCGCTGGTGGTGGCGTCCGGCTGCGGGCCGAGGCCGGCGGCGGCGCGGGCCTCGGCGACCATCTCGGCGGTGCGGGTCGCGGTGCCGCTGGGGGCGTCGGCCTTGCCCGGGTGGTGCAGCTCGACGATCTCGGCCGACTCGAAGAAGCGGGCGGCCTGCCGGGCGAACTGCATGGTCAGCACGGCGCCGATGCTGAAGTTCGGCGCGATCAGCACCCCGACCCCCGGCGCCTCGGCCAGCCAGCCGCGCAGCGTCGCGAGACGCTCGTCGGTGAACCCGGTGGTGCCGACGACCCCGTGGATGCCATGCCGGACGCAGAACTCCAGGTTGCCCATCACCGCGTCGGGGTGGGTGAGGTCGACGGCGACCTCGGCACCCGCCTCGGTCAGGGTCTCCAGCTTGTCGTTCCGACCCAGCGTGGCGACCAGCTCCATGTCGTCCGCCGCCCCGACGGCGCGGACGGCCTCGACGCCCATCCGGCCGCCGGCGCCGATGATCGCCACCCGCTGCTTGCTCATCACGTATCCGTTCCTTCCCCAGCGTTCTTCCCCGCGGCTCCGAGGCCCCGGATGCCTAGGACATCGCCTCGGTCAGGCGCGCGGCGCGCCGGTCGTTCAGCGGGCCGATGACGGACAGCGAGGGTCGCTGCCCCAGTACCTCACGGGCGACCCGGCGCACGTCGTCCGGGGTGACCGCCGCGATGTGTGCCAGCAGCTCGTCGACCGAGAGCTGCTGGCCCCAGCAGATCTCGCTCTTGCCGAGCCGGTGCATCAGGGAGCCGGTGTCCTCCAGGCCCAGCACGGTGGACCCCGCCAGCTGGCCGATGGCCCGTTCGACCTCCTCGTCGCCGAGCCCCTTCTCCGCGACCTCGGCGAGCTGCTGGCGGCAGATGTCGAGCACCTGGTCGAGCCGGTCGGGCCGGCAGCCGGCGTAGACGCCGAACAGGCCGCAGTCCGCGTAGCCGGAGGTGTGGGCGTAGACGTTGTAGGCGAGGCCGCGCTTCTCGCGGATCTCCTGGAAGAGCCGCGAGCTCATCCCGCCGCCGAGCGCGGTGGACAGCACGCCGAGCGCCCAGCGCCGCTCGTCGTGCCGGGAGACGCCGGGCATGCCGAGCACCAGGTGGGCCTGCTCGGTGCGGCGCTCCACGATGTCGACCCGGCCGGCGGGGCGCACCTCGCGGTGGCCGCTGCGCGGGCCCACGGGCTCGGCACCGGGGCCGGACGCGCCGGCCCGGTCGAAGGCGGCCGTCACCAGGTCGACGACGGTGGCGTGCTCGGCGTTGCCGGCGACGGTGACCACCAGCCGGGTCGGGTCGTAGTGCCGCCGGTAGAAGCGGGCGATGCGGTCCCTGGTCAGCGCGTTGACCGTGTCGACGGTACCCAGCACGGGACGGCCGAGCGGGCTGTCGCCGAAGAGCGTGTGCGCGAAGAGGTCGTGGACGCCGTCACTCGGGTCGTCCTCGGTCATCGCGATCTCCTCGAGGATGACGTCACGCTCGGCGTCCACCTCCTCGGCCGGGATCAGCGAGCCGGTGAGCATGTCGCAGACGATGTCGACGGCGAGCGGCAGGTCGCTGTCGAGGACGCGGGCGTAGTAGCAGGTGAACTCCTTCGTGGTGAAGGCGTTCATCTCGCCGCCGACGGCGTCGATGGCCGAGGAGATCTCCAGCGCGCTGCGCCGGCTCGTGCCCTTGAAGAGGAGGTGTTCCAGGTAGTGGGTGGCGCCGCCCTGGGCCGGGGTCTCGTCGCGGGAGCCCACCCGGGCCCAGATCCCGAACGACACGGAGCGCACCCCGGGCACCGTCTCGGTGAGGATCCGCAGACCCGAGGGCAGCACGGTCCGCTGGACCGTCGTTCCGTCGCTGTGGCGTGGACGGGGCACGGCCCGCCCCACCGGATCGGTGGGGCGGGCCGTCTCCGTACCGGTCGGTCGGCTCACTGCTCGGTGGCGTCCTTCTCGGTGGCCTCGGCGGCGGGCTCCTCCTCGTCCAGCACGGGCACGAGGGACAGCTTGCCGCGCTGGTCGATCTCGGCGATCTCGACCTGGACCTTCTGGCCCACGCCGAGCACGTCGTCCACGTTCTCCACGCGCTTGCCGCCGGCCAGCTTGCGGATCTGCGAGATGTGCAGCAGACCGTCCTTGCCGGGGAGCAGGGAGACGAAGGCACCGAAGGTGGTGGTCTTGACGACGGTGCCCAGGTAGCGCTCGCCGACCTCGGGCATCGTCGGGTTGGCGATGCCGTTGATCGTGGTGCGGGCGGCCTCGGCGGAGGGGCCGTCGGCGGCACCGATGTAGATGGTGCCGTCGTCCTCGATGGTGATGTCGGCGCCGGTGTCCTCCTGGATCTGGTTGATCATCTTGCCCTTGGGGCCGATGACCTCGCCGATCTTGTCGACCGGGATCTTCACCGTGATGATCCGCGGCGCGTTGGGGGACATCTCGTCCGGGACATCGATGGCCTCGCTCATCACGTCCAGGATGTGCAGCCGCGCGTCACGCGCCTGCTTGAGGGCGGCGGCGAGCACCGAGGCCGGGATGCCGTCCAGCTTGGTGTCGAGCTGGAGGGCGGTGACGAACTGCCGGGTGCCGGCGACCTTGAAGTCCATGTCGCCGTACGCGTCCTCGGCGCCGAGGATGTCGGTGAGGGTGACGTAGTGCGTCTCGCCCTCGATCTCCTGGGAGATCAGGCCCATCGCGATGCCGGCCACCGGCGCCTTCAGCGGGACGCCCGCGTTCAGCAGGGACATGGTGGAGGCGCAGACCGAGCCCATGGAGGTCGAGCCGTTGGAGCCGAGCGCCTCGGAGACCTGACGGATCGCGTAGGGGAACTCCTCGCGGCTGGGCAGCACCGGGACGAGCGCCCGCTCGGCCAGCGCGCCGTGGCCGATCTCGCGGCGCTTCGGGGAGCCGACGCGGCCGGTCTCGCCGGTGGAGTAGGGCGGGAAGTTGTAGTTGTGCATGTAGCGCTTGCGGGTCACCGGCGAGAGGGTGTCCAGCTGCTGCTCCATGCGCAGCATGTTCAGCGTGGTGACGCCCAGGATCTGGGTCTCGCCGCGCTCGAAGAGTGCCGAGCCGTGCACCCGCGGGATGGCCTCCACCTCGGCGGCCAGGGTGCGGATGTCCGTGACGCCGCGGCCGTCGATGCGGACCTTGTCACGGATGACGCGCTCGCGGACCAGCTGCTTGGTGAGGGAGCGGTAGGCGGCGGAGATCTCCTTCTCCCGGCCCTCGAACTGCGGCAGCAGCTTCTCGGCGGCGACCGACTTGATCCGGTCGAGCTCGGTCTCGCGCTCCTGCTTGCCGGCGATGGTGAGCGCCTGGGCCAGCTCGTCGCGGACGGCGGCGCTCAGCGCCTCGAGCACGTCGTCCTGGTAGTCCAGGAAGATCGGGAACTCGCCGGTGGGCTTGGCGGCCTTGGCGGCCAGGTCGGACTGGGCGCGGCAGAGGACCTTGATGAACGGCTTGGCGGCCTCCAGGCCGGCGGCGACGACCTCCTCGGTGGGGGCGGTGGCGCCGCCCCTGACCAGCTCGATCGTCTTCTCGGTGGCCTCGGCCTCGACCATCATGATGGCGACGTCGCCGTCGGGCAGCACCCGGCCGGCCACCACCATGTCGAAGACGGCCTCCTCCAGCTCGGTGTGGGTCGGGAAGGCGACCCACTGGCCACGGATCAGGGCGACCCGGGTGCCGCCGATCGGGCCCGAGAACGGCAGCCCGGCCAGCTGGGTGGAGCAGGAGGCGGCGTTGATCGCGACCACGTCGTAGAGGTGGTCGGGGTTGAGCGCCATGATCGTCTCGACGATCTGGATCTCGTTGCGCAGGCCCTTGCGGAAGGAGGGGCGCAGCGGGCGGTCGATGAGCCGGCAGGTGAGGATGGCGTCCTCGGAGGGGCGGCCCTCGCGCCGGAAGAAGGAGCCGGGGATCTTGCCGGCCGCGTACATCCGCTCCTCGACGTCGACGGTGAGCGGGAAGAAGTCCAGCTGGTCCTTGGGGTTCTTGGAGGCCGTGGTGGCCGAGAGGACCATGGTGTCGTCGTCCAGGTAGGCGACGGCGGAGCCGGCGGCCTGCTTGGCGAGGCGGCCGGTCTCGAAGCGGATGGTGCGGGTGCCGAAGGGGCCGTTGTCGATGACGGCCTCGGCGTAGTGGGTCTCGTTCTCCACCTGTGTCTGTCTCCTCTGCTCGCCCCCGCCCGGTGGCGGCGGCGTCGGCGGTGGAGCACCCCCGCACTGGCCGGCCATCGATCGAAGCTCCCGGGGCGACGCCCGGGGGCCACTACCGAGGACCGGCGACGGTTCGGAAGGCGCTCCGCCTCGTACGTGTCTCCTGTGTCCTGTATGGCGCGTGCCGTACGGGACCAGCCTACAAAGGCATCGGGTTCCCGGCTCGGTTTCCACCCCCGGTGGGGGCACCGGCCGGGATCGCCGGATCCGGCATCAGCGGATACGGCGAAGGAGCGGCCGCCGCGTGCGGTGGCCGCTCCCTCTGGGGCGTGTTACCGGGCGCCCGCCGCGCCGCGGCGGATGCCCAGGCGCTCGACCAGGGTCCGGAAGCGCTGGATGTCCTTGCGCGCCAGGTACTGGAGCAGGCGCCGGCGCTGACCCACCAGGAGCAACAGGCCCCGGCGGGAGTGGTGGTCGTGCTTGTGGGTCTTCAGGTGCTCGGTGAGGTCCGAGATGCGGCGGGAAAGCAGCGCGACCTGAACCTCGGGGGAGCCGGTGTCGCCTTCCTTGGTGGCGAACTCGGCGATGATCTGCTGCTTGGTGGCGGCGTCGAGCGACGACACACGTACTCCTCGAATGATGAGTGATTGCCACCGAGTGCCCCTGGTCTGAACCGCAGGGGAGCTTCCGGAACTCGGGAGGCGGGGTCCGCTGAGCGCTTCCTCCAGAAGACTCCGGGGGCGCGTACGCAAACGGCCAGTGAGCACGGTACAACAGATCCGCGTCCCCTGGCACATCGGCCTCTGGTCGCGGGGCGGCCGGGTCAGTCGCCCGTCAGGCCGCGGACCCTGGTGTAGACGTCGAGGACGGCCAGGCAGAGCGGGATCAGGGAGAGCAGCACGGCGCCCTCGGCGAGGTCCAGGGCCCGGCCCCAGAAGGGGGTGAGGCCGGCGCGCGGCACGATCAGGGCGATCGCGACGAGGAGGCAGGCGGCGGCGGTGAGCGCGGCGGTCAGCCACAGCACCCGCAGGCCGCCGGAGCCCTCGGCGTCCAGCGCGAAGCCGGCGACCAGCAGCGCCAGGGAGCCGAGGCCGGCGACCAGCAGCACCGTCACCTGGACGGCGTAGCGGAAGAGGCGGGCGCGGGTGAGCAGGGCCAGGCCGGTGGCGAGCGCGAGCAGCTGCGCCCAGCCGTCGGCGGAGAAGCCGAGGACGCCGGCGGCGACGGTGGCCAGCATGGCGCAGCCACCGGTGAGGCCGAGCAGGATCTGGTGGCCGCGGCGGGCCTGGGCCGCGATGCGCTCGGTGTCGACGGCGCCGGCCTGGGCCGGCTCCTGGCCCGGGCTCTCGTAGCCGGGGCGGGGCGCGACGTAGCCGATGGGCAGCCGGACGACGGCGGCGGAGAGCGCCGGCAGGAAGGCGAGCGCGCCGAGGGCGACCGGGACGCTGACGGCGGCGGCCGCGGCGGGGGTGGCCTCGGTGAGGATGGCGCCGAAGGTGGCGAGGGCGCCGAGCGCCGCGGCGCAGGCGGCCGCCGCGAACCAGCCGGCGAGCCCGGGCACGGCGGCGACCAGGGCGGCCGACACCACCAGGACGGCGAGGCAGCCGAGGAGCAGTTCGAGGCGGCCGACGCCGTGGCCCTCGTCGAGCGGCAACGCTCCGGTGCCGGCGACCAGCGCGTGCGGCAGCGCGGCGAGCCCGGCGGTCAGGGCGCCGGCCGCGTCGTCGTAGACGCGGGCGCGGACGGCGGCGAAGGAGGCGAACAGCACGGCGAGGATCGCGGCCAGCACGCCGGGCAGGCCGTGCGTCTCGTGCCGTACGGGGTCGGCGTACCAGAGCACCAGGGCGGTGAGCACGGCCAGCGCGCCGGCGGCGGTGAGCCCCGCGGTGCGCAGCAGCCGCTCGTCCCACAGCCGCCGGTCGTGGGTGACGGCCTCGGCGATGGCGTCGGTGACGTCGTCGTGGACGGGCGGCGGCAGCGAGTCGGCGAACGGCCGCAGCGTCAGCACGTCGCCGTCGAGGACGCGCTGGGCGCCGAGCGTGCGCGCGCCGTCGAGCACGGTGCCGTCGCGGCGCACCAAGTGGTAGCCGACCGGGGCGCCGGGGTCGGGGGCCTGGCCGGTGAGGCGGAGGATCTCGGGATAGAGGTCGGCGAGCGGGAGGTCCTCGGGCAGCGCCATGTCGGTGCGGCTGTCGGGCGCGGCGACGGTGACGCGGCAGAAACCGGTGGCTGCGGTCGTCGTGCTCACGGAACGTATCCCCCTCGTGCCAGGCCCACGGACTGCGGCCGCCAACCCTATCGCCCGGGGTGCCCGGGCGGCCCAACCACCGCCCGGGCACGCGGAGGTGAGACCGCCCTGCACTAGGATCTGTCGCCCGACGACACCGAACGACTACCAGCCGTCGCGGCCGTGGGGGATCGCAGGGGGATATGTGAGCCAGATCGTGGTCAAGCGTCCGCCGAGGTCGCTGCCTGACAGGATCCCGGACGAGCCCGTCACCCTGCTGCCGCCGCCCGAACTGCCCAGGGGGCAGCAGGAGGGCGTGCTGATGCAGCTCGTGCCGATGCTGGGCATGGGCTCCTCGGTGGTGTTCTTCTTCATGCCGAACGCCGCGCCGATGATGCGGGTGATGGGCCTGCTGATGCTGGTGTCCACGATCGGCATGCTGATCGCGATGGTGGTGCGGTTCCGGCGCGGCACCCAGGGACAGATGGCGCAGCTGCGCCGCGACTACCTCAAGTACCTGGCGCGCACCAGGACGCGGGTGCGGGAGACGGCGCGCGAGCAGCGGGACACCCAGCTGTACCTGCATCCGGCGCCGGAACAGCTGTGGGCGCTGGTCGCCGAGGGCAGCCGGGTGTGGGAACGGCGGCCCGGGGACGCCGACTTCGGCCAGGTGCGGGCGGGCCTCGGCGAGCACCAGCTCGCCACGCCGCTGGTGGCGCCCGAGACGGCGCCGGTCGACGAGCTCGAACCGCTGACGGCGCGTTCCATGCGGCGGTTCCTCGACACCCACGGCACGATCGGCGGGTTGCCGGTGGCGGTGTCGCTGCGCGGCTTCTACCACCTGACGGTCACTGGCGAGGCCGAGGCGGCCCGGGGCACGGCCCGTTCGCTGGTCGCGTCGCTGGTCGCGCTGCACTCGCCGGAGGACGTGACGCTGGCGGTGGTGACCTCGGCCGAGGCGGCCGGGCAGTGGGAGTGGGTCAAGTGGCTGCCGCACGCGCAGCTCTCCGCCTTCGACGGGGCCGGCACGCAGCGGCTCGTCGGGCGAACGGTGTCGGAGGTGGAGGAGCGTCTCGCCTCGGGGCTCGAGGGCCGGGGCCGGTTCTCGCCCAACGGCAAGCCGGTGCTCGACCAGCCGCACGTGGTGCTGCTCTTGGACGGGGCGCGGGTGCCGCCGCACTCGGCGTTCGCGGCGGCCGAGGGGATCCAGGGCGTCACCGTCGTGGAGGTCAACCCCGGCAGCCGGTCCGCCGACGAGCGGCGGGCGGGCCTGACCGTGTGGTCAGGCCCCGGTGAGCTGCGCCTGACGTCGCCCGACGGCTCGTACTACGAGGGCGTGCCCGACGTGCTGTCGCTGCCCGCGGCCGAGGCGTTGGCCAGGCAGCTCGCGCCGCTGCGGCTCGGCACCGCGGCCGACGAGGACGAACCGCTCCTGGCCGACCTGGACTTCGCCGAGCTGCTCGGCCTCGGCGACCCGGCGGCCGTGGACACGGCCCGCACCTGGCGGCCGCGCGGCGCCGGCGAGCGGCTGCGGGTGCCGATCGGGGTGGACGAGGAGGGCCAGCCGGTGATGCTGGACCTCAAGGAGGCGGCCCAGGAGGGCATGGGCCCGCACGGCCTGTGCGTGGGCGCCACCGGCTCGGGCAAGTCGGAGCTGCTGCGCACCCTGGTGCTCGGCCTGGCCGTCACCCACACCTCGGAGACGCTGAACTTCGTGCTCGCCGACTTCAAGGGCGGCGCCACCTTCACCGGGATGGCCGGGCTGCCGCACGTGTCGGCGGTCATCACCAACCTGGCCGACGACCTGACGCTGGTCGACCGGATGGGCGACTCGATCCGCGGCGAGCTGCAGCGCCGCCAGGAGCTGCTGCGGGCCGCGGGCAACTACGCCAACCTGCACGAGTACGAGAAGGCGCGGGCCGCCGGCGCCCCGCTCGAACCGCTGGCCTCGCTGGTGCTCGTCATCGACGAGTTCTCCGAACTCCTCACGGCCAAGCCGGACTTCATCGACATGTTCATCCAGATCGGCCGCATCGGGCGCTCGCTCGGCGTCCATCTGCTGCTGGCCTCGCAGCGGTTGGAGGAGGGCCGGCTCAAGGGCCTCGACACCTACCTCTCCTACCGGATCGGCCTGCGCACCTTCTCGGCCGCCGAGTCCCGCACCGCGATCGGCACGCCGGACGCCTACCACCTGCCGCAGATCCCGGGCTCCGGCATCCTCAAGTTCGGCACCGAGGAGATGGTCCGCTTCAAGGCGGCCTATGTCTCGGGCTCGTACCGGGAGCCGGCGGCCCGGCCGGCGTCCGCCGGGCCGCGCCCCGTCCACCGTCGACCGGTGCTCTTCACCGCCGCGCCGGTGCCGGTTCGGTACGAGGAGCCGGCGCCGGAGCCGGTGCCGGCCGCGCCGCCGGTGGTCGCGGACGACCCGCTGTCGGAGACCGTGCTCGACGTGATCGTGCGCCGCCTCGAAGGCCGGGGCCCGGCCGCCCACCAGGTGTGGCTGCCGCCGCTCGACTCCGCGCCCACGCTGGACGAACTGCTGCCGGAGCTGCGGGTGTTGGAGGGCCGGGGCCTCCAGGCCCCGGGCCGTTCCGGAACCCTCTCCGTGCCGCTCGGCCTGGTGGACAGGCCGTTCGAGCAGCGCCGCGAGGTCCTCTTCCGCGACTTCTCGGGCGCCGGCGGCCACATGCTGATCGTCGGCGGCCCGCAGTCGGGCAAGTCCACCCTGCTGCGCACCCTGGTCGCCTCGTTCGCGCTCACCCACACCCCGCGCGAGGTCCAGTTCTACGGCCTCGACTTCGGCGGCGGCGGCCTGACCGCCGTGGCCGACCTGCCGCACGTCAGCGGCATCGCCTCCCGCCTCGACCCGGACCGCGTCCGCCGCACGGTGGCCGAGGTCGCGGGCGTGCTGGCCGGCCGCGAGGAGTACTTCCGCCGGCACGGCATCGACTCCATCACGACCTACCGGCGGCTGCGCGCCGAGGGCCGCCTGCCCGACGAGTCCTGGGGCGACGTCTTCCTGCTGATCGACGGCTGGGCGGCGTTCAAGCAGGACTACGACATGACGCTGGAACCGGTGATCACGGACATCGCGGCGCGCGGCCTCGGCTATGGCGTCCACCTCGTCGTGACGGCGGCGCGCTACCTGGAGATGCGGCCGGCGTTGAAGGACCAGTTGGCGAACCGGCTCGAACTGCGCCTGGGCGACAGGTTGGAGTCGGAGTTCGACCGCAAGGTCGCGGCGGCCATCCCGGCCGACGTCCCGGGCCGCGGCCAGACTCCGGACCGGCTGCACTGGATCTCGGCGCTGCCTCGACTGGACGGGGTGGCCCGGGCGGACGACCTGGCGGCGGGGACGGCCTCCCTGGTCGCCGCGGTGCGCGACGGCTGGACGGGGCCCACCGCCCCGACGTTGCGAACCCTGCCCGAGCGCCTGCTGGCCCAGGACCTGCCCAAGGGGTTCGAGCACCCGAACTCGGGCATCCCGATCGGCATCGGCGAGGCGGATCTACGGCCCGTGTTCATCGACTTCGACCGGGACCCGTTCCTGCTCGTCATCGGTGAGAACGAGGTGGGCAAGACGGCGGCGCTGCGCCTGATCATGCAGAAACTCACCGAACGCTACGGTCCCGAGGACGCCGTGTTCGCGATCACGGACTTCCGTCGCTCACTCATGGCCGCCGCCCCGGAGAACTACGTCGGCGGCTACGCGACGACGGAGGCCAAGCTCGAAACGGACGTCCGGTCGCTGCTCTACCTCTTCGAGAAGCGGGCGCCCAGGGACGACATCACGATCGAGGAACTGCGCGCCCGCAACTGGTGGAGCGGCCCACGCATGTTCATCATCGTCGACGACCACGACCTCGCCTCGGCCTCCGCCGCGAACCCGCTGGCCGCGCTGGCCGCGCACCTCCCCTACGCCAGGGACGTGGGCATCTCGGTGATCGTCGCCCGCAACGCCGCCGGCTTCTCCCGCGCATCGTTCGACCCGCTCATCCAGCGCATGCGCGACCTGAGCGCCCAGGGCCTGATCCTCTCCGGCGACCCCCGGGAGGGCGACCTCCTCCACGGCACCCGCGCCCGCCCCCTCCCCCCGGGCCGCGCCCAACTCGTCTCACGGCGCCGGGAGAACCCGCTGGTGCAGTTGGGATGGCTGCCGGAGGAGTGACTACGGAAGGATCCACTTCGCCGTTCGACGCCCCAGCCTCGCGCCAGCCGAATTCAAAGGTGGCGATCGGACGTTCCTCCTCGACTCCGCGTACGCGGCAGAACCCTTCCCAGCGGGCCGTCGAGTCACCAAGGATTTCGAGGAACTCCGCCAGGTCCGGAGAAACGGCGACGATTACTCACCAGGCCAGCGACCGGGAGCCCTGCGGCCTGTCGTCCACGCCTTCCATGGTCACTCGGCAAGCCGCCGGGGCGTCCCCTCGGGCAGCATCGACTCCTCGAGACAGTCGAGGGCGTCGGCGACCGCGCGGGAGACGGAGTTGAGGACGTCCACCGCCTGGTCCTCGTTCGCCTCGGCACCCAGGCCGGGCAGGGTGAGGACGGCGGCCAGGAACTCCTCCGTCGGCACGTCCCTGGCCGAACACGGGAAGAGGATGAAGGCATCTCCGTCGGCGTAGTAGGCCGAGGCACCGGCCGAGTAGTTCACACGGCTGTCGGTGTCGTTCTCTTCGGGGGGCGTGGCGTCGTCGAACCAGTAATACTCGATCGTGGCGAAGGGCGCGTTCCAGTGCGTCGCCGTATAGACCTGACAGAAGCTCTCCGAAAAAGCGTCGGGCGCGGAAAGTCGCTCGACGAACTGAGCCAGGTCGACCGTCGGACGAGTTTCGATCTCGTCACTGAAGACGGTGTCGCCCGAGAGGGATTCGAGGCTTCGGGCAGCGGAGGCGGACAGTGTACCGGCACAGACCTCCGTGGCCGACTTGCCGTTCTCCAGGGCACCGTCGGTGGGGCCGTCGCCGGATGCGCCTGGTTCCTCGTCCACCCCGGAACAGCCGAACACGCCGAGGAACGCCATGCCCATCGCGACGGAGGCGAGGCTCCTGCCCGTCATGAGCTTCAAGGACACTGTTCCTCCTGAATCCGACACTCAGTAGCCGTGATTGGCGGCCAACCCCTGGCCGTGCTGATAGGCGTCATCCAACGACGTGAGCATGCCGAGCACCTCATCCGGGGAGAGGTCCTCGGCGTCCGCGAAGTATCTGTCCTTCAGCTCCGCGAGCTCCATGGACCCGGCGTCGTAGAACTGCCGCTCGGTCATGTTCTCCTGTCGGGCCGGGTCTGTCCCGGGGTTCAGGGCGCGGTCGGTGCTCTGGTTCAGGGACTCGGTCAGGAAACCGCCGGCGACGCCCGCCGCCACCGGGACGACCAGGCTCGCACCTCCGGTAAGCGGCCCCGCCACGAGCGCCACCCCGGCACCCACGCCACCGGAGATGAGCGCGCCTCCCAGGGACTTGACCCAGCCTCCCGTGCGCCCGAGCGCCTCCTGCGCCGCGGTGGTCTCGGCCCCGTACTCCGCGTTGACGTGTTCGACCCGGGCGTAGTCCAGGATTCCGCGCACGTCCGCGGCGACCCGGAGTGACTGAACGCCCGCCTCGACGTTCTCCGCGTCCGCCGGGAAGGCGTCCAGGTTTCCGAGGGTGTAGATCTGCTGGGCCAGTGTGACGGCCCGATGTGAGTCCTCCTGCTGGCCGAGGACGCTGAGGAAGCGGACGGTCCCCAGAGAGCCGTTCCCCAGCCGCTCGGCGAAGGGCGAGGAGAAGGTGTCGGAGAGCAGGCCCCGGGCCGTCTCCGTGTCGCCGCTCACCCAGTAGTCGACATCGTTCATGTACGAGGCGGTCATGGCTCCCAGGCTCGCCGCCATCTCCGGCTGCCTGTTGAGCAGCGTCGGGTCCAGCGAGCCGTACAGGTGCATGACCTGTTCCATCACTCCCTGGGCCTCCAACGTGCGGAAGTCAGCCGTCGCGTTCTCCGGACCCACTCCCTCGGCCGGGTAACCGGCGGCGGCGGCCAGAAGCGCGTTGCCCAGCGACGGATGCGCGGGGCGGGGGTCAGGTGGCCCCTGGTGGTCGACGCTCCTCCACCACTCGCGCTCGGTGGCCAGATAGGCGAGGTGGTCGTTGAGACGGTCACGGTTCTCGCGCACCGAGTCCGCGTCGTCCAGGTCGACGCCCGCCAACGGGTCGAAGTCGTCTGGCGCCGCGAAGAACCGGGTCGAGGCTTCGGGGTTGTGGCCGAGCGCGTTGAGGAAGCCGATGACGGGGTCGTGGCCGATGTTGCCCGCGTCGATGAGATTGCCTTCTTCATCGCGTTCGGTGGGGAAGTCGAGCGGCGGCAGGTAGGGGGCGTCCCAGAACTGGCCGGCGGGGCGGTCGGCGTCACGTTCGAGCGTGAGGAGTGCGTCGCCGTACTCCAGCAGGAAGTCCGTCTCGTACTCGCCCGTGTTCATCAGGGCGCTCATCACCTGGAAGCCGTAGGGCGCGTCGGGAGCGCCGCTCAGGCGGTTGGGGGCGAGGGTGAGCATCTCGTCCTCCCAGCGTTCCATCGCCGTGGAGTCGGAGCGGGTGGCGGTGCCGAGGACGGAACCGAGGTTGGTCTGGAGCTCGGCGAAGGCCTCGTAGAGATCAGAGTCCTCACGGATGTCGCGGGAGCCGGTAGCCCCGTACCAGAAGTCCAGCGCGCCCCGGGGGCCGAGCGTGGTGGCCACGCGTTCGGCGAAGGCCGGATCGTCGGCGTGCTGGCCGAGAAGCGTGCTGACGTAGGCGAGTTGTTCGTCGGAGAGGTCGCCGCCCTGCTCCATCAGCCGGAGCACGGTCTCGGCGTCCTGGTGGGCCAGCTCGGCAGCCTCGAGCGAGCCGTAGTCGACGGGGGTGAAACGGTAAGGGTCGGTGCCCATGGCGTCGCGGAAGGCCTGGGCGATGACCGCGTCGTCTTCGACGGTCCTAGTCAGTAGGCGTTCGATCTCCGCAGAGATCTCGATGACGGCCTCCTGCCGTTCGCGGCGGGTCGCGTCGTCGAGGCCCTCGTAGTCGGCGGTGACCCCGCCGGAGGCCCGGACGTGGACACCGCGCGCCGGGGCTTCGACCTCGACCACTTCACGTAGGGCGTCCTGCCGGGACCTCAGGCGGATGTACGCATCACGGCACAGTTCTCGCAGAGTCCTGGCCTGGATGAGGGCGGCGTCGAACTGCTCGGCCTGCTCCGTCACGAACGGCAGGGTGACGGAGGCGTTCACGCCCGACCAGTTGACCGTCCTGGCCCGCTGGGCCATGGTCTGGGCCCGGCCGAGCATGCCGGAGCCGCCGCTCTCCAGGGCACTGACCTGGCGGTCCCAGTCCTCGGCGGCCTCGCTCAGCTTCTCCAGCTGCAGGTGCAGCACGTCTTCGAACCCCGGCATGCGTCCGCCCCTACACCGCGCCGGTGAGGCGGGGGTTCAGCACGGCGCCCGCCTCGCGAACGGCGGCGGCCGCCTCCTGTTCGGCCGCGGCGTGCGAGCGTGTCGTCTCCCGGAGGTGCCCGGAGACGCGCAGGCAGGCGTCGCGCAGGGCGTCGGTTTGCGACTGCCACCTGGTGGCCACGTCGATCAGGGCCGGGCCGGACTCGAAGCCGGCGGTGCGCAAGAGGATCCCCGTGACGTGGGTGTGGTTCTCCGCGAGGTGTCCCGAGGCGTCGAGGTCATCGGCCAGTTCGTCGGCGCCGGCCTGGATGTCGGCGAGCTCCGCGCCGTGGATCTCGAGGTCGGCCCCACCGCCCGTGCCGGTGCCGTTCAGGCGAGTGCGCATCGAATCGTCACGGGCGCGCGCCTGCATGCCGGCCCACTCTTCACGGAATGACAACTGTCCTGGCTCCTACATATGGCTGCGGTGGCACCGACCCGTGGCCGGTGCCACCCGGGATCGGCGTCCGTCAGAACCCCTGCGCGCTCCGGCGGTCCACCGCCTGGAAGGCGGAGGCGGTGTCGACCAGCTGGTTGCCTGTCCGGCTGAGTACGACGGCGAGGTCGTTGAGCTCCTGGGTGAGGTTCAGCATGTTCTGGCGGAACGCCTGCTGCGCCTCACCCGTCCAGCCCGCCGCCACGGCGTTCAGGCGGGCGTGCAAGTCCTCGATCCGCTGGAGCAGCGCCCTCTCCTCCGTGGTCAGACCTTCCGAACCCGCCACGAGCGCCTGGTAATTGACACTGAGGTCGATCATTCCGGTTCTCCTCCCTGATCAGCGGCCGGCGATACGGTCGTTGAGCGTCGTGGCGGCCCGCACCTGGGCGGCCTGCTCCTGCTCCTCCGCGGTGAAGCCGTCGGCGCTCATCTGGACGAGGTCCCGCAGGTTCCCCAGCGAGCGGGTCAGTCGGCCGAGCACGGCGTCGAGCTCTTCGGCCCCCTGGGCGTGCGCCCGTGCGGTCTCGCCGCTCCAGTTGGCCTGTGCCTGGGCGTTGGCACCGCTCACCCGGGAACGGATGCCCTGTAGCTCGCGCGTCACGTCGTCCATGTCCCTGGTCAGCTCGCTGATCGTGCTGCCCGTGACCCTCAGGTTCGGGTCGCTCATGCGTCGCGCGCCTCCTCATCTCTTGAGCGTTCACTACTGCGTGGCGGCGGGTCCCGCCGCGGCGGCCTGCTGCCGCTCGGCGTACCGGCTTTCCCAGCCGGTCATGATCTGCTGGAGGCGCCGCAACTGCTCGTCCTCGACGGCCTCGTAGCCGCGCTCGGACAACAGCATCACGATGGCCAACGCCTCCATGGCCTCCTGCCGGGTGCGCACGAACTCCTCGAGCCGGGCCCGCACCGCCTCGTAGCGCGCGGACAACTGAGCTACGGCGGGGATGCCCTGGCCGTAGTGGCCCTCGGCCACCGCGAGCCTGGCCACGCTGTCCGGCGTCAACCCGCTGTCCCGGAGCGTCCGCTCGATCTCCTCGAGACGGGCGGCGGAAGCGCTCAGCGCGCCTTCGCCGACCACCAGACGGTCGCCGCCGTTCGACCACGACTCGTCCGCCATCGTTCCCCCCTCACCCACGCGTCGTGCACCCTCGGTCACCGAGGGCCACTCATCCTAAGCCGAACATCACCGGCCGATGCAACGCGAAAGCGAACAACAGTTATAGCAACGAGAGGAATCGAACCTTCGGTCCAGCCCGACCTCGCGGAACCCGGACGGTGACCATGGGGCAACGCTTATGCTGCTCCTGTGACATCGACACAGCAGGGGATGCGGCAGGGACTCACCCCGCGTCAGGCTCGCCGGCTGCGGATGGGGATCGCCGCCGTGGCGATGGTGGCGATGGCAGTGGTGCTGGTCGTGCAGTTGGGCGACGGCTCCTCGTTGCGGTCGATCGGGCTCTACGGGGCGGCCTTCGTGCTCTCCGGGTCCGTCATCGAGATGAGCCGGCGGGGACGTACCCGGCTCGGCATGGCGGTGCTCGTGGCCGGCTTCGTGCTGGTGCTCGGCGCCGACTGGTGGTTGCGCAGCCGGTGACGTGATCCTGCGGGCGAGCGCCGTTCCCTGCCCCGGTTTCCGTGACGGAGTGCTGCGTTACGATCACACCAGACGTCACGAGTCAGATCGAAGGGGGCCGCGCCGATGGCCACAACGGAGACGCCGGAGGAGATCGCCGCGCGTAAGGAGCGTGAGCGGGACGAGTTGTACTCGCGGGACATCTCGGGGGTGGAGTGGCTCAGCGCGCCCGACGGGCCGCAGGACGAGAAGGTGGAGATCGCCTACCTGCCGGGCGGCGGCGTCGGCATGCGGAACTCGAAGGATCCGGACACGGTGCTCCGCTTCACTGACGCCGAGTGGGAGGCGTTCGTCCTGGGCGCGCGGGACGGCGAGTTCGACATCGAGGAGCCGGAACAGCCGGCCTAGCGCCGCAGGCACGTGTAGGTGCCGAAGAGGCGTCCCTCGAAGGCGACGTCGACGATCTCGAAGCCGGCGCGGGTGAGCATCGGTTCGAGGAGCCAGCGGTAGGTGCTGTGCTCGGTGCGGATGTGTTCCGCGTAGTCCTCGGGGGTGTAGCCCTCGGCCGGGTCGCGGTCGGCGGCGGCGGAGAACCAGTCGGCGAAGACGGCTTCGGTCTCGGCCGGTTCGAAGTCGTAGACGAGGTCGCGGAGCCGTAGCACGCCGCCGGGGCGCAGGATGGCGGCGATGCGGTGCAGGGCCATGGTCTTCCAGAAGTCCGGCAGTTGGTGGAGCGCGTGCCTGGTGTGCACGGCGTCGGCCGGGGTGCCCTGGTGGTCGTAGCTGAGGAAGCCGGCCTGGACGCAGTCGAGGGTGGTCAGGCCCGCCTCGGCGGCGCGGGTGCGGATGGTGGCCAGCATGGCCGGGGAGACGTCGGCGGCCACCACCCGGCCGAAGACCCGGGCGGCGGCGAGGGCGAAGCGGCCGGTGCCGGCGCCGAGGTCGACCACGGTCGCGTCCGGACCGACGCCGTGGGCGCGGAGGGCGTCGAGGTCGTCGGTCGGGTCGGGATAGCCCTGCTTGCGGTCGAAGCCGGCGACGAAGGCGGGGTCGAGGTGTTCGGGGCCCGCGTGGGCGAGTTCGTCGAGCGTCCAGGACGGCTGTGGTTGCGGCATGCGCGCGAGCGTGCCACACGGGGGCAGGCGGCCGCGCCCGGTTTTCAGGCGCGCCGGCGGCGCCGGTCGCGGCCGACCAGGGCGATGCCCGAGATCACGGCGGTGAGCACGGCGCCGGCCAGCACGGCGTAGGTGCCGAGCCGCTCCGCGCGTTCGGCGTGGGTCTCGCCGAGGACGAGGTCGGGGACCTCGGGCGCCGGTGCGGCGGGCGCGGCTTCGTCGGGCACCGGTTCGGTCGGCGGCTCGGCGGGGCGCTCGGTGAGGGCGCGGACGGGGTCGACCACGCCCCAGCCGACGTGCGGGTCGGGCCCGGGGATGGCGCGTTCCGCGGTCTGCTGGAGGTGTGCGACGACCTGCGGGGCGGTCCAGTCGGGTTCCGCGGCGCGCAGCAGGGCGGCGACGCCCGCGACGTAGGGGGCGGCGAAGCTGGTGCCGTTGTCGACGCACTGGCCGCCGAGCGGCACGGTGGAGACCATGTCGACGCCGGGCGCGGCGATGCCGACGAAGTCGCCGGACTGGGAGAAGGGCGCGCGCTCGTTGTTGCGGTCGGAGGCGGCCACGGCCAGCACGCCGTCGTAGGCGGCCGGGAAGGTGTCGCGCTGTTCGCCGTCGGCGCCGTCGTTGCCGGCCGAGGCGATCACGACGATGTCGGCGGCGAGCGCGGCGTCGACGGCCTGGCGCAGGGCGGAGTCCTCGGACAGCGCGGCGTCGGTGTCCTGGGAGATGTTGATGATGTCGGCGCCGGCCTGGACGGCGTGTTGGATGGCGGCGGTGAGGGTGGCCACGTCGCCTTCGCCGTCGGTGTCGCTGGCCCGGATGGGGATGATGGTGGCGCCGGGGGCGAGGCCGACGAAGCCGGTGTCGTCGCGCCCGCGGGCGGCGATGATGCCGGCGACCTTGGTGCCGTGGCCCACCCGGTCGGTGGTCTGGTCGCCGTCTTCCCCGGTGAGGTCGGCGCCGCGCTCGGCGGCGACGGCCTCGGCGAGTTGGGGGTTGCGGTTGTCGACGCCGCTGTCGATGACGGCCACGCTGACGCCGTCGCCGCGGCTGATCTCCCAGAGCTGGTCGAGCCGGACGCGCTGGAGCGACCAGGGGCGCTCCTCGATCGGTTCGGCCGGGAAGGCGCACTGGGTGCCGGTGGCGTGGGCGGTCGGGGCGCCGCCGAGCAGGGTGGCGGCGGTCAGCAGGGCGAGCGCGGCGGCGGCGCGGGAGGGTCGGCGCACGGTCATGATCCCTGCGGCCGCTCGGCGCTGTCGATGTCGAGGCGGGGGCCGGTCGGCAGGAACTGCGACCAGTGGGCCGGCACCGGCACCGGGGTCACGCCGCCGTAGCCGAGCTTGATCTGCGCCTGTTCCTCTTCCTCGGTGCCGGTGGCGGTGGCCTGCACGGAGTGGCGCAGGCCGGTGTCGGTGACCAGGAAGACGCCACCCGCCTCGGCCTGTTCGCCCTGCACCTGGCGGTAGAGGAGCCCGGAGCCCGGGGTGACGTAGGCGGTGGCGGCGCCCGAGGCGATGGTGGCCGGGTAGTCGGGGCCCGCCCAGGTGGCGACCTCGGTCGAGCCGTCCTCGGAGTCGACGGAGAGCAGGACGGAGCAGACGGTGTCCCGTTCGGGACCGTTGACCTGGCTGATCATGGTGCGGGGCCAGTCGAGGTCGTGGTCGATGCTCTGCTCGGGCGGGGCCGGGGTGAGGGTCGGTGCGCTGACCGAGAACGCGGTGCCGCGCTGGCCGAGCGCCTCGGTGTGGGGGCTGTTGAGCATCAGGTGGGCGGTGAACTCGGAGATCGGCACGACCTGTCCGGGCAGCACGAGGTAGTTCTGCCGGCCGCTGCCGGTGGCCGCGGTCAGCACCATGCCGACCTGGTCGGCGGCCGGTTCGAGGCCGGGCACGCCGGCCGGGGTGCCGACCGGGGCGCTGAGTTGGGGAAAGGCGATCGGGGAGCCGTCGGCGAGGGTGTCGAGCCACTCCTGGCTGACCGGTTGCGGCGGCCGCTCGTCCGTGAGCAGGCGGAGCAGCACGGCGAGGTTGGTGGGATCGGTCTCGCCGATCCGGTACTTGGTGCCGGTGCTGTCGACGAGGTAGCCCGCGTCGTCCTCGGTGGACCGCACGTACAGCACCTGGCCCTCGGTGAGCCGCCGCGGGCCCTCGACGCGGTCCGCGTCGCGGTCGGCGAGGACGAACACGGCCTGCTGGTATCCGCCGCCGTCGCGCGGCTGTTGGCAGACGGCCCAGCGCTTGGCCTCGGCCGAGTCCTCGGCGGACGGCAGCCGGTCGGGGGCGTAGGGGATGCCGAGGGTGGGGCCGCGGGGGATGGTGCCGCTGTCGAGTTCGGCCTCGTCGACGCTGACGATGTCGACCTCGCCGGGGTCGCCGAGGAGGAGGCGGGCGGAGGAGAGGTTGAGCACCGGGTGGAGTTGGGCACCGCCGCCCTCGGTCTCCAGGACGACGTAGCGGGTGGTGGAGTCGCTGCCGATGATGACGTTGCGTCCCGGCTCGTCCCAGCCCACGGGCGCGGCGGGCCGGAAGAGACCCCAGGCGCCGAACCCGGCGAGCACCAGCGCGCCCACCACCAGGCCGGGCACGACGGCGCGCAGTGGACGCGGGGCGCCCTCCTCGGTGCCGGTCGGGCTGGGTTGGAGGAAGGCCGCGACCGTGCGGCGCTTGGCGAACGTGTAGGCGTTGAGCTCGTCCTTCCGCGACGCCATGATGGAGCGCTCCTCCCCCGAACCGTGCACCGCACCCGTGCGCTTGGTTGTCAGACCGGGGACCTACTATGCCGGGTGACGATCCGATCACGGTGAGGAGGGGGGCGAAGAGCATGGTGACGGCTGCCGCGACAGCGGTGCGATCCGATCCGGCCGGTGCGGCCGGTGCCGACGCGGTGCGCGCCGAGGGGGTGTCGCCGCGTCCGCCGGCCGGCTCGGGCGGGCTGCTCGCGCTCTGGCCGCTGGTGTGCCTCCAGGTGGCCGGCGCCCTGGTGTTGGGGGGCCTCGCCGTGGCCGGTCCCGCGCGCCTGGCGCTGTGGGCGCTGGCGCTGCCGCCCGTGGCGCTGCTGGTGCTGGTGGTGGCGGCGTGGCGCCGGGGGGAGCCGTTGCCGCTCTGGGTGGGGTCGGCGCTCGCGCTCAGGCGGCGGAGGCGGCAGGCGGCCGGGCCGCTGCCGGCCGGGGGCGATCCGCTGGTCTCGCTCGCCGCCGAGTGTGTGCCCGGCCTCGTGAGCCACGCGTACGCGGCCCGGGATCGGCGGGAGCTGGGCATGGTGGCGGACGGCGGTTCGCTGACGGCGGTGCTGCGGGTGGAGGCCGCGCTCGCTCCGCTGCAACCCGGCCACGGGGTGCGGCCGTTGCCGCTCTCGTTGCTGCACGACGCGCTGGACACGGACGGGATACGGCTGGCCTCGGTGCAGTCGGTGCAGCACACCCAGCCGGCGCCGGCGCCGCAGCTGCCCGACCGGTCGGTGGCCGGCGCGAGTTACGCCCTGTTGCAACCGCAGGGGCCCGGCGGCGCGCCGGCGCTGCGGCTGACGTGGGTGGCGCTGCGGTTCGACCCCGAGCTGTGCCCGGCGGCGGTGGCCGAGCGGGGCGGCGGTCTGGTGGGCGCGCAGCGCGCGCTGGCCAGGGCGGTGGAGCAGTTGGCGAGCCGGCTCGCGGGCGCCGGGTTCCGCGCCACGGTGCTGACCGAGGGCGAGCTGCTCTCGGCGGTGGCCGCGTGCACCAGTTCCGACCCGGCGGCCACCACGCAGATCGGGCAGGCCGAGGGGCCACGCCCGCGCCGCACGGCGGAGGGCGCGCGGGTGTGGCGCTGCGACGACCGCTGGCACACGACGTTCCGGGTGGCCCGCTGGCCCGCGTTGGGGCCGGGCGCGACGCCGCTGCCGGGCCTGGTGGCGCTGCTGACGTCGCTGCCCGCGTTCGCCACCACCTTCTCGTTGACGCTGCGCAGCGAGGGCCGGCGCTCGGTGGCGCTCGGCGCTCACGTCCGGGTGACCGGCAGGAGCGAGGCGGAGCTGCGGGCGGCGAGCCGGCAGTTGGCGAGCGCGGCGCGCGGCTCCGGGCTGCAGCTCGCCCGGATGGACCGGCAGCAGCTGCCGGGGGTGCGGGCCACGTTGCCACTGGGAGGGATGCACTGATGGGCCACGGAGGGCATGTGCTGTCCGCCGACGGGTTGGGCGCCCTCGCGCTGCCGGTCGGGGACGACGGCATCATCGTCGGCGTCGACGCCCGGTCCCGCCCCGCCGTGTTGGGGATCCACCATCCCGTGCCGTACGACATGGTGTTGGTGGGTGGCGTGTGGGCGGCGCAGGTCCTGGCGCTGCGCGCGGTGGCCACCGGGGCCCGGGTCGCGGTGGAGACGGCGCGGGCGCCGGTCTGGGCGCGGCTCGCTCAGGCGGCCAACGGCGGGGTCGAGTGCATGACGCTGCACGAGGTGGGCCGGGTCCCGCCGTTGGGCGCCACGCTCGGCAGTCCGGTGCTCGTGGTGCGGGACTGCGGCACGCGGCCGCCGCGCGGCCGGGTGGCCTCGGGCCCCTGGCAGCCGGTGCTGACGCTGCTGCCCTATCTGAGCCCGGCGGCCCCGCCGTTGCTGGAGCGGGCCTCGCTGGTGGGGATCCAGCGGGTGTCGCCCGAGGAGGCGGTCCAGCTCGGCCGTCTCATGGCGCTCCCCGCCGTGCAGGCGGAGGCGCTGTCGACCTTCGCGGAGGACGCCGTGCTGTGGTGCACCAGGACGTCGCGGCGGTTGGTGCGGATGGTGCCGACGGACGGCGAGACCGGTCTGCTGGGTAACCCGAGCCGCCTCGATCCCACCGGCTGAGGGTGTTGCGGGAGGCAGTCCGCTGGGCGGCATAAGGGGACTATTCCCCCCATTTCATGCAACTGATGGTCGCCTGCCCGACGTTCGCCTTGTGAGGGAACCCGCACCTACTGGGGAGGGGTGGGGGAGTTCCGGCGGTGACGACTAGGGTGATGGTGGGCACGTCAGGTGTGCCGTACAGAATGGCCTGATCCCGTGCCGGGGGAACCGCTCGGGAGATCCGGTCCGTCATCCGACGTAGCGGGCCACTACAGATGCGGATCAGAGGCATAACCAGCAGCGGGAGGCGTCGTGAACAGCGATCGGGACAGGGTTCGCACCGCGGAGGAGACCTCCGCCGACGAACGCCCCGATGACGAACTCCTCGAGGAGGAGTCCGAGACCACGGGGCAGTTCACCATCGACTACACGCCGCCGGCCTGGTATTCCGGCGGCGGCGCGAGCCAGCCCGCGGCTCCGGCCGGCGGCGGCGCGGCCGTGCCACCCCAGCAGCAACAGCCTCCCGCCGGACCGCCGGTCGGACCGCCCGCGGCCGCCCAGCAGCCCGCGGCCCAGCAGCCCTCCACGCCCGCGCCGCCGGCCTTCCCCGGCCCGCCGCCCACGCCCGGTGCGCCGGTCGGCCCGCCTCCGGCTCCCGGCGCCCAGCCGCCGGCGTTCCCCGGGCCGCCGCCCGCCTCGGTGACCGGCCCCCCGCCACCACCGCCCGCCCCCACACCCGAGCCCGAGGCCGCCCGACCCGAGGTGTCGCAGCCCGAGCCCGAGCCGGCGCCGCCGGCGCCCCAGCCGCCGGTCTTCCCCGGGCCGCCGCCCGCCTCGGTGACGGGCCCCCCGCCACCACCGCCCGCCCCCACACCCGAGCCCGAGCCTGAGCCTGAGCGGGTGGCCGACGCCGAGGCCGAGGAGCGGTCGGACGACGTGGCCCCGGCCTCCACCATGCTGATCTCGCCGCAGGCCGTGCGGAAGGCCAACGCCGCCTCTGCGCCCGCGCCGGAGCCGGCTGAGCCGGCCGAGCCTGCGGCCGAGGAGTCGTCCGCGGCAGCGGCCACACCGCCGCCGGCCGCGCCCCCCGCCCCGCCGGCGTTGCCCGGTGGGCTGCCCCCGCTCCCGCCGGACTTCCAGGCCGGCCCGTCGACGCCGTCCGACACGACCGCACCGGCCACCGACGGCGCCGGCCCCGTGGCCTCCGAGAACACCGCCATCTTCACGCCGCAGCGCGCGGCGCAGCCCGACGAGCCGCCCGTCCAGGTCGAGTTCGCCAAGCCGGCGACGGAGTCCGCGTTGGACGTCGAGGAGGACCCGGAGCCCGAGCAGGGGCCCGAACTGCTCGACGAGGTCACGGAGGACGGGCCCCCGCCCGCGCAGCCGTCGGCCGCTCCGGCCACGCCAGCCGCTCCGCCCGGGCTGCCCGCGCTGCCCCCGCCCAGCGGTCCCGCGGCGGCGGACGCCGCCCCCGGCCTCCCCGCACTCCCCCGCTGGCCCGAGCCGGCCCAACCGGCCCAGCCGGCCAGCGCCCCCGGCGGCTATGGCTTCCCGCAGCCGCCGGCCGCGGCGCAGCCACCGAGCCCGCCGCAGCCGCCCCCGTCTCCGGCGGCCAACGCGCCGAGTGGCTACGGATTCCCGCCTCCGCCGGGCGGCGCCCAACCGCCGGCCCCGCAGTGGCCGGAACCGCCGCAGCCGACGTCCGCCCCGGCGCAGCAGTCGGTTCCGGGCGCTCCCCAGCCGACCCCGGCCCAGCAGCCGCAGGCACAGCCGCAGCAGCACGCGCTGCCGCCGGCGCAGCCACAGCCCAACGCGCCCGGTGGCTACGGGTTCCCGCAGCCGGTGCAGGGGCCGGTGCCGGCCGCCGCGCCCGGGCCGCAGCCCGGTGTGCCGGGCGCCCCCGCCGGCTACGGCTTCCCGCCCCCCGGGGGCGGCGGCGCCCAACCGCCGGCCGTGCAGTGGCCACAGCCGGGTCAGCAGCAGCAACCCCCCGCGCCACAGCCCGGGTTCCCACAACCCGGGTTCCCGCAGCCCGGCGTGCCCGCGCAGCAGCAGGCCACCGGCGCCACCCCGGCCCCGGCCCCGGCCGCGCCGGCACAGCCGCAGCCGCAGCCGCCGGCACAGCCACAGGACCCCAGGGCCGGCACCAGTTGGCCCGACCCGCAGCAGTACAACGCCCAGCCGCAGCCGGGCGCGCTCGGGTACACGGCCTCGGTCGAGCTGTCGTCCGACCGGCTGCTGCACGACAAGCGCCGCAACAAGCCGCGTTCGCAGCCCGTCAGCAAGCCCGCCTCGCGCTTCCGGATCGGTGGCCGGGCGGCCGAGGAGGAGCGGCAGCGGAAGCTCGCCGTCATCCGCACCCCGGTGCTCTCCGGCTACCGGATCGCGGTGATCAGCCTCAAGGGCGGCGTGGGCAAGACGACCACCACCACGGCGCTCGGCGCCACCCTGGCCAGTGAGCGCCAGGACAAGGTGATCGCGATCGACGCCAACCCGGACGCCGGCACGCTCGGCCGCCGGGTGCGCCGCGAGACCGGGGCCACCATCCGTGACCTGGTCGGCGCCATCCCCTACCTGAACAGCTACATGGACATCCGCCGGTTCACCTCGCAGGCGCCCTCGGGCCTGGAGATCCTGGCCAACGACGTGGACCCGGCCGTCTCGACCACCTTCAA
The DNA here is from genome assembly GCF_031845425.1 of Streptomyces millisiae. Classification (NCBI taxonomy): domain Bacteria; kingdom Bacillati; phylum Actinomycetota; class Actinomycetes; order Kitasatosporales; family Streptomycetaceae; genus Streptomyces; species Streptomyces millisiae. The sequence continues at coordinate 30,019 of NZ_JAVREM010000033.1, forward strand.
CGACGAGGACTACCGGCGCGTCATCGACGTGCTGGCCAAGCAGTACCCGATCATCCTCACCGACTCGGGCACCGGCCTGCTGTACAGCGCGATGCGCGGGGTGCTCGACCTCGCCCACCAGCTGATCATCGTCTCGACCCCCTCGGTGGACGGGGCGAGCAGCGCCAGCACCACCATGGACTGGCTGGCCGCGCACGGCTACGGCGATCTGGTGCAGCGCAGCATCACCGTGATCTCCGGAGTCCGGGAGACGGGCCGGATGGTCAAGGTCGAGGACATCGTGGCCCACTTCCAGACCCGCTGCCGCGGGGTGATCGTGGCGCCGTTCGACGAGCACCTGGCGGCCGGCGCCGAGGTCGAGTTGGACATGATGCGGCCCAAGACCCGGCAGGCCTACTTCGAGTTGGCCGCGCTGATCGCCGAGGACTTCGTGCGGGTGCAGCAGGAGCAGGGCCTGTGGACGCCGGACGGCGGGCTGCCGCCGCAGGTCGCGCCGCCGCTGCCCGGGCAGGGGCAGCAGCCGCCGGCCTACGGCTACCCGCAGCCGGGCCAGCCCGGACACCCGCAGCAGCACCCGCAGCAGGTGCCCCCGGCCCAACAGCAGCCGCACGCCCCGTACCCCCAGCCACAGCCGGGCCAGCAGCAGCCGCCGCAGCCGGGCCACCCGGGGGCCGGGCAGCAGCCGCCGCAGCCCGGGTTCGGGTACGGCTTCCCGCAGCAGCCGGGGGCCTGGCCGGCCCAGCCGCCCCAGGGCTAGCCACCAGGGTCGGGCGGCCGGCCGGCCCCGGGCGGGGCCGGTCAGCCGCCGGCGGTCAACTCACGGGCCCTGCGCCGGTCCTCGTCGATCCGCTCGAGCAGCCCCTCGACGGAGTCGAAGACCTCCTGGCCGCGCAGCCGGGTCAGGAAGTCGATGGCCACCGACTGTCCGTAGAGGTCGAGGTCCGTGCGGTCGAGCGCGTGCGCCTCGACGGTGCGCTCGGTGCCGTTGAACTGCGGGTTGGTGCCGACCGAGATGGCCGCGGGGAACCGCTCCCCGGCGGCCAGCAGCCAGCCCGCGTAGACGCCGTCGGCCGGCACCGCCGAGTGCGGCACCACGTCCAGGTTGGCGGTGTGCACGCCCAACTCCCGGCCGCGCCCGGCCCCGTGCACCACGGTGCCCTCGACCCGGTGCGGGCGGCCGAGCACCTCGCCGGCGGCGGCCACGTCGCCCTCCGCGATCAGCCTCCTCGCCAGCGAGGACGAGAACGGCTCGTCGCCCGGGCCGCCGCGCTCGAACAGGTCGACCACCAGCACCTCGAAGCCGTAGGTCACCCCCAGCTCGGCCAGTGTCGCCACGGTGCCGGCGGCGCGGTGCCCGAAGCGGAAGTTGGGCCCCTCCACGACGGCACGCGCGTGCAACTTCTCCACCAGCACCTTCACCACGAACTCGGCGGGCGAGAGCTGGGAGAACTCCTTGGTGAACGGCAGCACGAGCACGGCGTCCACGCCCAGGTCCGCCAGCAGCTCGGCGCGCCGCGGGTGCGGGGCGAGCAGCGGCGGATGGCTGCCCGGCCTGGTGACCTCCTTGGGGTGGGGGTCGAAGGTGACGACGACCGCCGGCACGCCGAGATCCCTGGCGTGGGCCACCGCCCTACCGATGATCAGCTGGTGCCCGCGGTGAACACCGTCGTACGAGCCGATGGTGACGACGCTGCGTCCCCAGTCGCCGGGGATGTCCGCCATATCACGCCAGCGCTCCACCGTTCATCGCTCCTCGCGCTATCCGCTATGCCGCTATGCCGCTATCCGTGTGGACCTGCCGCTCCACGGTACCGGGCCCCCTCCCGGCGAGGGACGCCCGCCTTGCCCTGGCCGGCGCCCGACTCCTCGCGGTCCCTCCCACCCTCGCCCGGCTCGCCGACCGGCGCCGCCTGGACCAGCAGCGCGCAGGCGCTCGGGTGCAGCGCGGCGTCCTCGGGGCGGGCGAGCAGCGCCCTGGCCGCGTAGCGCAGCAGCCCGCGGTCCTGGTCGGTCAGGGCGTGGGGGGAACGCCCGGCGGTGCGCAGTCCGTGGTCGACGGCGGCGGCCCTGCGTTCCGGCCGGTCGTCCTGCGTCCAGCGCTCCACCGCGCGGCAGAGCGCGGCCGGCTCGTCGTGGGCGAGTTCGGCGAGCAGTTCGTCGGCGCGCGGATGGCCGGCGTCGATCAGGGCCTCGGTGAGCTCGTCCGGGGCCAGGCGGCGGTGGGTGTGCAGCAGGGCCTGGGCGGCCGAGGCCACCGTGACGTCCTCGGGCGGCTCGCCCTCCCCCGCGAAGCGCAGTGGCCGGTCGTCGTCGAACCAGCGGCAGAGCCGGGCGGCCGCCTGCCGTGGCCGGGCGGCCAGGAGTTCGCTCACCGCGCTGAGGTAGCGCGGCCCGTGGCTTCCGCGGTCGGCGGGCAGCAGCCGGCGGAGCAGGTCGATCCTGTCGTCCTCCTCGACGGAGAGCGCGCGCCAGAAGTCGGGTCCGAAGGGCTCGGCCGGGACGGCGCCGGCGCCGACCAGGTCGGCGAGCGCCCGGAGCTCGGCCAGCAGCGGGCGTGCGTCGGGCAGCGCCGGCAGCACCTGCCGGCTCAGCCGGGCCGCCCACCAGCCCCGGTCGGCGGGCTCTCCGGCGGCCGGCAGCGGCAGCAGGCCGCGCAGGGCCGCCGCGCCGCGCCCGCGGGCAAGGCGCAGCAGGGCCTGGGTGAGGGCGCCGGCCCGGTGCCTCGGCAGCCCGCCGCGTGCCGCGGCCGCGAGCGCGGCGTCCACCGCGAGGTGGCGGCCGTGCAGCCAGTCGGCGAACTCCTCGTCGGCGAACCGGTAGTCGGCGCCGGCAGGACGCAGCAGCCCCTGGTCGAGCACGGCCCTGGCCCAGCCGCCGGGCCAGGGGAAGAGGGCGTCGAAGGCCCGCCTCGGCAGGACGCCGGTCAGGGCCGAGCGCCGGGCCGCCTGGTGGACCCTGGCCGCCGCCCTGGTCGCGGCGTGCCGGTCGGCGGCGCCGCCGGCCAGCGTCTCGGCCAGGCGGAGCGCGAGGAGGTCGAGGTGGGCCGAGAAGATCTCGTCCCGGTCGGGGGCGCCGCCGGCGCCCACGGGCTGGGCGGCGCGGATCCGGGCCAGCATCCGCAGCGACAGCGGGTGTGCCGCCTCGCCGGGGGCGAGGTCGGCCGCGTCGAGGCCGGCCGCCGCCCTGGCCCGGCTGGCCGGGCCGGGGCCGAGGTCCCCGATCGGCAGGTGGGCGGGGAGCGCGCCGGCCGGTGCCCCGTACAGGGTGCCGGGCGGGTGCAGTCGCCCCGCGTGCTCCCAGAACTCGGGGCGACAGGCCAGCACCAGGCGGGCGCCGGCGGCCCGCAGCCAGTCGGCGGTGGCCCGCGTCCAGCCGGGGAGCCGGGCGGCCAGCTCGGCCGGCATCTCCTCCGGGCCGTCGAGCACCACGAGCAGCGGCTGTCCGGCCGCCCGCGCGGTCCTGGCGGCCACGTCCGGATCGGCGCGGGCCAGGGCCCGGCGCACGGCGTCCCGCAGCCCGGCGTCGTCGGGCCGCAGCGCGGAACCGGAGAGCCAGACGGTGGGCGGCCGGCGGGCGGCGTGGGCGGCGAGCAGGGTGGTGCGGCCGGTGCCGGGCGGCCCGACCAGGGCGGCGACGCTGGCGCTCCCCCGGTCGAACGCCACGAGTTCGGCCGCCAGTTCCGGCCGGTCGTGGGCCGTGGCGCGGACGCCGGCGGCGGTCAGCGAGTCGGCGGCCAGGGCCCGCACCCCGGCGAGGTTGAGGGCGGTGCCGTAGCCGGGCACCTCGGTGCCGTTGCGCCGCAGCAGCTCGACGAGCGGCCCCCGGCCCTCGATGGCGGCCGCCGTGTGCAGGGGCACGGCGAAGCCCGGTGGGCGCCCCGGTGCGCGCAGCGCCGTGGTGAGGACGGCCAGCGCCGCTCCCGAGGTCGGGTCGACGACGGGCCCCCCGGTGTGGGCGGCGTCGAGCCGGAGCCCAGCGGTGGCGCCCGGTGCCAGGCGCAGCTCCAGGGCCTCCTCGATCCGGTGGTAGCGGTCGGTGGCCGTGTAGACGGCGGGGCCGCCCGGCGCGTGCAGCGTGGCGTCCGCCCAGTCGTGGCCGACCAGCAGCCGGACGGGCCCCGCCCGGTCGGGGGCGATGACCAGCCCGGGCGCGCCGGGCGGTGGCTCCTGGACCCGGATCAGGGCCAGGTCCCAGTGCGGGAGCCCGGTGACGTCCGCGGCCTCGACGACGCGTGCCTCGCCGCCCGGCCAGCGCAGGACCAGTCTGGCGAGGCCGTCGACGGCCTCGTGGCTGGTGATCAGGGTGCCGTCCAGGTCGGCCGCGAAGCCGAGGCCGCGCGGCCGGCCCGCCAGATCCCCGACGCGCACCAGGGCCGGCCCGGTCCTGGCCGTGGTCGCCACCGAGCCCATCGTCATCCTCGAACCTCCCCTGCCGCCTGCCCTGACGAGTCAGGGGGAGGTCCTGCCCAGCGGCGGCCCGAATCCCACCGGAAGCCGCGCGCGCCCCTCGGACGCCGCAGTCCCCGGGCCGCTCTTCACCCGATCCGGTGAGCGGAGGGTCAGCCCTGGGGGGCGAAGACGGCCAGGCTCCGCGCCCGGTCGCCCTCGGCCTCGACCAGCGCCACGAGCCGGTCGTCGGGTCCGAAGACGGCCACCGGTCCGGCCGGCAGCCGCGGCGTCGTGATGCGGGCGCCGTTGCCGAGCAGCCTGGCCTCCCGCTCCGTCACGTCCCAGCGTGGGAAGGCGGCCGCCGCGGCCTCGTCGAGCGGCAGCACGGTCAGCTCGGCGCGCAGCTCGTCGAGGGTGCGGGCGACGTCCACCTGGTAGGGGCCGACCCGGGTGCGGCGCAGCGCCGTCAGGTGGCCGCCGGTGCCGAGCGAGGCGCCGAGGTCGCGGGCCAGGGCACGGATGTAGGTGCCCGAGGAGCAGACCACGGTGACGTCCAGGTCGGTGACGGTGAGGCCGTCGGGAAGGGTGCGCTCGACCACCCGGTCCACCGTGAAGGTGGAGACGGTCACCGGGCGGGCCGGGATCTCCACGTCCTCGCCGGCCAGGACCCGCCGGTAGGACCGCTTGCCGTCGATCTTGACGGCGCTGACCTTGGCCGGCACCTGCATGATGTCCCCGGTCAGCCGGGCCACGCCGGCGGCGATGTCGGCCGGGTCGAGGCCGGCGGCGCCCCGGCCCCCGGTGATCTCGCCCTCGGCGTCGTCGGTGACGGTGGTCTGGCCGAGCCGGACGGTGCCCCGGTACTCCTTGTCGGTGAGGGCCAGATGGCCGAGCAGCCGGGTGGCCCGGCCGAGGCCGAGCAGCAGCACGCCGGTGGCCATCGGGTCCAGGGTGCCGGCGTGCCCGACGCGCCGGGTGCGGGCGATGCCGCGCAGCACCGCGACGACGTCGTGGGAGGTGAAGCCGGCGGGCTTGTCGACGATGACGAGCCCGTCGGCCGTGGGTCGGCTCATGTGCTGGTCAGTCCTCGTCCCCGCGCTCCTCGGCGCCCGGGAGCCCCTCCTCGTCCTCCCCGACGCGCTCCCGGTCCTCGCCGGCGTCGCGGTAGGGGTCGGCGCCGGCCGCGTACTGGGCGCCGGCCGACGAGCGGCGCAGCTCCTCGTCACGCTCCCGCGCCTTGTCGAAGAGGTGGTCGAGGTTGCGCGCGGTCTCGGGCAGCGCGTCGGGCACGAACTCCAGGCTCGGGGTGTGCTTGACGCCGGCCGCCGCGCCGACGGCCGACCGCAGCACGCCTCTGGCGCTGCGCAGCCCCGCGGCCACCTCCTGCCGGTCGGCCTCGTCGCCGTACACCGTGTAGAAGACGGTCGCCTCCCGCAGGTCCCCGGTGACCCTGGTGTCGGTGATGGTCACCCGGCTGCCCAGCCTGGGGTCCTTGATGTCCCGCTGCAGCTTCTGGGCGACCACCTCGCGGATGAGGTCCGCCAGCCTCTTCGCCCGTGCCTTGTCGGCCACTGCTCCGTCTCCTCGCACAGTTCTGGAAATGTCGCGGCTGTCTGCCAGCCTGCTCCGGTACGGATCGGCCGGCTACTCGTCCTCGCCGCCGTGGATCCGCCGCCGCACGGACAGCAGTTCCACCTCGGGGCGGTCCGCCACCCAGCGCTCGCACTGGTCGAGCACCTCGGTGAGCCGGCCGGTGTCCCCCGAGACCACGGCGAGACCGATATGGGCCCGCCGGTACAGGTCCTGCTCGCCCACCTCGGCGACGCTCACGGCGAACCTGCGCCGCAGTTCCGCCACGATCGGTCGCACCACCGAGCGCTTCTCCTTGAGGGAGCGCACGTCGCCGAGCAGCAGGTCGAAGGAGAGTGTCCCGGTATACATGCGGTGATCGTAACGGCGACGGCCGGGGCCGATCGACGGGGTTTCCCCCGCCGACCGACCCCGGCCCGACCGCTAGACGCGCGGCTTCTCGCGCATCTCGTAGGTCGCGATGACGTCGTCCACCTTGATGTCGTTGAAGTTTCCGAGGTTGATACCGCCCTCGAAGCCCTCGCGGATCTCGGTGACATCGTCCTTGAAGCGCCGCAGCCCCTCGATGGTGAGGTTCTCGGCGACGACCTTGCCGTCGCGGACCAGCCGGGCCTTGGTGTTCCGCCGCACCTCGCCGGAGCGGATGAGGACACCCGCGATGTTGCCCAGCTTGGAGGAGCGGAAGACCTCGCGGATCTCCGCGGTGCCCAGCTCGACCTCCTCGTACTCCGGCTTCAGCAGGCCCTTCAGGGCCGCCTCGATCTCCTCGATCGCCTGGTAGATGACCGAGTAGTACCGGACGTCCACGCCCTCGCGCTCGGCCGCCTGCGTGGCACGCCCCTCGGCGCGCACGTTGAAGCCGATGACGATGGCGTCGGAGCCGCTGGCCAGGTCGATGTCGGTCTCGGTGACCGCGCCGACGCCCCGGTGGAGCACCCGCAGGTCGACGCCGTCGCCGACGTCGAGCTGGAGCAGCGAGGACTCCAGGGCCTCGACGGAACCGGACGCGTCGCCCTTGATGATGAGGTTGAGCTGCTGCACCTCGCCGGCCTTGAGCACCGTGTCCAGGTTCTCCAGGGAGACCCGGCGGGTGCGCTTGGCGAACGCCGCGTTCCGCTCGCGGGCGGCCCGCTTCTCGGCGATCTGCCGCGCGGTCCGGTCGTCGGAGACCACCAGGAAGTTGTCCCCGGCGCCCGGCACGTTGGTCAGACCCTGCACCAGCACCGGCGTCGAGGGCCCGGCCTCGGCGAGCGTGCGCCCGGTGTCGTCGAGCATGGCCCGCACGCGGCCGTGGGCGTCGCCCACCACCATCGTGTCGCCGACGCGCAGCGTGCCGCGCTGGACCAGCACGGTGGCCACGGCGCCGCGGCCCCGGTCCAGGTGCGCCTCGATGGCGATGCCCTGGGCGTCCTGGCTGGGGTTGGCCCGCAGGTCGAGGGCCGCGTCGGCGGTCAGGACGACCGCCTCGAGCAGCGACTCGATGTTGGTGCCCTGGCGCGCGGAGATGTCGACGAACATCGTGTCGCCGCCGTACTCCTCGGCCACCAGGCCGAACTCGGTCAGCTGGCCGCGGACCTTGGTCGGGTCGGCGCCCTCGACGTCGATCTTGTTGACCGCGACGACGATCGGCACGTCGGCCGCCTTGGCGTGGTTCAACGCCTCGATGGTCTGCGGCATCACACCGTCGTTGGCCGCCACCACGAGGATGGCGATGTCCGTCGACTTGGCACCACGGGCACGCATGGCGGTGAACGCCTCGTGACCCGGGGTGTCGATGAAGGTGATGCGCCGCTCTTCGTCGTTGACGTCGATCGACACCTGGTAGGCACCGATGTGCTGGGTGATGCCGCCGGCCTCGCCCTCGATGACGTTGGTCTTGCGGATCGCGTCCAGCAGGCGGGTCTTACCGTGGTCGACGTGACCCATGACGGTCACCACCGGCGGCCGGGAGACCAGCTCCTCCTCGCCGCCCTCGTTCTCGCCGAACTCGATGTCGAAGGACTCGAGAAGCTCGCGGTCCTCCTCCTCCGGGCTGACGATCTGGACGGTGTAGTTCATCTCCTCGCCGAGCAGGTGCAGCGTCTCGTCGGAGACGGACTGCGTCGCGGTGACCATCTCGCCCAGGTTGAACATGACCTGGACCAGCGACGCCGGGTTGGCGTTGATCTTCTCCGCGAAGTCGGTGAGGGACGCGCCACGGGAGAGCCTGATGGTCTCGCCCTTGCCGCGCGGCAGCATCACGCCGCCGATGGACGGGGCCTGCATGGCCTCGTACTCCTGGCGCCGCTGCCGCTTCGACTTGCGACCGCGCCGCGCGGGGCCGCCGGGACGCCCGAAGGCGCCCTGGGTGCCACCACGACCGCCCGGGCCGCCCGGCCGGCCACCGCCGCCGGGGCCGCCGCCGAAGCCGCCGGGACGGCCACCGCCGCCGCCGAAGCCACCGCCGCCACCCGGACGGGTGCCGGTGCCGGGACGGCCACCGCCGCCACCGAAACCACCGCCGCCACCGGGACGCGCGCCGCCGCCGCGGCCGGCGAAACCGCCGCCGCCACCGGGACGGGCGCCACCGCCGCCACCGCCCGGACGGGCGCCGGGGCCGCCGCCGGGGCGGCCGGCGCCGGACGGGCGCTGCGGCATCATGCCCGGGTTGGGCCGGCTACCGCCGGGGCCCGGACGCGGGCCGCCGGGGGCCGCGCCCTGCGGACGCGGCATGTTGCCCGGGGTCACCCGGCCGCCACCCGGCGCCTGCGGGCGCGGGGGACGGTCCTGACCGCCGGGACGCGGGCCACCCTGGGCCGGCGCGCCAGGCCGGGGCGCCGGACCGGGCCGCGGCGCCTGTTGCGGCCTGGCCATGCCGGTGGAACCACTGGTCGTGAACGGGTTGTTGCCCGGACGCGGGCCGGCCGGACGGCCGCCCGGCTTGGGCGCCGCGGCACCCGGCTTGGCCGGCGCGGGACCCGGACGGGCGCCGGGCTTGGGCGCACCGGGACCGCCGGGACGGGCACCCGGACGCGGGCCCTGCTGGGCGCCGGGACGCGGGCCGGCCGGACGCTCCTGCCGAGGCTGCTGGGGAGCCTGCTCGGCACCGCCGGTCGTCGGCTGGGTGAACTCGGGGGCCGCGGGGGCCGGCTTGGCGGCCGGCTTCGGGCCAGGGGTCGGCCGAGGGCCACCGGCGCTCGGCTTGGGGGGCACGGGACCCGGACGCGGCGCGGGGCCGGGGCGCGGGGCCACGGCACCCGGCTTGGGGGCACCCGGCCTGGGCGCGCCCGGCCGCGGGGCCTTGCGGTTGTTGCCGCCGCCGCTGAACGCGTCGGTCAGCTTGCGTACTACTGGCGCCTCGATCGTCGAGGACGCCGAACGGACGAATTCACCAAGTTCTTGGAGCTTGGCCATGACGACCTTGCTCTCGACTCCAAGCTCCTTGGCGAGCTCGTATACCCGGACCTTAGCCACTTCGCTCCTTCTACGGTCCGGGGTCGGTCGTCCGCCGGACCTTCGCTACTTCACGGGCGTACTCATCGCGTACTCATCGAGTGCTCATCGCAATCTCGACCTACTTCCGACTCGCGAGGTACCTGCCGCGCGGACCACCCACGCGGCACTTCTTACAGTTCCTGCACTTCCGACGACGCCGGCCGGCCGACCCACCGTCGCAGCTGCCCGGTGTCGAGCGGCCCCTGGGTCCGAAAGGCCCTGGGAAACGCGCGACGGCGGACCGCCAGCTCGAGACAGCTCGTCGTGGGATGCACATACGCACCCCGACCGGGCAGCGTACCGCGAAGATCGGGGACACAGCGATCCCCAATCACCACCACACGCAGCAGGCCGTTTCGGGCTGAGCGCTGTCGACATCCGACGCAGGTGCGTTCCGGGCAGGCTCTCGCCCGCGTCCGGCCAGACACAGTAAAGTCTACCTCCCCATGCGGCCGGCCCGGCGGGCGGGCCCTTCCCTCCACTCTTCCAACGAGGCGACCGGTGGACCGCATTCCCGCGGCACGAGCCGGCACCCCGGGATCCGGCCGCCGCGGGCCGCTCAGGCCCGCTCGGCGGCCTGCTCGGTGTCGGGTCTGATGTCGATCCGCCAGCCGGTCAGCCGGGCGGCCAGGCGGGCGTTCTGCCCCTCCTTGCCGATGGCCAGCGACAGCTGGTAGTCCGGCACGGTCACGCGCGCCGAGCGGGCCGCCTGGTCGACCACGTCGACCCGGGTGACCCGGGCCGGCGAGAGCGCGTTGGCCACCAGCTCGGCCGGGTCGTCCGACCAGTCCACGATGTCGATCTTCTCGCCGTGCAGCTCCGCCATCACGCTCCGCACCCGGCCGCCCATCGGTCCGATGCAGGCGCCCTTGGCGTTCAGCCCGGGCCGCAGCGAGCGGACCGCGATCTTGGTGCGGTGCCCGGCCTCGCGGGCGATCGCCGCGATCTCGACGGTGCCGTCGGCGATCTCCGGGACCTCCAGCTCGAAGAGCTTCCTGACCAGGTTGGGGTGGGTACGGGACAGCGTGACCGAGGGGCCGCGCGCGCCCTTGACCACCCGCACCACGTATGAGCGCAACCGGGCGCCGTGCGGGTACTCCTCGCCGGGCACCTGCTCCTGCGGCGGCAGGATCGCCTCCAGCTTGCCGATGTCCACCAGCACGCTCTTCGGGTCCCTGCCCTGCTGCACCACGCCGGCCACCACGTCGCCCTCACGCCCGGCGTACTCGCCGAAGGTGACGTCCTCCTCGGCGTCCCGCAGCCGCTGCAGGATCACCTGCTTGGCGGTGGTGGCGGCGATCCGGCCGAAGCCCTGCGGGGTGTCGTCGAACTCCCGTGGCTCGGCGTCCTCGCCGGCCTCCTCGAGCTCGTCGGGGTCCTCCCTGGCCCAGACCGTCACATGGCCGGTCTTCCGGTCGAGCACCACCCGGGCCTGCCTGCGGCTGCCCTCGGTGCGGTGGTAGGCGATCAGGAGGGCCGACTCGATGGCCTCCACCAGCAGGTCGAAGGAGATCTCCTTCTCTCGGACGAGACCCCGCAGGGCACTCATGTCGATGTCCACGACTACGCCTCCTTCAGCCTTCGGTGCTCTCGTCGCCGGCGGGCCTGCGACTGAACTCGACTTCGACCCGCGCCCGGGCGATCTCCGCGAACTCCACCCGGCGCGACGTGGCCTTGCGGCCCTTCTCCCCCGGGACCTCCAGATCAAGCCCCGCCTCGTCGACGCCCACGATCCTGGCGACCAGCTCGCCGCCCTCGCTCAGCTGGGCCCTGACGAGCCGACCGCGGGAGCGGCGGTAGTGGCGGGGCTCGGTCAACGGGCGCTCGGCGCCCGGGGAGGTCACCTCGAGCACGTAGGGGGCGGCGCCCATCACGTCCGAGGCGTCGAGCACGGCCGAGACCTCGCGGCTCAGCTCGGCGCAGGTCTCGAGCCCGACGCCGCCGTCCGAGTCGACCGCCACCCGGAGCACCCTTCGCCGGCCCGCCGGAGTGATCTTGACCTCTTCCAGGTCAAGCCCCCGCTCGGCGGCCAGCGGCTCCAGCAGCTCGCGCAGCCTGTCGATCTGGGTCGTGCTCATCCGGGTGACTCCTCGGCCGCGTGTGCTGTTGTCGATGGCGCGTCTCGTCGGTGCGTCTCGGGCACTCTCGCGCAACAGCCTATCCCCTGTGGCACGCCACGCCGACCGCGTTCAGGCCCCCGGCCTGGCACGCCGTGGGGCGGGGTGGCGCCGGGATCCGCGGGTCGCGCGGGTACGCTCACCGGGCGGTGATCTTTCTATCGCCTCAGCGTACCCACTCGAACCCACTCACTTTTCGACCTCTTGCGACCTCTTTCAACACTCGATCGACAGTCGATCGACGACGGGAAGTACGGGGAACCATGCCCTCTCGCCTGTCCAGAAGAGCCGTGTTCCTCGGCGGCCTGCTGGCATGCTCCGCCGGCGCGCTGGCGGGCTGCACGTCCTCGGAGGAGAGCGGATCCGGGGGCGGGACCGTCTCCGCCACCACGGTGCGGGGGCTGCGCCGCCGGGCCGCGCGGGACGGCAACGACCTGCTGGCGCGCTACGACGCGACCGCGGCCGCGCACCCGGCGCTGGCGGACACGCTGCGGCCGTTCCGGGACACCGTGACCGCGCACCTCGCGGCCCTCAACGAGGGGGACGCCTCGCCCCCCGGTCCCTCGGGCGGCGAGCCCGAGGTGCCGGCCGACGCCGACCGGGCGCTCACCGCGCTCGCCGACGCGGAGCGCGAGGTGGCCGAGGCCAGGCTGCGCGCCGTGCCCGACGCCTCCCCCGACCTGGCCCGGCTGCTGGCCTCGCTGGCCGCCGCCGGGTCGGCCCAGGCGTATCTGCTCCACGAGGCCAGGTGACGGACCGGCATGAGACACCCGATGAGTGACACGTCCCCCGAACTGGACGCCACGCAGGCCGCGTTGGCCGCGGAGCACGCCGCCGTCTACGGGTACGGGGTGGTCGGCGCGCGGATCGCCGAGGACCGGGCCGGGGAGGCCGACGAGGCGTACACGGCGCACCGCGCGCGGCGCGACGCGCTGCACCGGGCGGTGCGCGACCTGGGCGGCACCCCGGTCGCCTCGGCCGCCGCCTACGAGCTGCCCTTCGAGGTGGCCGACGGGGAGGCCGCGGTGCGTCTTGCCGCCGAGCTCGAGTCCCGGCTCGCCGGCGCCTACGCCGAGTTGGTGCGGGCCGCCGAGGGCGAGGCCCGCCGGGACGCGGCGGCGGCCCTGAGCGAGGCGGCGGTCCGCGCGGCCCGCTGGCGCGGCGCGGGGACGCCGTTCCCCGGTCTCGCCGAGTACGACACGGAGGGGAGCCGTTGACGATGGAACTGGCACCGCCGGCGCGGCTGGCGACGGCCGGCCCGCCCGAGGGCGCCGAGTGGCTGGCCGGGCTGCCCGAGCTGGTCGCCGAGGTGCTGGCCCGCTGGGAGCTGACGCCGGAGCGGGTGACGGCGCCGGGCGGCCGCACCAGCATGCTGGTGCTGGTCGGGTGCGCCGACGGCGGCCGGGCCGCGCTGAAGATATGCGCGCCCTGGCGCCCGGCGGCGCTGGAGGAGGCGGCGCTGCGCCGCTGGGACGGCCTGGGCGCGGTCCGCGCGCTGCGCCACGACCCGGCGGCCGGCGCGTTGCTGCTGGAGCGGCTGCACGGCGAGACCTCGTTGCGTTCGCTGCCCGAGGCCAAGGCGACGCTGGAGGCGGTCTCGGTGCTCCGCCGGCTGTGGGTGGATCCGGGCGCGGGACATCCGTTCCCCACCGTGGCCGAGCACACGGCCGGGCGGGCGGCAGCGCTGCGGGACGGCGCGCTGGCGGCCCTCGACGCGGAGCCGCTGGTCGAGTCGGCGCTGGCGGCGCGGGACGAGTTGCTGGCCGGGGAGCCGGAGCGGCTGCTGCTGCACGGGGACTTCCGACAGGGGGCGGTGCTGGCCTCGGACGCGGAGCGCGCGCCGTGGCTGGCGGTGGGCCCGGAGCCGGTGGTGGGCGAGCGGGCCTACGACCTGGCGCGGCTGGCGCGGGACCGGCTGCACGATCTGGTGGCCTCGCCGGGCGCGGCCTCGATCACCAGGCGCCGGGTGGCCAGGCTGGCCGACTCGGTCGAGCTGTCCGCCGAGCGGCTGCGCGGCTGGGCGCTGTTCCGCGCGGTGGAGTCGGCCGGGCGCGCCCTGTCGGCGGGGCGGCGGTCCGAGGCGGAGGCCCTGCTGGAGTTCGCGACCTGGCTGTGACCGCGGGCTACCAGCGGCGGAGCGGCAGGTGGGCGCCCATCACGGCGTAGGGGCAGGGGGCGGAGGGGAAGAGCACCCGGCGGGCCAGGTCCTGGTAGCCGAGCCTGCGGTAGAGGGCGCGGGCCGGGCTCTCGGTGTCCACGGCGGAGAGGATCGAGCGCGGCTCGGCGGCCGCGTCGGTGAGCGTGGTGATCAGCCGGCGGCCTATGCCGTGCCGCTGGTAGGCGGGCAGCACGTGCAGCTCGGTGATGGTGAACGAGTCGGTCAGCCAGGCGTCGTTGCCGGCCCGGCGCAGGTAGGGCTCGACGACGGTGGACCACCACTGCGCCCGGTCGTTGGGCATCCCGTAGACGAAGCCGACCAGGCGGCCGTCGGGGGTGGTGGCGCCCAGGGCACGGGCGCCGGGGCTGGCCAGGTGGCGCTGGACGATGTGGCGGCGCACCGCCACCTCCTCGTCGCTCAGGCCGAACGCCTGCGCCTGGACGGCCAGCGCCTCGTCCACCCGGGCGGCGAGGTCGAGCGGCGCGACGGTGATGTCCCAGGCGTCGGGGGCGGCCTCCCCGGCAGATGGTGTCATGCCGGGAGGCTAACGCGCCGCACCACCGAAGTCGCGTCCGGTACCCGCGAATGGCCGGCGGACCGGTCGACGCGCGGCGGCGGCCGGTCAGAACAGGACGCTCATCAGGGCGCCGGCCTCGACGAAGCCGAGCCGGCGGTAGACCGTGAGCGCCGGGGCGTTGAAGTCGTTGACGTAGAGGCTGACCACGGGCGCCACCTCGTCGAGCGCGTGCCGCAGCACGGTGGCGAGGCCGGCGGTGGCCAGCCCGCGGCCGCGCAGCTCGGGGGCCGTCCAGACGCCCTGGAGCTGGCAGGCGTGGGGGGTGACGGCGCCGATCTCGGCCTTGAAGACCACGCGGCCGTCCTCGATCCGGCCGAAGCAGCGCCCGGTGCCGACCGTCTCGGCGACCCGGGACTGGTAGGCGAGGCCGCCGTCGGCCGCGTCCAGCGGGGAGACCCCGACCTCCTCCGTGAACATGGCGACGGCGGCCGGCAGCACGAGGTCCATCTCGTCCTTCCGCATCCGCCGCACGCCGGGGTCGGGGGCGATGCCGCCCGGCGCCCGGTCGGTGGTCATCAGCGGCTGCCGGCGGCGCAGCTGCCTGGCGGGCCCCCAGTGCGGCTCCAGGTGGGACCAGAGGCGGGCGGTCGGGTCGAGCGGGCCGACGATGGACGAGCACCGGCGGCCCTGGCGCAGGGCCCGCTCGGCGAACGCCCGGACGGCGGCCGGGCCCGCGCAGACCGGCACCAGGTTGGCGCCGGCGTAGCAGAGCGAGACCAGCCGGCCGCGGCGGTAGTGGCCCCACATCTCGCCGCCCAGGTAGGGCGGTTCGAGGCCGGAGTCGAGCACCCGGGCGGTGACGAAGGCGTTGGCCACCGGGTCCTGGTCGAGCACGGCGAGCGCGTCGCTGAGGTCGGTGGGTTCCAGGACCCGGGTGGTGGACGTGGTCAGCACGGGGGACGGCGCCTTGTGTTCGAGGGACGTGAGCGGTGCTGGGCATGCTACCGGCGCGCGTCCCCGATGCCTCCCGGCCGTCGCCGGTCCGCGTGGGATCAGCTGACGGAGACCTCGGGCTCTCCCGAGACGACGCCGTCCTTCTCCATCTGCTCGGCGATCTTCATGGCCTCGTCGATCAGGGTCTCCACGATCTTGGACTCGGGCACGGTCTTGATGACCTCGCCCTTGACGAAGATCTGGCCCTTCCCGTTGCCCGAGGCGACGCCGAGGTCGGCCTCCCTGGCCTCGCCCGGGCCGTTGACCACGCAGCCCATGACGGCCACCCGCAGCGGGACGTCCATGCCGGTGAGGCCGGCGGTGACCTCCTCGGCCAGCTTGTAGACGTCGACCTGGGCGCGGCCGCAGGAGGGGCAGGAGACGATCTCGAGGCCGCGCTGGCGGAGGTTGAGCGACTCCAGGATCTGGATGCCGACCTTGACCTCCTCCACGGGCGGGGCGGAGAGCGAGACCCGGATGGTGTCGCCGATGCCCTCGCTGAGCAGCGCGCCGAAGGCCACGGCGGACTTGATGGTGCCCTGGAAGGCGGGCCCGGCCTCGGTGACGCCGAGGTGCAGCGGGTAGTCGCAGCGGGCGGCGAGCTGCCGGTAGGCGTTGACCATGACGACCGGGTCGTTGTGCTTGACGGAGATCTTGATGTCCCGGAAGCCGTGCTCCTCGAAGAGCGAGCACTCCCACAGGGCGGACTCCACGAGCGCCTCGGGGGTGGCCTTGCCGTACTTGGCGAGCAGCCGCTTGTCGAGCGAGCCCGCGTTGACGCCGATCCGGATCGGGGTGCCGGCGTCGCCCGCGGCCTTGGCGATCTCCTTGACCTGGTCGTCGAACTTCTTGATGTTGCCCGGGTTCACGCGGACGGCGGCGCAGCCGGCGTCGATGGCGGCGAACACGTACTTGGGCTGGAAATGGATGTCGGCGATGACCGGGATCTGGGACTTGCGGGCGATCACCGGCAGCGCGTCCGCGTCGTCCTGGGTGGGGACGGCCACCCGCACGATCTGGCAGCCGGAGGCGGTCAGCTCCGCGATCTGCTGCAGGGTGGCGCCGATGTCGGAGGTGCGCGTGGTCGTCATCGACTGGACGGAGACCGGCGCGTCACCTCCCACGGCGACGGATCCGACCTGGATCTGACGGCTGGCGCGGCGCTCGGCCAGCCGGGTCGGAACGGACGGAATGCCCAGCGAGATGGCTGTCATGGCTTGGTGCAACCCCAGGGTACGGACGGGCGGGCGCGCGGCCCGGGCTCAGGCCTTGAGCGTACGGCACCTCACCCGGTCAGCCGCACGGGGTTGATGATATCGGCGGCCAGCACCAGCAACGTGAAGCAGATGAACACACCGGCCACCACATAGGCCACCGGCATCAGCTGGGCGACGTCGAACGGGCCCGGGTCGGGGCGCCTGGTCACCCTGGCGAAGCCGCGGCGGAGCGACTCCCAGGCGGCGCCCGCGATGTGCCCGCCGTCCAGCGGGAGCAGCGGCAGCATGTTGAACAGGAACAGGGAGAGGTTGAAGCCGGCGATCAGGAAGAGCGCGGTGGCGACCTGCTGGCTGGCCGGGATGTCGAGGGTGAAGATGTCGCCGCCGACGCGGGCCGCGCCGACCACGCCCATCGGGGAGTCGGGCTCGCGCTCGCCGCCGCCGAAGGCCGCGTCCCACAGCCCCGGGATCTTGGACGGTATGTCGATCATCGCCTCGACGCCGGTGGTCATCATGTCGCCCATCCGGTCGACGGCCTGCCCGAAGTCCTGCCGGACGACGCCGCTGGCCGGTGAGAAGCCGAGGAACCCGGCGGTGACGTACTCGCCCTCGACGTAGCCGCCGTTGCCGTCGGTCCTCGCGACCTGGTTCTCGATGAGGTCGGCGTGCAGTTCGAGGGTCTGGCCGTCCCGGTCCACGGTGATGGTGGCGGCGCCCGTGGTGTCCCGGATGCGCTGCTGGAGGGTGCCCCAGTCGTCGATCGGCTCGCCGTCGAAGGCGGTGATCACGTCGCCGGCACGCAGCCCGGCAGCGGCGGCCGGCGCCGGGGTGTCCCCGGACTGGCAGTCGCGGGGCTCCTCGCTCTGCGCGATCACGCACTCGGAGACGGAGGCGACGGCGGTGGTCTGGGTGTTGACGCCGAAGCCCATCAGCACGCCGAGGAAGATCCCCACGGCCAGGATCAGGTTCATCCCCGGCCCGGCGAACATCACGATGATCCGCTTCCAGGGCTTGCGGGTGTAGAAGAGCCGCTTCTCGTCGCCCGGCTGCAGCTCCTCGAAGGCGGCCGCCCTGGCGTCCTCGATCATGCCGCGGAACGGGGAGGTGGAGCGCTTGCGCACCTTGCCGTCGTCGCCGGGCGGGAACATGCCGATCATGCGGATGTAGCCGCCGAACGGGATGGCCTTGATGCCGACCTCGGTCTCCTTGCCGTGCCGCGACCAGATGGTCGGGCCGAAGCCGACCATGAACTGCGGCACCCGGACGCCGAACATCCGGGCGGTCGAGTAGTGGCCGAGCTCGTGCCAGGCGATGGAGAACAGCAGGCCGAAGACGAAGACGAGTATCCCGAGGATGAACATCAGCGCGGTCATGCCGTGGTCGCCTCCGTCGTGGTCCGGCCGGCGGTCCCGGCCAGCTCGCGGGCGCGGGCGCGCGCCCTGGTCTCCGCTTCGAGGACGTCCGGCAGGGTCAGGGAGGTTCCGGAGGGGGTGGAGCCCAGCTCCTCGACCACCTGAGCGACCGTGTCCACGATCCCGGTGAACGGCAGCCGGCCGGCGAGGAAGGCGTCGACGCACTCCTCGTTGGCCGCGTTGAACACCGCGGGCGCGGTACCGCCGAGGCTACCCACCCGGCAGGCGAGCGGCACCGAGGGGAAGGCATCGGTGTCCAGCGGCAGGAACTCCCAGGTGTGCGCCCGGGTCCAGTCGACGGGCGCGGCCACCCCGGGGACCCGCTCCGGCCAGCCGAGGCCCAGCGCGATGGGCATCCGCATGTCCGGCGGGCTGGCCTGGGCGAGCGTGGAGCCGTCGGTGAACTCCACCATGGAGTGGATGTAGGACTGCGGGTGGACGACGACCTCGATGCGGTCGAACGGGATGCCGTAGAGCAGGTGCGCCTCGATCACCTCCAGTCCCTTGTTGACCAGGGTGGCCGAGTTGATGGTGATCACCGGGCCCATGGCCCAGGTGGGGTGCGCCAGGGCATCGGCCGGCGTGACGTGCGTCAGCTCCGCGCGCTTCCGCCCGCGGAACGGGCCGCCGCTCGCCGTCACGACGAGCCGGGACACCTCGGCGCGGGTGCCGCCGAGCAGCGCCTGGAAGAGCGCCGAGTGCTCGGAGTCGACCGGCACGATCTGGCCCGGCTTGGCCAGCCCGGTGACCAGCGGCCCGCCGACGATCAGCGACTCCTTGTTGGCCAGCGCCAGCACGTGTCCGGCCTCCAGCGCCGCGAGCGTGGGGGCGAGACCGATGGATCCGGTGATGCCGTTGAGCACGGTGTGGCAGGGGCGGGCCGCGAGTTCGGTCGCCGCGTCGGGCCCGGCCAGGACCTCGGGCAGCGCCTCGCCGGCGCCGTACCGCGCGCGCAGCGCCTCCCGCAGCGCGCCCGCGCGCTCGGCGCGCGCCACGCCGACGGCGCGCACCCGCAGCCGGTGCGCCTGCTCGGCCAGCAGCTCGACGTTCCCGCCGCCGGCGGACAGCGCCGTGACCCGGAAGCGCTCCGGGTTCCGCAGCACCACGTCGACGGCCTGGGTGCCGATGGAGCCGGTGGACCCCAGGACCGCCACCTCGCGCGGCGCGTCGGGCGGCGACTGCGCCGCGTAGCGGAGGTGGGGGTCGGCCAAACAGACGGATGTCTCGGTCATCCCCCCATTGTCCCCACCCCCGTCAACGGTCCCCGCCACGCCCCCGGGAACCGGCGCCGCCACCCGGGGTCAGGGGATGTGGCGGTGCACGTTGGGGGTGGTGGCGGGTCCGGGGGTGGTGTCGGCGATCCAGGGGCCCTCGGCGGTGGGGTCGAGGATGCCCTCCTCGAGCCAGCGGTAGTCGCCTTCCAGGAGTTGGCGCACCAGGGCCTGGTCGGCGACGTCGGTGTTGTGCATCAGCTCCGCGAACAGGGCCTCGACCCGCTGGCGGGCCTGCCGGCAGAAGACGTCGGCCAGCCGGTACGCCTGCCGGCCGTGGTCGTCCTGGTCGCGGAGGCGCTCGGCGTGCACGCAGGCGGCGGTCATCACGAAGAGCTCGGAGCCGATGTCGACGACGCGGGCCAGCAGGCGTTGCTTGGTCTCCAGGCGGCCGCGCCAACGGGACATGGCGAAGAAGGTCTCGCGGGCCAGCCGGCGGGCGGCGCGTTCCACATAGCGCAGGTGGGCGGCCAGGTTGGGGTGCCGGGATACGTGGAAGTCGCCGTAGGAGAGCGGGAGTTGGCCTCGCCCCACGGCCAGGGACGGCAGCCAGCGGGCGTAGAAGCGACCGGCCGAGGTGAGGGCGCGGCGCTTCTCGGTGAGCGAGGAGTCGGGCTCGATCAGGCCGCCGGCGACCTTGAGGTGGGTGTCGACCGCCTCGCGGGCGATCAGCAGCCGCATGATCTCGCTCGATCCCTCGAAGATCCGGTAGATGCGGAGGTCGCGGAGCAGCTGCTCGGCCGGCACGCCGCGCTCGCCGCGGGCGACCAGCGAGTCGGCGGTCTCGAAGCCGCGGCCGCCGCGGATCTGGACCAGGTCGTCGGCCATCCGCCAGGCCATCTCGCTGCCGTAGAGCTTGGCGATGGCGGCCTCGATGCGGATGTCCCTGCCGCCCTCGTCGGCCAGCTCGCTGACCAGGTCGAGGACGGCCTCCATGGCGAAGGTGGTGGCGGCGATGAACGCCAGCCGGGAGCCGATCGCCTCGTGCCTGGCGATCGGCTTGCCCCACTGGATCCTGGCCTGGGACCACTCGCGGCCGACGCGCAGGCACCACTTGCCCGCGGCGGCGCAGGTGGCGGGCATGGCGAGCCGTCCCGTGGTGAGGGTGGTGAGGGCGATCCGCAGCCCCTCGCCCTCCTCCCCGATGCGGTTGACGGCCGGGACCCGGACCCGGTGCAGCCGGGTGACGCCGTTCTCCAGGCCGCGCAGGCCCATGAACTCGTTGCGGTGCTCGACCGTGATGCCGGGCGAGTCGGCCTCGACGACGAAGGCGGTGATGCCGGCGTCGGGGACCTTGGCCATCACCACGAGCAGGTCGGCGACCACCCCGTTGGTGGTCCACAGCTTGACCCCGTCCAGCAGGTAGGAGTCGCCGTCCCGCTCGGCGGTGGCGGCGAGCCGGGCCGGGTCGGAGCCGACGTCGGGCTCCGTGAGCAGGAAGGCGGAGATCTCGCCGCGGGCGCATCGGGGCAGGAACGCGCGCTTCTGCTCCTCGGTGCCGAAGAGCTTCAGGGGCTCGGGCACGCCGATGGACTGGTGGGCGGAGAGCATCGCGCCGACGGCCGGGCTGGCCGAGCCGACCAGGGCGAGGGCCCGGTTGTAGTAGAGGTGGTTGAGGCCGATCCCGCCGTACTCGGGGGCGATCTTCATGCCGAAGGCGCCGATCTCGCGCAGCCCGGCGACCACCTCGTCCGGCACCCGGCCCTCGCGGTCGATCCGGGCGCCGTCGATGGCGCGCTCGCAGAAGGCGCGGAGCCGGTCGAGATACTCCTGGCCGTGCCGGGCCACCTCGGGGTCGGGTTCGGGGCGCGGATGGATCAGGTCGGGCCTGAAGCGGCCGAGAAACAGCTCGCGGGCGAAGCTGGGTCCCCGCCACTCCCGCTGCCGCGCGCCCTCCGCCACCCGGCGGGCCTCGTCCTCGGAGACGGTCATGCTCGCTCACCTCGCCCTCGCCGTCGGCGGCGTCCTCGGAAGGTGCCATTCCGTTATGTACCCGATGGCGGGCCCCGCGTATCAGAGGACGCCCGTACAGAGGTCGGAATCGGCCGCCCGGCGGAGTGCCGGAAGAGGGCTTCGACGTCGGCGTTGAAGCGCTTCGATACATCTATGGACACGGAGAGTTGATCGGTCTATGGTCAACGCGGTTGCACTGACATCCGCCGTCGAAGCGCTTCACACCACTGGGGAGGCCATATGGTCACTCTCGCCGAGGTCGCCCGGCACGCCGGCGTCTCAGCCAGCACGGTGAGTTACGTCCTCAGCGGTAAGCGGACCATTTCGGCCCGGACCAGGGAGCGCGTGGAGCGGAGCATCCGGGAGCTCGGCTATCACCCGAACGCCGGAGCGAGGGCGCTGGCGAGCAGCAGGTCGAACATCATCGCCCTGATGATGCCGCTGCGCACCGACATGTACCTGCCGGTGATGATGGAGATCGCCATCGCGGTGGCCACCACGGCGCGCGAGCACGCGCACGACGTGCTGCTGCTGACCGGCCAGGAGGGCCCGGAGGCCACCCGGCGGGTGGTGGGCAGCGGCCTGGCCGACGCCATGATCCTGATGGACGTGGAGCTGGAGGACGAGCGGCTGCCGCTGGTGCGGGAGACCCGGCGGCCGGCCGTGCTGATCGGGCTGCCTGCCGACACCGGTGAACTCACCTGTGTGGACCTGGACTTCGCGGAGACCGGGCGGCAGTGCGTGAGCCACCTGGCGGGGCTCGGGCACCGGGAGATCGCGATGGTGGGCGAGGCGGCGGCCGTGTACGAGCGGCGCACCGGGTTCGCCGAGCGGACCATCCTCGGGGTGCGCGAGCGGGCCGCCGAGCTGGGCGTGCGGGTGCTGCACCGGCCGTGCGAGGGCAGCTACGAGTCGATGGCCGGCACGCTCTCCAGGATCTTCGACGAGCGCCCCGGCACCACCGCGATCATCGTGCAGAACGAGGCGGTGATCGGCCCGATGCTGAGCCTGCTGCGCCAGCAGGGCCGGGCGGTGCCCGAGGACATCTCGGTGGTGGCCGTCTGCCCCGAGCAGGTCGCCACCCAGCAGTCGGTCGCGCTGACCTCGGTGGCCATCCCGGCCTTCGAGATGGGGCAGCGCGCCGTCGAGCTGGTGATGGACCGGCTGCGGCCGGACGCCGTGCTCGCCCCGGCCGGCACGCACACCGAGCTGCTGCCGCCGACGTTGACGGTCCGGGCGAGCACCGGGCCCGCCGCCGGGGTGCCGGTCTCGCACGCCCCGGCCAACGGCGCGCGGTGACCGCCCGGCGGTGCGAGACCGCCGGGCGGGACCGCGCTCAGCTGAAGTTGACGTTGAACGAGTTGGTGGTGAAGTTCAGTCCGCCCGACGACGAGGTGATCTCGTAGCCGAACTGGACGTCACCGATGGGCTCGCTCTGCGACCACCAGCCCTGGTTGGCGATCCACCGCAGGATCGGCAGGATGTTCACCGTTCCCGAGTAGGAGTTGCCGCCGACCCGCAGGAACGAGTAGACGTTGTTGGCGCCGTTGCTGCCCCGGTAGACGTCCCAGGTGTGGCCGCCCTGGGTGACCCGGGTCTGGTAGGTGCCGAGCGGGCCGACCGGGCCCGTCCAGTTCATCCAGAGCATGACCTCGTGGTCGTAGTCGGTGTCCCAGATGTCGTAGGCGGTGTTGTAGGCGCCGGTGTTCGGGACGGTGACGTTGTACGAGCTGCTCAGCGAGTTCAGCTGGTTGAGCGGCCGGTTCACGACGCGCTTGGCGTTCGGGTAGGACTTGATGCCACCGGTGTTGGGGTGGTTCGCCCAGACTCCCCACTGGCTGTAGCTGTTGGCCCAGATGCTCTGCGGGCCGGCGCCGGAGCCCCAGATGTTGTTGTAGAGGATGTACCCGCCGTTGTTCCAGGTGCCCCACTGGTCCGAGCTCTCCCAGGTGGCGGCGTGTGCCGAGGTGGCGGTGGTGAGGGTCAGGCCGAACGCCGCGAACAGCGCGATCAGCGGCGTCACGAGACGGTTCAGGAAGAGCTTTCGTGCGGCTCGTATCACGGTGGTGCGTCTCCCTTCGGGGTGGGGGGACTGTGGGGGGTTCAGGACCGCAGCACGGCTGCGCCGAGGCGGTCCAGAATCACCTCCTCCTCGTGGTGCTTACCGGTGAGCAGGTCGGTGGCGGGCGCCGGCAGGCGCGCGGTCACCGGCTCGGGCCGGTGGTTGAGGAGGAAGAGCAGGGTGCCGCGCCTGACCGCCTCGACGCCCTCGGGGAGCCCGGCCAGCACGGGCGTCACCCCGGCGGTGGCGGCGGCGTCGGCCAACAGCTCGGCGAGCGCGTCGGGTTCGGGCAGCGTGGAGAGGTACCAGGCGGTGCCGGCGCCGTGCTCGGCGCGGGTGATGGCCGGCCGGCCGGCCAACTCGCCCTCGGCGTAGGCGGCGACGGTGTGCGCGCCGGCCGGCGACAGGTCCTCGCTCCACAGCGTGCCGGCGGTGCCGTCGCTGAGCCGCACGGTGGTGCCGGCCGGCAGCGGGCTCCACTCGTGGACGAGGTCCAGGCCGAGGACGCGGCGCAGCCTGGCGTCCACGCCGCCCTCGCGGACGCGGTCGTCGGCGTCGGCGACGCCGGTGAAGAAGCCGCAGACCAGGGTGCCCCCGTTGGTCACGAAGGCGGCGATGTTGTCCAGGGCGGCGTCGGTGAGCAGGTAGAGCTGGGGGATGACGACCATCCGGTAGCGGCTCAGGTCGGCCTCGGGGTGTGCGAGGTCGGTGGTGAGGTTGCGTCGCCACAGGGCGTGGTGCCAGGCGCCGAGCAGCGCGGCGTGGTCGAGCTCGGCGGACGGCCGGCCCGGCTGGCCGCTGGCCCACCAGGCCGACCAGTCGTGCAGGACGGCGATGTCGGCGGGCACGTCGGCGCCCACGACGGGGCTCAGCGCGTCGAGTTCGGCGCCCAGGTCGGCGATCCGGCGGAAGCCCCGGGAGCGCTCGCCGGCGTGCGGCAGCATGGCGGAGTGGAACTTCTCGCTGCCCTGCCGCGACTGCCGCCACTGGAAGAAGCAGACCGCGTCGGCGCCGCGGGCGACGGCCTGGAGCGACCAGAGCCGGGTGACGCCGGCCGGCTTCGGCACGTTGACCGGGCGGAAGTTGACGGCGGAGGCGGCCTGCTCCATCAGCATCCAGGGCCCCCGGGCCTGGGAGCGCGTGAGGTCCTGGACGAGCGCGCCGTACGCGGGCCCGGCCGGGTCGCCGAAGCCGGCGGCCGGTTCCGGGTAGATGTCGACGGAGACCACGTCCTCCTCGGCCGCCCACCGCCAGCCGTCCTGGCCGGCGAAGAGCGGCATGAAGTTGGTGGTGACCGGGACGTGCGGGCTGTGCGCGGCGACGATGTCGCGCTCGGCGGTGAAGCACTCGAGCAGCGCGTCGCTGGTGAAGCGGCGGAAGTCGAGCAGCTGCGCCGGGTTGTTCAGGTACTGGGCGCGGCGCGGCGGGATGATCTCCTCCCACGCGTCGTAGCGCTGGCTCCAGAACGCCGTGCCCCAGGCCTCGTTGAGGGCGTCCAGGGTGCCGTGCCGCTCGCGCAGCCAACGCCGGAAGTGGCGCGCCGTCTCGTCGCAGTAGCAGGTCGTGCAGTACTCGTTGTTGATGTGCCAGACGCGCAGCGCCGGGTGGTCGCCGTAGCGGGCGGCCAGGTCCTCGGTGATGCGCCGGGCGTGGTCCCGGTAGACGGGCGAGGAGGCGCAGAACTGGTTGCGCGAGCCGTACCAGACGATCGCGCCCGTCTCGTCGCGTGGCAGCGTCTCGGGGTGCCTGGCCCCGAGCCACGGCGGCGGGGAGGCGGTGGGGGTGGCGAGCGCGACCCCGACGCCGGCGTCGTGCAGCAGCCCGAGGACGGTGTCGAGCCAGCCGAACTCCCGTGCGCCGGGGCGGGGTTCGATGGTGGCCCAGGAGAAGACGCCGACGGTGGCCAGGTTGACGCCGGCCTCCTTCATCAGCCGGACGTCCTCCTGCCAGACCTCCGCCGGCCACTGCTCCGGGTTGTAGTCACCCCCGAACAGCAACCGCCCGCGTGTCGCGTCTCCGAGCCCCGCCATGGTGTCTCCTCTCCTCGGTCGTGCCGTCAGCCCTTGACGGCACCGATCAGCATGCCCTTCTTGAAGTGCCGCTGGACGAACGGGGAGAGCACGGCGACCGGCAGCAGCGCCAGCACCATGACGGCGGTCTGCACGGCGAGGGAGGGGATCTGCCCGGTGCCGATCGCCTGCGCCATGCCGGCCGGGCGTTCGCCGGCGATGACGATCTGCTGGAGGACGTTCTGCAGGGGCAGCTTCTCCTGGTCGGTGATGTAGATGAAGCCGGCGAACCAGTTGCCCCAGTAGGCGACGGCGTAGAAGAGGGAGATGACGGCCAGCACGGCGCGGGAGAGCGGCAGCACGATCTGCCACAGGATGCGCAGGTCGCTGGCGCCGTCGATGCGGGCGCTGTCGATGATCTCCTGGCCGACGTTCATGAAGAACGCGCGCAGCACCAGGATGTTGAAGACGTTGACGGCCATCGGCAGGATCAGCGCCGCGTAGCTGTTCATCAGCCCCAGGCTCTGGATGAGCAGATAGGTGGGGATGATGCCGGCGCCACCGAAGAACATGGTGGTCATCAGCGTGAACAGCAGGGTGCGGTGCCAGAGCGAGCCGAGCCTGGAGAGCCCGTAGGCGGCCAGGATCGAGACCGTCATGGAGAGCAGGGTGCCGACGACGGTCACCCCGATGGAGACCATCATGGCCCGGGAGACCTCGCCGCCGCTGAGCAGCTCGCGGTAGGCGTCCAGGCTGAGGCCCTGGGGCCAGACGACGAGGCCGCCGCTGCGCGAGATGGTCTCGGCGTCGGAGAACGAGGTGACGACGATGATCCAGAGGGGGAAGAGGATCGCCAGCAGGGCGATCGTGAGGATGGTGCCCTTGGCGGTGAGGCCGACCCTGGTGGGCCGCTCCTCCCAGGCCGGTCGGTGCCGGCTGCCGGTCTCCTTCTCCTCGTCGTCGTAGGCGAGGACGCTGGTGTCGCTCATCGCCGTGAATACACCCCCTGTTCGCCCATCGCGTGGGCGACCCGGTTGGCGGCAAGCACCAGGCCCACGCTGAAGATGCCCTTGACGATGCCGATGGCGGCCGCGTAGCTGAAGTCGCCGTTCTGGATGCCGCGGTGCCAGACGTAGGTGTCGAGCACCTCGGCGGCGCCGGGTCCCACGGCGGTGCGCTGGATGAGGAACTGCTCGCCGCCGATGGTGAGCATGTTGCCGACCTGGAGGACCAGCAGCAGCGCGATGACGGGCCGTAGCGCGGGCAGCGTCACGTGCCACATGCGGCTCCAGCGGCCGGCGCCGTCGACCGCGGCCGACTCGTAGAGCTCGGTGTTGACCGTGGAGAGCGCGGCGAGGAAGACGATGATGCCCCAGCCGGCGTCCTTCCAGATCACCTGCGCGGTGATCAGCCACTTGAAGAAGCCGGGGTCGGTCATCAGGTCGAAGCCGTCGGCCCAGCCCCAGTCGCGCAGCAGCTGGGCCACCAGGCCCGCGCCGCCGAAGAGCTGCTGGAAGACGGTGATGACCAGCACCCAGGAGAAGAAGTGCGGCAGGTAGAGCACCGCCTGGGCCCAGGCGCGCACCTTGCTGTGCAGCACGCTGTTGATCAGCAGGGCGAGGGCGATGGGGATGGGGAAGTAGAGGAGCAGCTGGAGCCCCGAGAACATCACGGTGTTGCGCACGGCGCGCCAGAAGTCCCGGTCCTCCAGCATCCGCTGGAAGTTCTCCATCCCCGTCCAGGCGCTGTTGGCCATGGAGTCGAAGAAGCCGTCGCCGGCGTAGGGGCTGAAGTACTGGAAGGCGATGACGTTGCCCGCGATGGGGATGTAGGCGAACACCACGAGCAGCGCCACGGCGGGCAACGTCATCAGGATGAGCGCGTAGTCCCGGCGCAGCTTGTGCCGGAACCGGATGCCGCCCGGCGGCGTGGCGGCGGCGCGGCGGCGCTTCCGGCCGGCCGGCGCCGCCTTCCGCGGCGGCGGGGTGGCGCCGCCCTCCGCCGGCACCGGGGGGCGGGGAACCGTGCTCTGGGACACGGGAGCTCCTTCGTCTCTGGCCGGCGGTCAGGCGTCTTCTTCGTCCAGCAGCCGCTGGTAGAAGTCGCGCAGCTCGTCGCCGCCGTTGCGCCGCCAGTCGGCGACGGCGTTCTGCATGTCGCGGATGGACTGGCGGCCGCGGACCACGTCGTCCTCCAGGTCCTCGAAGCCGTCGTTGATGTTGGCGAGCCGGGCCGGCTCCTGGACCTGCCGGCCGTAGAACAGCGGCTCCCGGGCGAAGCGCAGGTTGCGCTTCTGCCAGCCGGTCTGGTCCTCCACCATCTGGGGCGTGTCGGACCAGGCGATGGTGTGCTGCGGGGTGGCGATGAAGGTGTAGGTCTCGGGGACGACCTCGACGTTGCCCTGGTCGGTGCGGACCGGCTGGCCGTCCTCCACGGTGTAGTGGGTGCCCTCGACACCGAAGGTGCGCAGCCGGTTCTCCACGGTGCCGTAGGGCGCGGCGGTGTAGTTGGCGATCTGCAGCGCCTCGCGGATGCGGTCCTCGGAGAGGTTCCGGTTGACGAAGGTCCAGATGGTGGAGCCGTTGCCCATGTAGAGCACCGGGTCGTTGCCGTCGACGCCGAAGTAGTCGAAGGCGTTCATCCGGAAGTCGGGGTTGGCGGAGAGCTGTTCGACCACCATGTTGTGCCAGACGCCGTCGCCGGTGAACATCATCAGGGTCTCGCCGGACGTGAACCGCTGGTTGGGGTCGCCGGAGACGGCCACCGAGTCGGGGTGGACGAAGCCCGCGTCGAAGAGCCCACGCGTCCACTCCAGCGCTTCGAGGTACTCGTCGGTCTCGTAGCGGTTGATCAGCTGGCCGTTGTCGCCGCGGGCGAAGTAGTTGGGCCGCTCGGGGAGCACGCCGAAGATGGACCACGCGGCCCACTTGACGTTCGACTCCAGGGCCCAGACCCGGTTGTTCGGGGAGGTGATCTCCTGGCAGAGGGCGACGAACTCGTCGGTGCTGGTGGGCACCTCCCAGCCGTTCGCCTCGAAGAGGTCCTGCCGGTAGAAGGGGGCGAGGCCGATGGGTGCGGCCGGCATGGGCAGGCCGCGCAGCGCGCCGCTGAAGACGGACGCCTGCCAGGCGGCGGTGGGGATGGCGGCGAGGTTGGGGTAGTCGAGGACGGCGTCGCCGGAGAGGAAGGGGCCGAGGTCGGCGAAGCGGCTGCTGATGGCCTGCGGGACCTGGCCGCGCAGCTCCCAGTTGGGTATGCACACCAGGTCGGGGATGTCGCTGCCGGCGAGCACCGCGCCCAGCCGCTCCTGGTAGGTGTTGCCGTCCTGGGTCTGCCAGTTCATGCGGACGCCGATGGCCTCGTCCATGGCGGTCCAGAAGGGGTTGCCCGGGTCGGGCGGGGTGCCCCACAGCGGGGTCATGGCGGTGAACTCGCCGCCATTGCCCAGGGGTTCGGGAACGGAGACGCCCAGCTCCTCCTGCGGGATCCAGCGGGTGTAGCCGGGGCTCGAGCCGTTCTCGGCCGCGATGTCCGGCGGGACCGCGACCTCGGACGCCCGGTAGGTGGGCATCATCCGCTCCAGCTCGGAGAGGGAGGAGCGCCCCTCCTGTCCGCCACCGCCGCCACCGCCACCGCCGCACGCGGACAGCAGGGGCACGCCACCCATGGTCGCCGCGGCTGCGATCGCCGAGGACGCGAGGAAGTTTCTCCGGCTGGGTCCGGGGCGGGAGTTGGGCATGCTCGTCAACCCTTCGTGGCTGCTTCTTCGCAAGACCGTGGCGCAGGATGGTCGAAGCGCTTCGATGTTGCGCTGAGGTTAAGACCCCCCAAGTGGCCGCACAAGCCCTGCTTCACAAGAAAATTCGACGTGCCTTCGAAGGAGATCAGCGTGGCTGGGCCCGGAGAGAACAAGGATGCCAAGGAGACGGCGAGTCGTTGTCGAACGGTCTCTTGACAGACGGCCGTTGCGAAACCCAGCATCGAAGCGCTTCGAAAACGGCCACGGAGTCGTGGCCGTGACCGCGAGGGAACCTGGGGACCCAGAAGTGACAGACGGACCACCGCCGTTCCGCGATCCGGCCCTGAGCGTCGACGAGCGCGTCGCCGACCTGCTCGGCCGGCTGACCCTCGACGAACGACTCGCCATGCTGCACCAGTTCGCGCCGGCGGTGCCCCGGCTGGGGCTGCCCGCCTTCCGAACCGGCCAGGAGGCCCTGCACGGCGTGGCCTGGATGGGCGGCGCGACGGTCTTCCCGCAGGCCGTCGGGCTCGGCGCCACCTGGGACGACGAGCTGGTGCGCGCCGTCGGCGAGGCGGCCGGGCGCGAGGTGCGCGCCATGCGCGAGTCCGACGAGCGGGTGGGGCTCAACGTCTGGTCCCCCACCGTCAACCTGCTGCGCCACCCGCTGTGGGGCCGCAACGAGGAGGGCTACGCCGAGGACCCGGCGCTCACCGCGGCGCTGGCCACCGCCTACACCCGTGGCCTCCGCGGCGACCACCCCGACTACTGGCGGACGGCGCCGGTGCTCAAGCACTGGCTGGCCCACAACCACGAGGAGCGCCGCGACACCGCCTCCACCTCGGTGCGGCCCCGGGTGCTGCACGAGTACGAGCTCCCCGCCTTCCGCGGCCCGGTGGCCGCCGGCGCGGTGGCCGGCGTGATGCCCGCCTACAACCTGGTCAACGGCCGCCCCAACCACCTCTCGCCGCTGCTCGCCAGCGAGTTGCGCACCTGGACGGAACTGCCGCTGGTGG
The DNA here is from genome assembly GCF_031845425.1 of Streptomyces millisiae. Classification (NCBI taxonomy): domain Bacteria; kingdom Bacillati; phylum Actinomycetota; class Actinomycetes; order Kitasatosporales; family Streptomycetaceae; genus Streptomyces; species Streptomyces millisiae. The sequence goes on from NZ_JAVREM010000033.1 coordinate 59,935, forward strand.
TCTGCTCGGACGCCGGCGCGCCCAGCAACATCGCCGGCTCCCAGGGCTATCTGCCGGACCACGAACGGGGGTTGGCGGCCGCGCTGCGCGCCGGCGTCGACAGCTTCACCGACCACGGCGAGGACCCGGCGCCCACGGTCGCCAGGCTGACCGAGGCGCTGCGCCGGGGCCTGATCACCGAGGGGGACGTGGACACGGCGGTCGGCCGACTGCTCGGCATGCGGTTCCGGCTGGGCCAGTTCGACCCCGAGCTCGACCCGTATGTCGCGGACGCGGCCTTCGACACGCCCGCCCACCGCGAACTCGCGCTGCGGGCCGCCGAGAAGGCCGTGGTGCTGCTGAAGAACGACGGGCTGCTGCCGCTCGCGCCCGGCACCCGGGTGGCGGTGGTCGGCCCGCTGGCCGACGAGGTCAAGCTGGACTGGTACAGCGGCTCGCTGCTGCGCCGCAGCAGCCCGCTGGACGGCCTGCGCGCCCATCAGGGCGTCGCCGGCGTCGAGTTCGCGGACGGCGCCGACGTGGTGCGACTGCGCACCGCGAGCGGCTTCGTGCGGGTGCCGGCCGGCGGCCCCGACCTGGAGCTGACCGCGGCCGCCGCGCTCGACCCGGCGCTGCTTCGCGGCCGCACCGACCTGCCGCCGCTGACCGCGGACGCGGCGCCGGCGGACGCCACCGAGCTGCGCCTGGTCGACTGGGGCCACGGGGTACTGACGCTGCGCGCCCCCGACGGGGGCTACCTCTCCGTCGCGGACGACGGCCTGGTGCGGGCCTCCGCCGCGGAGCCCGGCGGCTGGGTCGTCCAGGAGACGTTCGCCTTGGAGCCGCACGGCGGAGGCCACCTCCTGCGGCATCGGGGTACCGGCAACCATGTGTGTGTCGCCGCCGGGCGGCTGAAGGTTGCCGCCGAGGGCGAGACGGGCGAGGTCTTCTTCGTGGAGACCGTCGAGCGGGGCGCGGACGCGGTGGCCGCGGCCGCCGCCGGCGCGGACGTGGTGCTGGTGGTGGCCGGCAACGACCCGCACATCAACGGCCGGGAGACCGAGGACCGGCTCACCCTGGCGCTGCCGCCGGCCCAGGACCGGCTGTGGCGGGCCGCGCACGCCGCCAACCCGCGCACCGCGCTGGTGCTGGTCTCGTCCTACCCGTACGCGGTGCCGGAGGCGGACGCCACGCTGCCGGCGCTGCTGTGGACCGCGCACGGCGGCCAGGCCGCCGGCGAGGCCCTGGCCCGCGTGCTGTGCGGGGACGTGTCGCCGGCCGGCCGGCTGCCGCAGACCTGGTACGCGGACGACGCGGAGCTGCCGGGGATCCTGGACTACGACCTGATCGCGGCGCGCGCCACGTACCTCTACTACGACGGCACGCCCCTCTACCCGTTCGGCCACGGCCTGTCGTACACGTCGTTCGACCACGCCGACCTGACGGTGACCGCCACCGACGAGACGCTGACCGCCGAGGTGACCGTCACCAACACGGGAGCGGTCGCGGGCGACGAGGTGGTGCAGCTCTACGCCGCCGCGCTCGAGCCGAGCGTGCCCCGCCCGCACCAGTGGCTGATCGGCCACCGGCGGGTCACGCTCACCTCCGGCGAGAGCCGGCGGCTCACCTTCACGGTGCCCGCGCGCTCCGCGCTGGGCTTCTGGGACGTCGCGCACGGCCGCTGGGCGGTCGAGCCGGGCGCGTACGCGGTGCGGGTCGGCGCGTCGAGCCGGGACATCCGGCAGGCCGCGACCGTGAAGCTGACCGGGGAACCGGTCGGCCCACGGCCGGTCAGGCGCGCCGGCCTTGCCGCCGTCGACTACGACGAGAGCGAGGGCGTCCGGATCGTCGACCGCGACCCGGTGGTCGGCGACGCGGTGGCCGCGCCGGACGACGGCACGGAGGCGCTGCTCCGCTTCCGCGCCTGCGACTTCGGCGCGAGCGGCGCGAGCGGCGCCGGTGGCGCCGGTGGCGCCGGTGGCGCCGAGGGGGGCGGCACGGGGCGGGTGCGGCTGCTGGCCGCCCGCGAGGAGCCGGGCGACGGCCGGGTCGAGCTGCGGGTGCCCGACCTCGGCCTCACCCTCTCGTTCGACGTGCCGTCCACCGGTGACCGGTACGTCTACACGCCGGTCACCACGGAACTGCCGGGCCCTCTGGGCGGGGTGCACGACGTGGAACTGGCACTGTACGGGCCACTGCGGCTGGACCGACTCGACCTCACCTGACCCACACCGCCGGCGGTTCTCCCCCGCCCACCCGCCCTCTCGCTCTCCGCGCGGGGGCGGGTGGGGTGCGTGCGTGCCGCGCGGCGGTTCGCAGGGGTTTCGCCCACCCACCCGCCCTTTCGCGCGAAGCGCGCATGCACGGGCGGTGGCGCTCCCCCACCCCCCCTTTCCGCCGCGCTTCGCGCGGGGAGGACGGCGGCGAAGCCGCCGGTGGCCGGCCCGCACCGCCCCGCGTGGGGGCGGGTGGGTGGGGAGATCCCCGCCATCCGCCCCGCGCGCAGCGGGGCGTGGCTACAGCTGGAGGCCGGTGAGGACCATGACCCGCTCGTAGGTGTAGTCCTCCATCGCGAAGCGGACGCCCTCGCGGCCCACGCCGGAGGCCTTGACGCCGCCGTACGGCATCTGGTCGGCGCGGTAGGAGGGGACGTCGCCGACGATCACGCCGCCGACCTCCAGGGCCCGGTGGGCGCGGAAGGCGGCCTGCAGGTCGTGGGTGAAGAGGCCGGCCTGGAGGCCGAAGACGGAGTCGTTGGCCGCGGCGAACGCGGCCTCCTCGCCGTCCACCCTGGTCACCGACAGGACCGGGCCGAAGACCTCCTCGCAGGCGACCTTCGCGTCGTGCGGCACGCCCTCCAGCACGGTCGGCTGGTAGCTGGCGCCCTGCCGCCTGCCGCCGGTGAGCACCTTGGCGCCGGCCGCCGTGGCCTCCTCGACCCAGGACTCGACGCGGCGCGCCGCGTCCTCGCTGACCAGCGGGCCGACGTCGGTGGCGTCGTCCGCCGGGTCGCCGGTGACCAGCGACTCGACGGCCGAGATCAACCGCGGCAGCAGCCGGTCGTAGACGGCGGTGTCGGCGATCACCCGCTGCACGGAGATGCAGGACTGGCCGCCCTGGTAGTTCGAGAAGGTGGCGATGCGCTGCGCGGCCCAGTCGAGGTCGGCGTCCGAGGCGTAGTCGGCGAGCACGATGGCCGCGCCGTTGCCGCCGAGCTCCAGCGTCACGCGCTTGCGCGGCACCGAGTCCCGGATGGACCAGCCGACCGGTACGGAGCCGGTGAAGGAGATGATCGGCAGCCGCGGGTCCTGCACCAGCGGCGGCATCGCCTCGTTCGGCACCGGCAGCACGCTCCAGGAGCCGGCCGGCAGCTCGGTCTCGGCCAGCAGCTCGCCCAGCAGCAGCGCGGAGAGCGGGGTGGCGGGGGCCGGCTTGAGGATGATCGGGGCGCCGGCCGCGAGGGCGGGGGCGACCTTGTGGGCGCAGAGGTTCAGCGGGAAGTTGAAGGGCGCGATGCCGAGCACCGGGCCGTAGGGGATGCGGCGGGTGAGGGCGAGCCGGCCGGCGCCGCCGGCGTCCGCGTCGAGCCGCTGGGCGGTGCCGCCGTTGAACCGGCGGGCCTCGTCGGCGGCCCAGCGGAAGACCGAGGTGCAGCGGGCCACCTCGATCCTGGCCCATTTCATCGGCTTGCCGTTCTCGGCGCTGATCAGCCGGGCGATCTCCTCGGCCCGCTCGCCGAGCCGGCGCACGACGTGGTCGAGCGCGGCGGCCCGTACGTAGGCCGGGGTGGCGGCGAACTCGTCGGCGACGGCCGCGGCCGCGGCGACCGCCTCCTCCGTCTGTTCCGGGGTGGGCACGCTCGCCGTGCCGACGGTCCTGCCGTCCCAGGGCGAGGTGACCTCCAGGGTGTCGTCGCCGGTCGCCGGGCGCCCGGCGAGCCAGAACGCCTGCGGGGATGTCGCGGTGGTCATGACCGATCCGCCCTCTCGTCGATCGCGTGCTCCTCTCCTTCCACCGTAGGCGTTCCCGGCCCGAACGGTTCTTGTCCGGTCCGTAGCGGTGTGGCGGGTGGGTGCGACGTTTCGGCAGGGGTGACGCGCGGCCCGCCCCGGCGAGGCGCCATTGACCGGGGCATGCCAGATTCGCCAGCATGGCTCCACCCCACTCGTCGCACCTACACCAACCAGGAGATGTGTTGCGACTTCCCAGACGAGGCAGGCGGACCACCGCCGCGGCCGCCATCGTGTCCCTCGCCCTGGCCATCACCGTCGGCACCCAGGCCAGCGCCGCCCCCGCACCGGACGAGGGGCCGAAGGACACCGTCCCGGTCCAGCAGTACGAGGTCGCCGACCTGGACACCCAGGCCGAACGCACCGAACTGGCCAGGACCGGCACCCCGATCGACGAGGTGCGCGCGTCGTCCGTCGTGATCACCGCGGACGCCGCCGACGCCACCCGGCTGCGCGACCTCGGCTACGAGCTCACCGCGCTGCCGGGCACCGCCGTCGAACGCAACGACTTCCAGGCCGCCGCGCCCTCGGACTACCACACGTACGCGGACGTGCTGACGGTCGTGAACCAGACCAGGACCCAGTACCCGAACCTGGTCACCAGCCGGGTGATCGGCCGCTCCTACCAGGGCCGGGACATCATCGCGGTCAAGGTCAGCGCCAACGCGACCGTGGACGAGGACGAGCCCGAGGTCCTGTTCACCCACAACCAGCACGCGCGCGAGCACCTGACCGTCGAGATGGCCCTCTACACGCTGGAGGAGCTGACCACGCAGTACGGCACCGACCCGGAGATCACCGAGCTGCTCGACACGCGCGAGGTCTGGCTGATCCCCTCGGTCAACCCCGACGGCAAGGTCTACGACCAGGAGTCCACGGGCAGCTTCCGCAGCTGGCGCAAGAACCGGCAGCCCAACTCCGGCTCGACCAACGTGGGCACCGACATCAACCGCAACTGGAACTACCAGTGGGGCTGCTGCGGCGGCTCGTCGGGCAGCACCGGCAGCGAGACCTACCGCGGCCCGTCGCCCGAGTCGGCGCCGGAGACCCAGGTGGTCGCGAACTTCGTCCGCGGCCGGGTGGTCGGCGGTGAGCAGCAGATCACCTCGCACATCGACTTCCACACCTACAGCGAGCTGGTGCTGTGGCCCTACGGCTACACCTACTCGGACACCGCGGCCGGCCTGACCGCCGACGACGCCGCGGCGTTCCGCGCGCTGGGCACGGCGCTGGCGGACACCAACGGCTACACGCCGCAGCAGTCGAGCGACCTGTACATCACGGACGGCTCGATCAACGACTGGATGTGGGCCAACCAGGGGATCTTCTCGTTCACCTTCGAGATGTACCCGAGGACCGCGTCGGGCGGCGGCTTCTACCCGCCGGGCAGCGTGATCGACCGCGAGACGGCGCGCAACCGGGAGGCCGTGCTGCTCCTCCTCGACTACGCGGACTGCCCGTACCGGATCACCGGCCGGGAGTCCACCTACTGCGCGTGACGCCCCGCGGGTGAGCAGGGCTCTCC
>NZ_JAVREM010000034.1:0-63641 GCF_031845425.1 Streptomyces millisiae
GGGGGGGGGTGGGCCCGCAAACCGCGCGGAGCGCGGGGTGGCCCGCTTGCCCTGCCGCGCGCGGAGCGCGGGGGCGGACCCCTGGGTAAGCGCCGCGCCGCGGAGGCGTACCGTGGCGTGGGGGTGTGAGAGCGAGAGGGTGTCGTGAGCGGATTTCCGACGGTGCGGGCGCGGCGGTTGCGTGGGACGGCGGCGATGCGGCGGATGGTGGCCGAGGTCAGGCCGCATCCGGCGGACCTGATCCTGCCGGCGTTCGTCAGGGAGGGCGTCGCGGAGCCGGTGCCCGTCGGTTCCATGCCGGGGGTCGTCCAGCACAGCCGGGACTCGCTCCGCAAGGCCGCCGTGGAGGCGGCCGAGGCGGGGGTGAGCGGGATCATGCTGTTCGGGGTGCCCGAGGAGGGCAAGAAGGACGCGGTGGGCACGCCGGGCACGGACCCCGACGGGATCCTGCAGGTCGCGCTGCGCGACGTGCGGGCCGAGGTCGGGGACGCGCTGGTGGTGATGTCGGACCTGTGCCTGGACGAGGTCACCGACCACGGCCACTGCGGCGTCCTGGACGCCGCGGGCAACGTGGACAACGACGCCACCCTGGAGCGGTACGCGGAGATGGCCGTCGTCCAGGCGTCCGCCGGCGCACACATGCTCGGGCCGAGCGGGATGATGGACGGCCAGGTGGGCCACGTCAGGGCGGCGCTCGACGCCGCCGGGTTCCAGGACGTGGGTCTGATGGCGTACACCGCGAAGTACGCGTCGGCGTTCTACGGTCCGTTCCGCGAGGCGGTGAACTCGTCGCTCGTCGGCGACCGTAGGACCTACCAGCAGGACGCGCCCAACGCCCGTGAGGCGCTGCGCGAGTTGGAGCTCGACCTGGCCGAGGGCGCGGACATCGTGATGGTGAAGCCGGGCCTGCCGTACCTGGACGTGCTGCGGGCGATCGCGGACGCGTCGCCGGTGCCGGTGGCGGCGTACCAGATCTCCGGCGAGTACGCGATGGTCGAGGCGGCCGCCGAGCGCGGCTGGATCGATCGGGAGCGGGCCATCGAGGAGACGCTGACGGCGTTCCGGCGGGCCGGGGCCGACCTGGTCCTGACCTACTGGGCGACGGAGTTCGCGCAGCGGCTGCGCTCCGGCACCTGACTCCGTCGCCGAGGACGGCGGCGGTCATCATGGAGGTGCCGCGCAGCGGCCAGAACGTGAGTGCACGAAACGCAGGAGGCGACGCACGTGTCCACCCCCCAGACCACCGCCGTAGTCACCGGGGCGAGCAGCGGTATCGGTGCCGCCACCGCCCGGCAGCTGGCCGAGGCCGGCTACCGGGTGGTCCTGGTGGCCCGCCGGCTCGACCGGATAGCGGCGCTGGCCGAGGAGCTCTCCAAGGCCGGGCACGAAGGTGTCGAGGCGCGCCAGCTGGACGTCACCGACCGGGCGGCCGTGGACGCCTTCGCGGCCTCGCTCGACCGGTGCGACGTGCTGATCAACAACGCGGGCGGCGCGCTGGGCATGGACACGGTCGCGGAGGGCGACCCGGCCGACTGGCGGACGATGTACGAGGTCAACGTGCTGGGCGTGCTCAACATGACCCAGGCGCTGCTGCCCGCGCTCACCGCCTCCGGCGCCGGCACGGTGCTGGTGGTGTCCTCGACCGCCGGGCACGGCACCTACGAGCGCGGCGCCGGCTATGTGGCGGCCAAGCACGGCGCGCACGTGCTGGCCGAGACGCTGCGCCTGGAGATCGTCGGCACGCCGGTGCGGGTGATCGAGATCGCCCCCGGCATGGTGCGGACGGACGAGTTCTCGCTGACCCGCTTCCGGGGCGACGCGGCCGCCGCCGACCAGGTGTACGCGGGCGTCGCCGAGCCGCTGACCGCCGAGGACGTGGCCGACACCATCACCTGGGCGGTGACCAGGCCGCAGCACGTGAACATCGACCTGCTGGTGGTGCGGCCGCGCGCCCAGGCGTCCAACACCAAGGTCCACCGGGAGCTGTAGGGGTGGGGCGGCTGCGGTTCGGGAGCCCGGCGGAGGCCGACCTCGACGCGGCGCTCGTGGCGCGGATCGTGCCGGCGGCCGAGGCGTTCCTCGACGGGCCGGACGCGGCCTACCCGGGCTTCGTGCTGCTCGCGGCCCGGCACGGGGTGGTCGTGGCGCACGAGGCGCGCGGCTTCGCGGTGCGGCACGGCGGGGAGTCGGTGCCGATGCGGCGGGACACGGTCTTCGACCTGGCGTCGCTGTCCAAGCTGTACACGGCCGTGGTGGTGGTGCGGCTCGCCGAGCGCGGGCTGCTCGACCTCGACGATCCGGTGGGGCGCTGGCTGCCGGCGTTCCGGGGCGCCGAGCCGACGGTGCGGCGGCTGCTCACCCACACGAGCGGGCTGCCGGCCTGGCTCGACCTGGAGCCGTACCAGGACGACGCGGCGCGGCTCGCGGCGATCGCGGCGCTCGATCCGGTGGGCCGGGGCGGGTACCGGTACTCGGACCTCGGCCTCATCGTGCTCGGCGCGCTCGCGGAGCGGGTGGCGGGGCGTGGACTCGACGCGCTGGTCGTGGAGTTGGTGACGGGCCCGCTGGGGCTCGCCGACACCCGCTACAACCCGCCCGCGGCGTGGCGGGAACGGATCGCCGCCACCGAGTACCAGCCGTGGACCGGGCGGGGCATGGTGCGGGGCTCGGTGCACGACGAGAACGCCTACCGGATGGGTGGGGTGGCCGGCCACGCGGGCGTCTTCGCGACGGCGTGGGACGTGGCCGTACTGGCCCAGGCGGTGCTGGACGGCGGCGGGTACGGCGGGGCGCGGCTGCTGGGCGAGCGGTGGGTGCGGGAGATGCTGACCGACCACAACCGGGGGTTGGGCGACGGCGCCGCGCGCGGGCTCGGGTGGCAGCTGAACCAGCCGGGCTACATGGGGCGGTTGGCGTCGCCGACGGCGTTCGGCCACACGGGCTTCACCGGCACCAGCGTGGTCGCCGACGCGGCGACGGGGCTGCTGCTCGTGCTGCTCACCAACCGGGTGCACCCCGCGCGTGACCGGGGGCGGGACGGGGCGTACCGGCTGGCGCCGGCCGCCGCGTTGGCCGCGGCGGCCGGCCTGTAGCCGCGCGGCGGCCGGTGTTTCCGGCGCGTGGGCCGCTCTGCCCGAGCAGTGGCGGGGAGCGCGAGCGCCCTCCCCGCCCGGGGGGCGGGGAGGGCGAGTGGGTGGGGGAGCCGTCAGCCGACCTGGAGGAGGGTCGTCGTCGTGCTCGTGCCCGCGTTGGTCACGGTGTTCGGCTCACCGGCCGCCACCAGCGCGTTCCGCACCTGCGCCGGCGTGGCCGTCGGGTTCTCGGCCAGGTAGAGCGCCGCCGCGCCCGCGACGTGCGGCGTGGCCATCGAGGTGCCGGAGATGGTGTTGGTGGCGGTGTCGCTGGTGCGCCACGCCGAGGTGATGCTGGTGCCCGGGGCGTAGATGTCCACGACCGCGCCGATGTTGCTGAAGCTGGACCGGGCGTCGTTGCTGGCGCTGGACGCCACGGTGATGGCCTCGCTCACCCGCGCCGGCGAGTAGTTGCTGGCGTTGGCGCCGGAGTTGTTGCCGGCCGCGATGGCGTACGTGACGCCGGAGGCGATGGAGGCGCGGACCGCCGCGTCCAGGGTGGTGTCGACGCCGCCGCCGAGGCTCATGTTGGCGACGGACGGGCCGCTGTGGTTGGCGGTGACCCACTCGATGCCGCCGACGACCGAGGCGGTGGTGCCGCCGCCGGAGTTGTTCAGGACACGGACGTTGACGATGCGCGCGTTCTTGGCGACGCCGTGGAGCGCGCCGGCCACGGTGCCGGCCACGTGGGTGCCGTGGCCGTGGCCGTCCGCGCCGCCCTGGTTGAAGTAGTCGTAGCCGAAGGAGGCGCGGCCGCCGAACGCGGTGTGCGTGGTGCGCACGCCGGTGTCGAGGATGTACGCGGTGACGCCCTGCCCACCGTGGTCGGGGTAGGTGTACGAGTTGTTGAGCGGCAGATCGGGCTGGTCGATCCGGTCGATGCCCCAGGACGGCGGGTTCGGCTGGGTGGCGTTGATGCTGAACTTCTGGTTCTGCGTGATGGCGGCCACCGCCGGGTCGGCGGCGAGTTCGAGGGCCTCCTCCAGGGTGGCCTCGATGGCGTAGCCGTTGAGCGTCTCGGGGAACTCGTCGACGATCTCGGCGCCGTACGCGTCGACGAGGCGCTCGCCGCCGGCCGACTCCGCCTGCACGACGTTGTCCTGGAGCTGGACGATGTAGCTGTCGGCGACCGTGTTCGCGGCCTCCGCGTTGGGTATCAGCTCACGGATCTCGGCCAGGCTGGGTGCGCTGGGCGCCGCCTGGGCGGCGGTGGGCAGCAGCGCGCCGAGGCCGAGCGTCAGGCTGGCGGTGGCGGCCAGGACGACGGTGCGCCGGGAGCGGATGGTGGGGGTGTTACGCGCCATCGAGGGGTCTCCTCCTCATTGGTGGTGCGCCGGTGTGGGGTGCGAAGGACGTCACGTGGCGTGCTCATGACATCTCGCACGCCGCGTCACACCCGTCAGTCCGAAAGATTCACCGATGCAGAGGAATCCGGCAAGGGCGCGTCCCCGCCGGACATCTGTTTGTCATGAGAATGTCACGCCGCCCGGGGGTGGCGTGACATCAGGACACGCGGCGACAAGTTGCCAGGTACCGGGTCACAGGCGCTCGGGCGTGTGGATGCCCAGCAGCCCCATGCCCTCCCGCAGCGTGCGCGCCGTCAGCTCGCACAGGAAGAGCCGGTTGGCCACGATCGCCGGCTCGGGCGCGGCGAGCACCGGGCACTGGTCGTAGAAGGTGGTGAACTGCGAGGCCAGACCGTAGAGATAGGCCGCCAGCTTGTGCGGCTCGTAGCTCTCGGCCGCCGCGTCCACCGTCTCCCCGAACGCGTCGAGCTGCAGCCCGAGCGCCCGCTCGGCGGGCGCCAGCGACAGCTCCGGGTGGGCGGCCGCCGCCGGGGCGCCGCGCTCGGCCCCCCGGCGCAGGATGGACTGGATACGGGCGAAGGCGTACTGCAGGTAGACGCTGGTGTCGCCGTTGAGCGAGACCATCCGGTCCAGGTCGAAGACGTAGTCCCGGCTCCTGGAGGTCGACAGGTCCGCGTACTTGACGGCCCCGATGCCCACCTCCGTGGCCCGCTCGGCGACCTCGGCCGGCGACAGGTCGGGCGCCTTGGACGCCACCACCTCGGCCGCCCGCTCGACCGCCTCGTCCAGCAGGTCCATCAGCCGCACCGTCTCGCCGGACCGGGTCTTGAACGGCTTGCCGTCCTTGCCGAGCACCGTGCCGAACGGCAGGTGGTGCGCCACCCCGTCCGGCAGCCAGCCGGCCCGCCGCGCCGTCTCGAAGACCATCCTGAAGTGCAGCGCCTGCCGCGCGTCCACGACGTAGAGCAGGGTGTCCGCGTGCAGCGCGCCCACCCGGTTCCGGATCGCCGCCAGATCGGTGGCCGCGTAGCCGAAGCCGCCGTCCGCCTTGCGCACGATCAGCGGCACCGGCCGGTCGTCCGGGCCCTTGATGTCGTCGAAGAACACGCACAGCGCGCCGTCCGACCTGACCGCGACCCCGGACTCCTCCAACTCCCGCGACAACGCCTCGAGGTCGTCGTTGTAGGCGGACTCGCCCACCAGGTCGTCATCGGTCAGCAGCACGTCGAGCCGCGCGTAGATCGCGTTGAAGTAGATCTTGGACTCGTCCACGATCCGCTGCCACAGCGCCAGCGTCTCGGCGCCGCCGGCCTGCAGCTCGACCACCCGGCGCCGCGCCCGCTCCTTGAACTCCGGGTCGGAGTCGAAGAGCGCCCGCGAGTCCCGGTAGAGCCGGTTGAGCCGCGACATGGCGGCGCCGCCGCTCTCCTCGCCCTCCTGGTGGTCCAACTCGTGCGGGTGCTCGATCAGGTACTGGGTCAGCATCCCGAACTGGGTGCCCCAGTCGCCCACGTGGTTGCGCCGGATCACCTTCTCGCCGCGGAACTCCAGGATCCGCGTCAGCGCGTCCCCGATCACCGTGGACCGCAGGTGGCCGACGTGCATCTCCTTGGCCACGTTCGGCTGCGAGTAGTCGATGACGACGGTGCCCGGCCGCTCCGCGACCGGCACGCCGAGCCGCTCGTCGGCGGCGCGCGCCGCCAGCGTCCGCACGATGGCCTCGTCGGAGACCGTGATGTTGAGGAAGCCGGGGCCCGACACCTCGACGTCGGCGATCAGCCCCTCCGTCGCGACCTCGCCCACCACCCGGCCGGCGAGCTCCCGCGGGTTGCCCTTGAGCCGCTTCGCCAGCGCCAACATCCCGTTGGCCTGGAGGTCGGCCCGATCACTGCGTCGCAGCAGCGGGTCCGCGCCGGCGGCCTCGGGGAGGGCGGCGGCGAGGGCGTCGGAGACGCGCTGCCTGACGGCTTCGGTGATGGAGGGAACCGGGCTCATGCTGGCCAGTATTTCACGGGGGCGCCACGGGTTTTCCGAGTGGAACAATGGGGCGAGACACCGATCCACACCCCACATCAGAGGAAGTGCGCAGCCGTGGCCCAGACCACCCAGGAGACCGCCGACTGGGTCTCCCGACTCGCGGACGACGTCATCGCCGAGGCGGAGCGCCGTGCCCCGGGGAAAGAGACATCAGTCGCTACCGCTCCGGTAGTGGTCTGCGCATCCGGGATCAGCCCCTCGGGCCCCATCCACCTGGGCAACCTGCGCGAGATCATGGTGCCGCACCTGGTCGCCGACGAGATCAAGCGGCGCGGCGTCGAATGCGTCCACCTGCTGTCGTTCGACGACTACGACCGCTTCCGCCGGGTGCCGGGCGGCATCGGCGTCCCCGAGTCGTGGAGCGAGCACATCGGCAAGCCGCTGACCTCCGTGCCGCCGCCGCCCGGCAGCCCGTACGCCAGCTGGGCCGAGCACTTCAAGGCGCCGCTGCTGGCCGCCATGGCCGAGCTCGGCGTCGAGGTGCGCGCCATCTCCCAGACCGAGCAGTACACGGCGGGCGTCTACCGCGACCAGATCCTCTTCGCGATGCGTGAGCGCCGCCGGATCGACGCCGTCCTCGGCCGGTACCGCACCAAGCAGGCCGAGTCCGAGGTCGTCGACGAGGGCGTCGAGCAGAGCTCGGGCGCCGCCACCGAGGACGACGGCAGCGCGGGCAGCGGCGACTACTACCCGTACAAGCCGTACTGCGTGGTGTGCGAGCGCGACACCACCACGGTGACGGCGTACGACGACGAGACCACCGAGCTCGCCTACACCTGCGAGTGCGGCCACGCCGAGACCGTGAAGCTGACCGAGCACCGGCGCGGCAAGCTGGTGTGGAAGGTCGACTGGCCGATGCGGTGGGCCTACGAGGGCGTGATCTTCGAGCCGTCCGGCGTGGACCACCACTCGCCGGGATCCTCGTGGGTGGTCGGCGGGCAGCTGGTGAAGGAGATCTTCGGCGGCGTCCAGCCGATCGGCCCGATGTACGCCTTCGTCGGCATCACCGGCATGTCGAAGATGTCCAGCTCGCGCGGCGGCGTGCCGATCGCGGCCGACGCGCTGGAGATCATGGAGGCACCGCTGCTGCGCTGGCTGTACGCGCGGCGCAAGCCCAACCAGTCGTTCAAGATCGCCTTCGACGCGGAGATTCTGCGCACCTACGACGAGTGGGACGCGCTGGCCCGCAAGGTCGCCTCCGGCGCCGCCCAGCCGGCGGACGCCGCGGCCTACCTGCGCGCCACCACCACGGCCACCGGCGCGCTGCCGGCCACGCCGCGCCCGCTCCCGTACCGCACGCTGACCTCGGTCCTGGACATCACCACCGGGGACGAGGAGCAGACGCTCCGCATCCTGACCGACCTCGACCCGGACCAGCCGGTCCGCTCGCTCGACGAGACCCGGCCCCGCCTCGACAAGGCGGCCAGCTGGGTGGCCACCCAGATGCCGGCGGAGTCCCGCACCCGGGTCCGCACCGAGCCGGACACCGAGCTGCTGGCCTCGCTCGACGAGCGGCAGCGCGAGTCGCTCGCCCTATTGCGGGACGGCCTGGCCGACCACTGGTCGCTGGACGGCCTGACGACGCTGGTCTACGGCGTCCCGAAGCTCCAGGCGGGGCTGCCGGCCGACGCGAAGCCGACGCCCGAACTCAAGGTGGCCCAGCGGGAGTTCTTCGTCCTCGTCTACCGCCTGCTGGTGGGCGGCGACACCGGGCCGCGGCTCCCCACGCTGCTCCTCGCGGTCGGCGCCGACCGGGTGCGGGCGCTGCTGGGCGGCTGACGGGCGACGGACACGCGGGGTTCAGCGGTCCAGACGGGCGGTGAGGCGGGCCCGGGCCTCCGGCCACTCCTCGGCGATGATCGAGAAGTACACGGTGTCCCGCCAACTCCCGTCCGGCCGCTGGACGTGCCGCCGCAGCACGCCCTCCCGGCGCGCGCCGAGCCGCGCTATCGCCGCCTGCGAGCGGTGGTTGAGGTGGTCGGTCTTCAACTGCACCCGACCCATGCCGAGTTCGTCGAAGGCGTGGCTGAGCAGCAGCAGCTTGGTCTCGGTGTTGACGGCGGTGCGCCAGTAGCTCGGGCCGTACCAGGTGTAGCCGATCTCCAGCCGCTCGTTGTCGGCGTCGACGTCCATGAACGCGGTCCAGCCGACCGCCCGGCCGTCGGTCCTGTGGACGACGGCGAACGGCACCCGCAGGCCGCGCTCGCCCTCCGCCAGCAGGTCGGCGAGCGTCCGACCGAGCTCCTCGCGGGTGCGGGGGGCCGGCCTCGGCACCCAGCGCCAGACCTCCTCGGCGCAGCCGCCGGCCGCGAAGAGGTCGTCCAGGTGGTCGGGGGCGAGCGGCTCCAGGCGGACGTGCTTGCCGGTGAGGACGGTGGGGCGCGGCGTCATGGCGGGCATGGCGGTGACGCTAACCCGGTACTGCCCTAGATGCAACCTCTCTTTGAACTAGTGCGAATGCTCGCCGAGGGCTTGCCAGATGCCGGATACTGGGCGGTGCGGGGCGAAGAAGAAGGAGTCGTAGTGGAGTTCGTGCTCTTCATGACGCTGCCCGGGCTGGTGATCGGGCTGATCGCCCTGGCCTTCGTCGACCGCTTCGTGCTGGTGCGGTTCGGCAGGTCGCGCGGCCGGGTCTCGGCGACCGGCTTCGAGATGCTGCACGCCAGCCTGCTGCCGGGCAAGGACCACGAGCTCGCGCAGCGCGAGGTGATGACCCTGCTGCGGGACGAGGAGGGCGACGCCACGCCGCCCCGCTCCCGGGTCGACCTGACCGGCGGCACGGCGGTGATCCGGCTGCCGGACGACCGCGCCTGACCGCTCAGACCCCGGTGCCCATCTCGGCGCCGTAGCGCTCCCGGAAGCCGCGGGTGAACTCGCGGAGGTAGGGCTCGCTGAGCAGCGCGCCGTCCGCGTCCGTGATGCCCTGGCGCTCGTGCAGGAACCTGGAGAGCTGGCGGGCGTTGGGGAACACGCCCTGCTCCTGGACGTACAGGCGGTAGGCGGCGTAGAAGGTCTCGCTGCGCGCCGCGCCCTCGGGATCGTCGGCGGGCGAGGGCGCCGGCTCCTCGGGGACCGTCGAGCCGCCGAGCGGACGGCGACGGTCACCGGCCCCGACCGGCACCGACACCCCGGACGACGGCTCGACGTCGATCTCGACCTCGGCCTCGACGTCGGGGGTCGGCTGGTTGGCCACCCACCAGGCCTCCTCCTCCGCGAACCGGTCCCGCGGGCCGGCGTTCGCCGCCGTGGCGGCGGGGGCGCCCGGGGCACCGGCTGGCTGTCCGATCCGTGCGTCGTTCCGGCCGGCGGGTCGTCCGTCGTCGAGGGGGGCGGCGTCGGCGCCGATGTTGGGCGGCTGCCCGCCCCACGCGCCGTTGGCACCCTCGGGTTGTCCGTTGCCGGCCGGACCGGCACTGACCGGCTGTCCGGCCCACGGGCCGTTGGCGGCGTCCGGCTGGCCGTTGCCGGCTGGGTCGGCGTTCACGGTGGCCCGCCCGGCTGTGCCGGTGGGTGGCTGTCCGGCCCACGCGCCGTTGGCACCCTCGGGCCGTCCGTTGCCGGCGGGGCCGCCGTTCGCGGTGGCCGGCCCCGCCGTGCCGGTGGGCGGCAGGCCGGCTCGCGGGCCGTGCGCGCCGTTCACACCGGTCGGTTGTCCGTTGCCGGCCGGGGTCGCCGGGCCGGCGGGCCACCCACCGTTGACCGCCGCCACGCCGCCGCCGGCGACCGGCAGCGCCGCCGGGCCGGGCGGCGCGAACGCCGGCTCGGCCCCCTGCAAAGGGACCCCGTACCGCGCCAGCTTCAGCGGCATCAGCGCCTCGACCGGCGCCCTGCGCCGCCAGGCGCGCCCGTAGTCGGCGCGCAGTCGCGTCTGGTAGACGAGGCGGTCCCGCTCCATGGCGATGACCTCCTCGTACGACCGCAGCTCCCACAGCTTCATCCGCCGCCACAGCCGGAAGGTGGGGATGGGTGACAGCACCCACCGCCACATCCGCACCCCTTCCATGTGCTTGTCGGCGGTGATGTCGGCCACCCGGCCGATCGCGTGGCGCGCGGCCTCGATCGTGATGATGAACAGCACCGGGATGATGCCGTGCATGCCGACGGCGAGCGGGTCGCCCCAGGCCGAGGCGGCGTTGAAGGCGATCGTGGCGGCCGTCAGCAGCCAGGCGGTCTGCCGCAGCAGCGGGAAGGGGATGCGCAGCCAGGTCAGCAGCAGGTCGAGGGCGAGCAGCACCACGATGCCGGCGTCCACGCCGATCGGGAAGAAGGGGGAGAAGGCGCCGAAGCCCTTCTCCTCGGCCAGCTCCTTCACCGCTGTGTACGAGCCGACGAAGCCGATGGCCGCGATGAGCACGGCCCCGGCCAGGATGATGCCGACCAGTATGCGGTGCGGGCGTGTCAGCTTGATCGCGGCCACGCGAGAACCCTCCCCCGGTCATGACAAGGTCAGGGGACAGACTCGCACACGCGTCAAGTCACGTGTTCGATCAGGGGTTGTAGGGCGGTTGGCGTCCGAAGGTCACTCGTCGGCCGGGGCGTCCTCGGCCGGCGCGTCCTCCTCGGCCTCGCCGCCGGTGGCGTCCGCCGAGGCGTCGACGGCGGCCGCGGCCTCGCGGGCCGCGGTCTCGGCGGCCTCCCGGACCGAGTCGGCGGACGGCATGTCGTCGCCCTCGAAGCCGGCGCCCGAGTAGTCGAGGGTGAGGACCACGTTGCCGACGCGGGAGACGACCCGCTGCTGGCGGTAGTCCTGCTCGTCGTCCTCGCCGTCGCCGGTCTTGGTGACGGAGTAGGCGACGGAGGTGGCGGCGTCGCCCGTCTCGGCCAGTTCGGCGGACTCGACGTCGCGGTTGGCGTCGTCGCCGGTGACCTCGTCGACCATCTGCTGGAGGTACTCGGTGGCGCGCTCGTCGCCGCTGCCGAGGGAGAGGTCGGAGTCGAAGCGGCGCAGCGCGACCGTCAGGGAGCGGAACTGGAAGTCGTCGAGGCCGCTCCACAGGCAGGCGGCCGAGGTGGCGGTGTCGGAGGAGCTGAGGGTCTCGCCGGCCTCGGGGTCGGCCTGGGGGACCACCTCGCCGATGGTGTCCTGGCTGATCGTCTCGCACGGCTCGGGCAGGCCCTCGAAGCGGACCGGCTCGGGGGTGGGGGCGACGCTCTGCGGCTCGTTGTCCTGCGTGGCGTCGTCGGAGGAGTCGGACGACGAGGAACAACCGGTGACCAGCAGCACAGGCAGTGCGGCCAGCGCCAGCGCGCGAACGGCGAGTCGCGAGGCGGGTCGTCGCGAGGCGGTACGGTCCATGGTTACTTCGCTCCAGTTGTCTCGGCCGAGCCGTTGCGAGCACACGGTACGCCGAGGCGCCCGTGGCGCGCCCGAAACGCGCTCAGCCGTCGAAACCACCCGCGAGCCGCTGGGCCACGCCCTGCGCCTGCTGCTGGAGCAGCGCGTTGTCGGGCGCGCCGCCCGCGCCGGTGGTCGACACGGTGTAGTTCACGGTGACGATAACGTTCGCGGTCCGAAACGCCACCTCCACATCCCGGCGGTCCTGTGCGTTGTCGCTGGTCAGCGTGGAATCGATGAACGCGACGTGACCAATGCCATCGAGCAGCCGGGCCGCGAGGGGGTCGGCGGGGGACTGTGGGCTGGTCACGGAGACGCCGGCGTCGGCCGCGTGGGCCTCGAAGTCGATCTCCGCCTGGTCGTCGTCGCTGATGTCCGGGGTGTAGGAGACGATGCGCCGGAAGTCCACGTCGAGTCGTTGCGAATCGTTCGCGGTCGCGTGGTGCCAGACGCAGCCGACCCGGCGCCCGGTGTCGAAGGTGGGCTGGGGCTGGCCGGCGTAGACCTCGTCGTCGGCCTCGGGCAGCAGCTCGCGCAGGGTCTCGACGGGCACCGAGCCGCAGGGCTCGGGCAGCACGGAGAACCGGCCGGGCTGCGGCTGCCGCGCGCCGACGGTGCCGGCGGCGTCGCCGGGGCCCGAGGCGTCGTCCGTGCCGAGGCCGGCCTCGCACGCGCCGGCGATGCCGAGGACGGCCACGGCCGCCAGCGTGGCGGCGACGGCTCGCCTGATCTTCGCGGTGCGGATTGTCGCGGCGCGCTGCACCGGGTCGCCCTCCCTCTGCCGAACCGGCCACCATCCGGCCGGTCAACCTCGCGTGGACCGGCGGGGGGAACATGTCTACCCCATGGGTGGCGTGAAAGGCCAGGTGAGCCAGTCGCTGGCCGCGGGCCCGCCGCCTTCCGAACGGTCTCGTCTACCTGACGCGCGCGGGGGCGCCAGGGTTCCGGACGGCCGTGCCGCACCCACGGATGTGGATGAGGCACGGCCGTCCGGCTTGGTTCGGCGCCTGCGCCAGGCTCACCCGGTGGTGAGCTCGGGCGACGGCTCGGGCGTCCGTGTGGTGGCCGCGGCCGAAGCGCCAGCGCTACGGCGGGGGAGGAAGCCGGCGAGGGCGAAGGCCAGCAGTGCCGCGCCCGCGCCGATGCCCATGACGACCCGGAAGCCGTTCTCGGACGGCAGCGGGAAGCCGCCGAAGCTGGTGGTCAGCTGCGCCAGGATGACGCCGGCGACCGCGCTGGCGACCGAGGTGCCGATGGACCGCATCAGCGTGTTGAGGCTGTTGGCGGCGGCCGTCTCGGAGGCCGGCACGGCGCTCATGATCAGCGCGGGCATCGCGCCGTAGGCGAAGCCGACGCCGGCGCCGATGACGCAGGAGGCCAGCACGAGGTGCCAGATCTCGGACATCAGCAGGATGTTCAGGCCGTAGCCGGCGGCGACGATCACCGCGCCGACCATCAGGGTCACCTTCGGGCCCCTGGCCTTGGAGATGGCGGCGGACAGCGGCGCCATGGCCATCATCACCAGGCCCTGCGGGGCCATGACCAGGCCGACGGTCAGCATCGAGCGGCCGAGGCCGTAGCCGGTCTCCTCGGGCAGCTGGATGAGCTGCGGCAGCACCAGGGACATGGCGAACATCGAGAAGCCGAAGGCGACCGAGGCGAGGTTGGTGAACAGCACCTGGCGGCGCGCGGTGGCGCGCAGGTCGACCAGCGGCTGCTCGGTCCGCAGCTCCCACCAGCCCCAGGCCAGCAGGAGGACGACGGCCGTCGCGCCGAGGCCGAGGGTGGTGGCGCTGGTCCAGCCCCAGTCGGCGCCCTTGGAGACGGCGAGCAGCAGCGAGACGAGCGCGGCCGACAGGCCCAGGGAGCCGACCAGGTCGAACCGGCCGCCGGTGCGGGCCGGTGAGGCGGGCACGATCAGCGGGACGAGCACGAGGGCGACGGCGCCGAGCGCGGCCGAGGTCCAGAAGAGGACGTGCCAGTCGAAGTTGTCGGCGATGAAGGCGGCGGCGGGCAGGCCGAGGGCGCCGCCGACGCCGAGCGAGGCGCTCATCAGCGCGGTGGCGCCGGCGAGCCGGTCGCCGGGGAGCTCGTCCCGCATGACGCTGATGCCGAGCGGGACGACGGCGGCCGCGAGGCCCTGCAGGACGCGGCCGGCGATCATCGGCACCAGGGAGTCGCTGAGGGCGCAGACGACCGAGCCGGCCACCAGCAGGACGAGGCTGGTGAGCAGCATCCTGCGCTTGCCGTACATGTCGCCGAGCCGGCCGACCACCGGGGTGGCGACGGCGGCGGCGAGGAGGGTGGCGGTGACCGCCCAGGCGGCGTCGGAGGCCGAGGCGTCGAGCAGCCGGGGGAGCTCGGGGACGATCGGGATGACCAGGGTCTGCATCGTGGACACCACGATCCCGGCGAGGGCCAGGACCGCCACGACGGCGTTCGACGACCTCGGCCGTGCGGAGGCTCCTGCTCCGGTGGCTGGGGCGGGGGAGTGGGACATGGGAGGGGGCCTCCGTCGGGGGCGTGGTCGAGGGGCAGGGCCACCTCAAGGATTACTTAACTTACGCAACCATAATCCTGTTGTTTGACTCAGGCAAGTTCCTCTGGTGGGCGGGTCACCTGTGAATCCCGTCACGCGACGCTCAGGAGGCCAGAGCCCATGACCACCACCGTGCGCGGCACGTCCGTCGACGTGCCCACCCCCGACGGCACGGCCGACGCCTATCTCGCCCACCCCGACGACGACGCCCGGCACCCCGCCGTGCTCCTCTACATGGACGCCTTCGGGCTGCGGCCGCACCTGAGCGCGATGGCCGACCGGCTCGCCGCCGCCGGGTACGTCGTGCTGGTGCCCAACGTCTTCCACCGCGCCGGGCGGGCACCGGTCGTCGAACTGCCCGAGTTCATCGACCCGGCCGCGCGCCCCGGGATCCTGGAGGCCATCGGCCCGGCCGCGCGGACCCTGACCCCCGAGGCCGCCGTGCGGGACGCCGGCGCCTACCTGGACTGGCTGGCCGGCTCACCGCTGACCACCGAGGGACCCGCGGGCGTCGTCGGCTACTGCATGGGCGCGGGGCTCGCCCTGCGCACCGCGGGCAGCCACCCGGACCGGGTCGCCGCCGCGGCCGGCTTCCACGGCGCGTACCTGGCGACCGAGGCCCCGGACAGCCCCCACCTGCTGGCGGACCGGATCACCGCCGAGCTCTACTTCGGCCACGCCGACCAGGACGCGACCAACCCCCCGGAGATGATCGACCGCCTCGACCAGGCGCTCACCGCCGCGGGCGTGCGCCACCGCGCCGAGGTCTACGCCGGCGCGCACCACGGATTCACCCAGGCGGACACCACCGCGTATGACGCGGAGGCGGGGGAGCGCCACTGGAGGGCGCTGCTCGACCTGTTCGCCCGCACCCTCGGCTGAGGCCCCGGGCCCGGGACCCGGCCTACGGCCAGACCAGGCAGTACGGCTGGTGGCCCGCCTCGTGGAGCCGGCGGGAGAAGTCCTGCCACTCGCTGAGCAGCCGGTAGACGCCGAAGGCGTCGCTCGGCCCGCTGCGGTCGGGCACGGTGGACCAGATGAACGCGGCGGCGCCCACCGTCTCGTCGCCGACGCCGCGCAGCGGGTCGACCACGGTCGTGGGCAGCTTGACCACCGCGTAGTCGGGGTGGAGGACCACCAGTTCGAGCGGTGGCACCCGGTGCAGGGGTATGCCCTCGATGCCGGTGAGGACCATGGCGGCCATCGTCTCCGGCTTGATCCTGGTGAACATGCCCTGCCCGAGCTCGTCCCCGCCGAGCTCCTCGGGCCGCATCGACAGCGGCACCCGGGCCGCCGTGGCGCCGTCGGGGGCGCCGAAGTACTTGTAGGTTACGGCCATCCGGTTGCCCCGGCCGCCGAGTTCGAAGTCGGCGCCGGCCCCGCCCTCCAGATCGCGGCGGTGACGCCCGCGCCGGGCGCGGGCACGCGGACCTGCGGCCTCCGGCCCCAGATCCCCGGTTCCCTCGCCCACTCCGCCACCGCGCTGCATGTCACCACCTGCACTTATCGCGACCCCCGCCGCGCAACCCGATCATCGTTTCAGAGACCTCCCCCGTCAGACGTCGGTGAAACGCCCCGACACCGAGCTGAAAGGGCTCTGTCACCATGTACACCATGGATCGCGTGACCTCATCCTATTCAGCGGAATCCGCGCAATCGGTGGCGCCAGTCTCCCAGACGCTGTTCACTCGTGCGGCGGCGGTGACCCCCGGCGGCGTGAACTCGCCCGTGCGCGCCTTCGGAGCCGTCGGCGGCACCCCCCGCTTCATGGTGTCGGGCGCCGGTCCGTACCTCACCGACGCCGACGGCCGGGAGTACGTCGACCTCGTCTGCTCCTGGGGGCCGATGATCCTCGGCCACTCCCACCCGGCGGTGCTCGAGGCCGTGCGGGCCGCCGTCGAGCGCGGCACCTCCTTCGGCACGCCCACGCCGGGCGAGGTCGAGCTGGCCGAGGAGATCGTCTCCCGGGTGGCGCCCGTGGAGCGGGTGCGTCTCGTCTCCTCCGGCACCGAGGCGACGATGTCCGCGATCCGGCTGGCCCGCGGCTTCACCGGGCGCGCCAAGGTGATCAAGTTCGCCGGCTGCTACCACGGCCACGTGGACGCCCTGTTGGCCGCCGCCGGCTCCGGCGTCGCCACCTTCGGGCTGCCCGACACCCCGGGCGTCACCGGCGCCCAGGCCGGCGAGACCGTGGTCCTGCCCTACAACGACCTGGCCGCGGTGCGTGCCGCGTTCGAGGCCAACCCCGGCGAGATCGCCTGCGTCATCACCGAGGCCGTGCCCGGCAACATGGGCGTCGTGCCGCCCCGCCCCGGCTTCAACCAGGGGCTGAAGGACCTGTGCGCCCAGCACGGCGCGCTGCTGATCTCCGACGAGGTCATGACCGGGTTCCGGATCAGCGGCGCCGGCTGGTTCGGCGTCGAGGGCGTGGTGCCCGACCTGATCACCTTCGGCAAGGTGATGGGCGGCGGCTTCCCGGCCGCGGCCTTCGGCGGCCGGGCCGACGTGATGGACCGGCTCGCCCCCGCCGGGCCCGTCTACCAGGCCGGCACGCTCTCGGGCAATCCGGTGGCCACCGCCGCCGGCCTCGCCCAGCTGCGGCTGCTCGACGACGCCGCCTACGCCAGGCTCGACGCCACCTCGGCCGAACTGCGCGGCCTGGCCAGCGAGGCGCTGGCCAAGGAGGGCGTGGCGCACACCGTCTCGGCCGCCGGCAACATGTTCTCGATCTTCTTCACGGCCGACGAGGTCACCGACTTCGCCGGCGCCAAGCGGCAGGACACCTTCCGCTACACCGCCTTCTTCCACGCCATGCTGGAGCGCGGCGTCTACCTGCCGCCCTCCGCGTTCGAGGCGTGGTTCGTGTCCACCGCGCACGACGAGCGCGCCCTGGAGCGGATCGCCGCCGCGCTGCCGGAGGCGGCCCGGGCCGCCGCGGCGGCCCGGGCGACGACGGCCTAGCGGCCCGCCGGCGGCACCGGGCGCGGGCCCCGACAAGACCACCGAGTAGGTCGGAAGCGAAGAGAGAGCGATGAGTGACAGCAGCGAGCGGACCGTCGTCCACGTGATGCGGCACGGCGAGGTGGACAACCCCACCGGCGTGCTCTACGGGCGGCTGCCGGACTTCCATCTCTCGCCGCTCGGCCGCGAGATGGCCGAGCGGGTCGCCGCGCACCTCGGCGGCAACGACGTCGTCCACGTCGTCGCCTCGCCGCTGGAGCGCGCCCAGGAGACCGCCGCCCCCATCGCCAAGGCGCACGGCGTCGACGTGGCCACCGACAGCCGGCTGATCGAGGCGGCCAACGTCTTCCAGGGTCGCACCTTCGGCGTCGGCGACGGCGCGCTGCGCCGGCCGGGCAACTGGCGGCACCTGCGCAACCCCTTCCGGCCCTCCTGGGGCGAGCCGTACGTCGACCAGGTCGTGCGGATGAAGGGCGCGATCGACGCGGCGCGCGACGCGGCCCGCGGCCACGAGGCGGTCGTCGTCAGCCACCAGCTGCCGATCTGGATCCTGCGCAGCTACGTCGAGCGCCGCAGGCTGTGGCACGACCCGCGCAGCCGGCAGTGCACGCTCGCCTCGCTGACCAGCTTCACCTACCGGGGTGACGAGATCGTCGCCGTCACCTACACCGAGCCGGCCCGCGACCTGCTCCCCGCCCACCTGCGGGCCGGCGCCCGGCCGGAGAAGGGCAAGTCCCCCGGCTTCGGCGCGTAGCCGGAGCCGTCGCGCGGCGGCCAGCCGCTTGGCGGGGGGCGGCGAAGATCCTCAAATGGCGCATGGGAAACTTTTCACATGATCCAGAACCGGGCTTTCGGCAGGGTCGCCAGAGGGGCCGCGGCCGCGCTCGCCGGGGCGCTGCTCCTCGGCGCCTGCGGCGGCGAGGACAACGGCGGCTCCACCTCTGGGGACGGTACCAACTACGTCGAGGGCACCGGGGAGATCACCCAGGTCGCGGTCGCCGAGCGGGACCAGGCGCCCGACCTGGTCGGGGAGAACCTGGAGGGCGAGGAGCTGCGCCTGGCCGACTACCGCGGCCAGGTCGTGGTGCTCAACGTGTGGGGCTCCTGGTGCGCGCCGTGCCGGGCCGAGGCCCCGCACCTGGTCGCCGCCGCCGAGGAGACCGCCGACCAGGGGGTGGCGTTCCTCGGCCTCAACACCCGGGACCTCACCACGGACAACGCGCTGGCCTTCGAGCGCAGGTACGAGGTCGACTACCCCAGCTTCTACGACCCCAACGGCCGGCTGATCGGCGAGTTCCCCAACGGCACGCTGAACCCGCAGTTCATCCCCAGCACGTTGATCATCGACCGGGAGGGCCGGATCGCCGCCCGGGCGCTCACCGCCCTCAGCAAGGACCAGCTGCTCGCGGCGCTCGAACCCGTGATCGCCGAAGAGTGAGCCGAGTGACCAGCACATGAACGCAAACGAGACGGTACTGAGCGGCGCGCTGCTGCTGGCCCTGCCGGTGGCGGTGTTCGGCGGTCTTGTGTCGTTCTTCTCGCCCTGCGTGCTGCCCCTGGTGCCCGGCTACCTCTCCTACGTCACCGGGGTCGGCGGCGCCGACCTCAAGGACGCGCGGCGCGGCCGGATGTTCCTCGGCGCGCTGCTCTTCGTCCTCGGCTTCGCCGCCGTCTTCGTCTCCGGCGGCGCGCTCTTCGGCAGCGTCGGGGCCAACCTGATCACCCACCGCGAGGTCCTGAACAAGGTCTTCGGGGCGCTGATCGTGCTGTTCGGCCTCGTCTTCCTCGGCTTCATGCCCCGACTCACCCAGCGCGAGTTCCGGCTGCACACCAGGCCGGGCGTCGGCCTCGCCGGCGCGCCGCTGCTCGGCGTGGTCTTCGGCATCGGCTGGACGCCCTGCCTCGGCCCCACGCTGGCCGCCGTGCAGACCCTCGCGATGGGCCAGGCCACCGCGGCCCGGGGCGCGCTGCTGACCTTCGCCTACTGTCTCGGCCTCGGCCTGCCGTTCATCGTCGCCGCGCTCGCCTTCCGGCGGGCGCTCGGCGCGTTCGGCTGGGTCAAGCGCCACTACGCCTGGGTGATGCGGCTCGGCGGGGCCATGCTCATCGTCACCGGCGTGCTGCTGTTCACCGGCGTCTGGGACCGCATGATCTACGAGATGCAGGTCT
This sequence comes from Streptomyces millisiae, assembly GCF_031845425.1. Lineage (NCBI taxonomy): Bacteria > Bacillati > Actinomycetota > Actinomycetes > Kitasatosporales > Streptomycetaceae > Streptomyces > Streptomyces millisiae. The sequence goes on from NZ_JAVREM010000034.1 coordinate 19,480, forward strand.
GGTCCGCCGACTTCGAGGTTTGGATCTGACACCCCATGGCCAAAGAGACAGCCAACGAGACGGCCGACGAGAGGGCCGACGAGGCCGCCGCCACCGGCGGGCTCTCCACCGCGCCCGTCGAGGAGCCGGAGGTCGCCACCGCCGTCGCCGGCTCGTTCGGCGGCGTCCGCGAGCCGGGCGCGCGCGGCCAGCTCGCCTGGCTCGGGCGGGAACTGCTCGGCTGGGCCCGGTGGTTCTGGCGCCAGCTGACGTCCATGCGGGTCGCGCTGATCCTGCTGTTCCTGCTGGCGCTCGCCGCGATCCCCGGCTCGATGATCCCGCAGAACAACGCCAGCCCGACCACCGTGCAGGACTTCCAGGAGCGCAACCCGGGGCTCTCGTCGTTCTACGACCGGCTCCAGCTCTTCGACGTCTACTCCTCGGTCTGGTTCTCGGCGATCTACCTGCTGCTGTTCGTCTCGCTGGTCGGCTGCATCATCCCGCGCTCCTGGCAGTTCGTCGGCCAGCTGCGCGGCCGCCCGCCGCGCGCCCCGCGCCGGCTCGACCGGATGCCGGCGTACACCACCTGGCGCACCGGGACCGAGCCGGCCGACGTGCTGGACGCGGCGCACCGGCAGCTGCGGCGCCGCCGCTTCCGCGTCGACCGGCGCGAGGACGACCAGCCGGGCCGGGCCCACGTGGCGGCCGAGAAGGGCTATCTGCGGGAGGTCGGCAACCTGGTCTTCCACCTCTCGCTCGTCGTGCTGCTGATCGCCTTCGCCGCCGGCCGCCTCTACTACGCCGAGGGCGGCAAGCTGGTCGTCGAGGGCTACGACTTCACCAACAACCTCACCCAGTACGACGACTTCTCCTCCGGCCCGTTCTACGACACCGACAACCTGGGGAACTTCAGCTTCACGCTGGACGAGTTCCACGCCGAGTTCACCCGTTCGGGACCCGACCTCGGCACCCCGTCCCGCTTCGACGCCGACGTCACCTACCGCACCGAGGACGGCACCGAGCGCTCCACCACCATCCAGGTCAACGAGCCGCTCGGCATCGGCGACGAGCGGGTGCGGCTGCTCGGCCACGGCTTCGCGCCGGTCGTGCGGGTCACCGACGGCGAGGGCAACACGGCGTTCAGCGGCCCGGTGCCGTTCATCCCGCAGGACCAGGCGCTCACCTCCGTCGGCGTCATCAAGGTCACCGACTACGTGGGTCCCGACGGCCAGCCGACCCAGCTGGGCTTCCAGGGCTTCTTCAGCCCCACCTACAACATCGACGAGGTCCGCGGCCCGCACTCGACCTTCCCCGACCCGGACGACCCGGTGCTCACCCTCACCGGCTACCGCGGCGACCTGGGCATCGACTCGGGGCTGCCGCAGAACGTCTACCAGCTCGACACCACCGACATGGAGCAGATGGTCGACGCGGAGACCGGCGACGTCTTCCGGTTCGACCTGCGGCCCGGCGAGTCCGTCGAACTGCCCGACGACGGGGGCACCCTGGAGTTCCAGGGCTTCGAGCGGTGGGCCACCTTCCAGATCTCCACCCGCGCCGGGAACGGCTGGGCGCTCGGCGGCTCGCTCGCCGCCATCGCGGGGCTCGCCGCCTCGCTGATGCTCCAGCGCCGCCGGGTCTGGGTGCGCGCCTACCGTCACGAGGACGGCCACACCGTCGTCGAGATGGCCTCCCTCGGCCGCACCGAGTCGGGCCGGATCCCCGAGGAGCTGGCCTCCCTCGCCGCGGCCCTGGAGCCGGCGGCGCCGATGCTGCCCGCCGAGCCCGAAGAGGGCCCCGGGTCTGATAGCCCTGACCCATCCGCTGAAGAGTCCGCTGCCGAAGGAGCACGCTCATGACGCTCGCCGCAGACGAGGGCCTGGCCGATTTCAGCAACCTGCTGATCTACACGGCGATGGCCGTCTACGCGCTGACGTTCGTCGCCTACACCGCCGAGTGGATCTTCGGCAGCCGCAGCAGGGTGGCCCGGACGGCCGCCGCGCTCGCCGGCGACGAGGCCGCCGAGGGGGCCCCGGTGCCGGCCCAGCGGCCCGCCGTCACGGTCCGCAAGGGCGGCACCACCTCCGTCCTGGACCGGCCCACGGTCGTCACCCGCTCCTCCTCGCCCGAGCGCGACGCCGTCCCGGACGGCCCGGGCGCCGCCGGCGACGACGAGCGCGGTGACACGTTCGGGCGGATCGCGGTCTCGCTCACCACGCTCGCGTTCCTGCTGCACCTCGGTGGCGTCGTCGCCCGCACCATCGCCGTGGGGCGTGGGCCGTGGGGCAACATGTACGAGTTCTCCACCGCCTTCTCGATGGTCGTGGTCGCCAGCTACCTGGGCTTCCTGGTCTTCGGCAAGAACATCCGCTGGCTCGGCCTGCCGCTGGTCACCACCGTGCTGCTCGACCTCGGCCTCGCGGTGACCGTGCTCTACAACGACTCGACGCAGCTGGTGCCGGCGCTCGACTCGATCTGGATGTGGATCCACGTGCCGCTGGCGGTCATCTGCGGCGCGCTGATGTACGTCGGCGCGGTGGCGTCCGTGCTCTTCCTGTTCCGCGACCGCTACGAGGCCAAGCTCCTCGCCGGCGGGCAGCCGGGCCGCCTCGCCACCTCGGTGCTGGAGCGGCTGCCGTCCTCCACCACGCTGGACCGCTTCTCCTACCGGATCAACGCGGCGGTCTTCCCGTTCTGGACCTTCACCATCGTGGCCGGCGCCATCTGGGCCGAGAACGCGTGGGGCCGCTACTGGGGCTGGGACCCGAAGGAGACCTGGGCGTTCATCACCTGGCTCGTGTACGCCATCTACCTGCACGCCCGCTCCACGGCCGGCTGGAAGGGCCGCAGGACCGCCTACCTGTGCATCGCGGGCCTGGTCTGCTTCCTGATCAACTACTACGGCGTCAACATCTTCTTCGACAGTCTGCACGGCTACGGCGGCGTCTGAGCCGCCCACTCCAGACGTGACGAACGGCCCCCGCCGATGCCGGCGGGGGCCGTTCGTCATGTCGGGTGGGCTCAGCGGTCCTTGGGGCCGCCGGACGGCGGGTTCTCGTCGTCGCCGTCCTTCTGCCGCAGCTCCTGCTCGCGGCGGCGCAGGTCCTCTTCCCAGCTCTCCAGCAGCTCGCGGTCCTTCTCGTTGTCCTCGCGGCGCCGCTCGTCGCCCAGCGAACGCAGGAACTCCGGGTTGTCGTCCGGGGCGACCCAGGTGGTGCCGCCGCCACGCCGGCCGCCGGCCGCCGCGCCGCGCTTGCGGCCGATCAGGATCCACGTGATCGGCCCGATGACCCAGGCGATCACGATCAGCAGGATCCAGACCAGCTTCGGCAGATGCCTGACGTCCTCGTCCTTGGAGCTGATGCAGTCCACCAGGGCGTAGATGGTCAACGCCAGCGGCACCAGAAACAGCAGCACCCTCAGCATGGTAGTCCCCCTGGACGGAACGGGCCGGGCCCGGATCACGGGCCCCTGACTAAGGCCAGGGTAATGCGTCGGCAATACTGAGCGGCATGGCATTCGACGACCTCCGCGGCCTGCTGAAGGCCCTCGAAAAGGACGGGGACCTCAAGCGGGTCAAGGCCGAGGTCGACCCGCACCTCGAAGTGGGGGAGATCACCGACCGGGTGAACAAGGCCGGCGGGCCCGCCCTGCTCTTCGAGAACGTCAAGGGCTCGAAGCTCCCGCTCGCGATGAACGTGTACGGCACCGACCGGCGGCTGCTCAAGGCGCTCGGCCTCGACTCCTTCGCGGAGATCGGCGAACGGATCGGCGCCCTCCTCAAGCCGGAGCTGCCGCACGGCTTCGTCGGGGTGCGCGAGGCCTTCGGCAAGCTCGCCTCGGTCGCGCACGTGCCGCCGAAGAAGGTGAAGAGCGCGCCGGTGCAGGAGGTCGTCCTCAAGGGCGACGACGTCAACCTCGACCAGCTGCCGGCGCTCTTCACCTGGCCTGGGGACGGCGGCTCGTTCTTCAACCTGGGCCTCACCCACACCAAGCACCCCGAGACCGGGATCCGGAACCTCGGCCTCTACCGGCTCCAGCGCCACGACCGGCGCACCATCGGCATGCACTGGCAGATCCACAAGGACAGCCGCAACCACTACCAGGTCGCCGCCCGGCGCGGCGAGCGGCTGCCCGTCGCCATCGCCTTCGGCTGCCCGCCGGCCGTCACCTACGCCTCCTCGGCGCCGCTGCCCGCCGACATCGACGAGTACCTGTTCGCCGGCTACCTCCAGGGCAGGCGGGTCGAGCTGACCGACTGCGTCACCGTGCCGCTCCAGGTGCCGGCCCGCGCCGAGGTGGTCGTGGAGGGCTGGCTGGAGCCGGGCCGGATGCTGCCGGAGGGCCCCTTCGGCGACCACACCGGCTTCTACACGCCGCAGGAGCCGTTCCCCGCGCTCGACGTCGAGTGCGTGACGATGCGCCGCGACCCGGTCTTCCAGTCGATCGTGGTCGGCCGGCCGCCCACCGAGGACGGCCCGCTCGGCCGCGCGACGGAGCGGTTCTTCCTCCCGCTGCTCAAGATCATCATCCCGGACATCGTCGACTACCACCTGCCGGAGGCCGGCGGCTTCCACAACTGCGCGATCATCTCGATCGACAAGAAGTACCCGAAGCACGCGCAGAAGGTGATGTCGGCGGTGTGGGGCGCGCACATGATGTCGCTCACCAAGCTGATCATCGTGGTGGACTCCGACTGTGACGTGCACGACCTGCACGAGGTGGCGTGGCGGGCGCTGGGCAACGTGGACTACGCCCGCGACCTGCTGCTGACTTCAGGCCCCGTCGACCACCTGGACCACGCCTCCTACCAGCAGTTCTGGGGCGGCAAGGCCGGCATCGACGCCACCGCCAAGTGGCCCGAGGAGGGCTACACCAGGGACGGCGGCTGGCCCGAGATGGTCCGCTCCGACCCGGCCGTCGCCGAACGCGTCACCAGCCGCTGGAAGGAGTACGGCCTGTGACCGCCGCCGTCGCCCCCCAACCGGCGGCCGCCGGCCGCGCGCGGGCGTTCCTGCGCGTGGTGATGATCGAACACTCGGTCTTCGCCCTGCCGTTCGCGTACATCGCGACGCTGACCGCGATGCTGCTCGACGGCCCCGACGAGACCGTGGAGTGGGACACCCTGCTGTGGGTCACCGTCTGCATGGTCGGCCTGCGGACCTTCGCGATGGCGGCCAACCGGATCATCGACCGCGAGATCGACGCCCGCAACCCGCGCACCGCGCGCCGCGAGCTGGTCACCGGCGCCGTCTCGGTGCGCACCGCGTGGACCGGCGCGCTGATCGCCCTCGCCGTCTTCCTCGGCTCGGCCGCCCTGCTCAACCCGCTCTGCCTGGCCCTGGCGCCGGTCGCCGTGGTGCCGATGATCGTCTACCCCTACGGCAAGCGGTTCACCGACTTCCCGCACGCCATCCTGGGCCTCGCCCAGGCCGCGGGCCCGGTCGGCGGCTGGCTCGCCGTCACCGGCTCCTGGTCCTGGGACGCGGTGGTGCTCGGCCTGGCCGTCGGCCTGTGGATCGGCGGCTTCGACCTGATCTACGCCTGCCAGGACGTGGCAGCCGACCGGGAGAACGGCGTCCGCTCCGTACCGGCGCGCTTCGGCGTCGCCGGCTCGCTGTACGGCGCCCGCGTCAGCCACGTGCTCACCCTGGGGCTCCTCGCCCTCTACGCCGTCCGCACCGACGCCGGCCCGCTCTTCTGGACCGGCCTGGCCGTGGTCGCCGGCGCCTTCGCCTACGAACACTCGCTGGTGAAGCCGACCGACCTCTCCCGCCTCAACCGCGCCTTCTTCACCGTCAACGGCTTCGTCGGCATCTCGCTCTTCGCCTTCACCCTGGCGGACCTGGCGGTGCGGGGGTTGGGGCTGTAGGGCGGGCGGGCTCAGAGATCCGACGGATACCGGCGGAACCGGTCGGTGGGGACGACGATCCCGTCCAGCGGGGCAGGCAGCTCCACGGGATCCCCGAAGTCACCCTTGCGGAGCGTGCGGTACTCGCCTTTCTCCGGTGACGGCTCGGTGTGCAGCAGCCAGGTGCCGTCGTTGGGGTCGACCAACAGGTAGACCGGGATGCCGCCCTGGGCGTAGATCGGGGGCTTCTCCTGGTAGTCGCGGATCCTGGCTCCTCTTGTGGTGGAGACGACCTCCAGCACGAAGAGCACCAGCTCGGAGGGGATGGCCTTGAAGTAGTCGTCGGCGTGGTCGGCGTGGGTGACGGTGAGGTCCGGATCGGGACGGTCGTTCGAGCCGGCGATGGCGACAGCCTGGTCATTCCACGGCTGGAATTCCGATCGTGGCAGGGACTCTCGGATCAGGTCCACGATCCGGTTGTGGATGGTGTTGGGTGTGGCCATCATGACCAGCGCTCCACCAAGGTATTCCATGGTGAAGCCATCGATCGGTTCCATGCGCTCGTACAGCTCCAGGCCGGGGTCGCGTTCTTCGGTGACGCCGCTCACTGGAACCTCCAACATAGTTGCTGGCATCGGCATGCTCCTATGGTCGATTCCGACAGGGCGCTGCCGTGTCAACGACACATGGATCTGATAGTCACTCCGCCGGCTGTGCGCCCGGCGGTGGTACGTCCTCGACGAAGTGGTCGAACTCGTTGTTCTGGACGCCCAGGACGAACGCCTCCCACTTGGCGCGCGTCGTGGTGACGATCTTGGCCGGATCGTCGGTCTGACGGATGTGGATCAGGTCACCTTCGCCGGCCGCCACCTCGAAGCAGTGCTCGTCGCTGCCGTCCTCCACCGGGGCCTGGATCCAGTCCAGCTTCTCGGCCTCTTCCAGGGTGATCCTCGACACGCGTCCGCTCCTTCCGGGGTCGTCCCGGCTCAGGTTATGTCGATCCGCAGCACGCTCGCTCCGCCTGCTCCGCCCGCCCCGTCCAGCACGCCGAGCCCTGGCCCGCCCACGGCGGGGACGACGGCCCGGGGGCCGCTCAGCTCACCGTCGGCGAGCAGCGGGGCCGGATCGGCCGTCAGCTCCGTGCCGTTGAGCGGGATCCGCCACAGGCGCGGCCGCGCGGTGTCCGGCGCCCAGAGCGAGCCGTCGCTGAACGCGAGCCCGCGCGGCGCCGCCTCGCCCGCCGGCCAGGCGTGGACGGGGGCGAGCCCGCCCCGCTCCTCGTAACCTCCGCCCGGCGCTATCGAGTTCAGCTCGACGCCGGCGTCCGCCGTCGCGTCCAGTGACCACAGCCGGCCGGCCGCGTCCCACGCCAGGCCGGCGACGTCGGCGTGCCCGGACGCGTAGACCGGGGAACCCTGACGGGGGTTGTCGACCGGCACGCCGCCGTCCGGCTCGACGCGGAGGATCTTGCCGCCCAGCGACTCGGGATCGCTGGCCAGCGCCGGCTGTCCGTCGTCCGAGGTGCCGACGTACAGCATCCCGTCGGGGCCGAAGGCCAGCACCCCGCCGCCCGGGATGTCCTCCAGCAACCGGTGCGAGGCGCTGCCCAGTCGGTCGCCGTCGTAGGGGTAGCGCGCCACCCGGGTGGTGCCGGATTCGGTGGTGTACGCGAGGTAGACCCAGCCGTCCTCGCCGGTGAAGCCCGGCTCGACGGCGATGCCGAGCAGGCCGCTCACCCCGGGCGCCGCGCCGGCCTCCGTGATCGTGCCGTCCGGCGCGACCCGGTGGATGGTGCCGCTCTCCGCCTCGCCGACCAGCAGCCCGCCGTCCGGCAGGGTGACGGCGCAACAGGCGTCCGGCAGGCCCTCGGCCACGGTGCCGGCGATCTCCGCCGTGCCGGTGGCCGGCGCCGGCTCCACCACGACGGGCGGCTCGGTGCTCGGCTCCTCACCGGGGCTCGGCAGCTCGCCGTCCGGCGGCTGTGACTCCTCCGGGAGGTCCCGGGAACTCCCCACCTGCTCGGCCCGGTTGGCGGCGGGCCCGAACGCGCACCCCCCGCACAGCGCCGCGACGGCCAGCGCCGCCGCCACCCCCCGAGCCCGCGTGCGACCGCGCATCCGCTAGATGGCCATCCCGTAGATGATGGTGAACAGCGTGCCGAGGGAACCGATGATGAAGATCCCGGTGAGCCCGGCGACGATCAGCCCCTTGCCCTGCTCGGCGCTGAAGCTGTCCCGCAGCGCCGTCGACCCGATCCGCTGCTTGGCCGCGCCCCAGATGGCGATCGCCATGCAGATCAGGATGGCCAGCGCCATGATCACCTGAATCATCGTCCGCGCCTGGTCACCGACCTGCGCGAACGGGCCCCAGTTCGGGGCGATGCCGCCGATGATCTCGTTGATGTCATCTTGTTCCGCTGCCAGGAGCATCCGACCTCACCGCCCAACTGCCGTTCAAACCACTCCTTCTCGGATTGTGCCACGCGTGGGTGACAGAAGGGCAGCCGAGACGGGGCGGATTCAGGCCAGGCGAGGAACGACGGGCCGTCAGTGCGGGTTGTCCTGCCGGACGAGGCCGAGCAGCGCGCGCAGCCGCGCGGGGTTGGTACGGAGGACGGTGCCCGGCTCGTCGGACTCGCGGAGGAGGAGTGCCTCGTCCGGGGGAACCGTTGCCAGCTCCACGCAGTTGTTGCCCTCGCTGCTGTACGACGACTTACGCCAGGCAGGTTGCTGGTTCCGAACCACGCCCACTCCTTACAGCGCTTTGAGGATCTGGTTGATGAAGCCCCTGGAAGCGCTTGGTGTGAGCGCTATGGCCTCGAAGCGGTCCAGGAACGTTCGGTACTTGTCCAGTTGCGCATTCGAATGCAGCTGTTCCGATCCATGCTCGGTGTCCAACTGAACCGTGTCCAGCTGAGGAACCGTGCCCTCGGCGTAGAGCACCGTCTGCCCGGCGCCCGGAAAGCTGCCCGCCTCGAAGGGAATCACTCGGACCGTGACGTGGTCCCGTTCACTCATCGTCACGATATGGGCCAACTGTTCTCGCGTGATCTGTCGCCCGCCGAACCGCATCCGCAGGGCCGCCTCGTGGATGGTCGCGCTGTACGGCTTGGGTGGATGCGCCCAGAAGACCTGCTGCCGCTTGATCCGATGCGAGGTTCGGTACTCCACCATGGGAGGTGGGAGCTCCGGGATGGTCTGTCGGAAGATCGTGCGCGCGTAGTCCACGGTCTGGAGCAGCCCGGGCAGATGAGTCACCTGTGCGGTGCGAATCGTACGGGCGTGGTGCTCCAATTCCGCCAGGTCCAAGAGGCCGGCGGGCAGAAGCTCCCGATATTCCTCCCACCAGTTGCGGCGTCGAGGGGCCGTCATGCCGGCCAGCGCGTCGACCAGAGCCGCGTCACGGCAGTCGTAGAGGCGCGCGAACGCTCGTACGCGCTCCGCGCTCACTCCATAGCGACCGCCCTCAATGGCGCTGAGTCGGGACTGCGTGATCTTCAGCCGAAGCGCTGCCTCGGTGCTGGACAGCCCGACCGAGTCCCGTAGTTTTCGCAGCTCAGCGCCAAGGCGACGTTGCCGAGCTGTCGGTGCGCTGCGTGGCGGCACGGTCGATCTCCCCTCAGTGGTGAAGGTCGTTAGCCCCGAGGAGCGGTAGTCGATAGTCCCCCAAGAGCCTACGGTTGGTGCCCAGTCAACCACCCTTCGTGTCAAAGGGGTTCGCGTGCTCGTCCAGAACGACTGCCTCCACGACTGGGAGATCAGCCTCCACCTCCACCCCGACAGCCGCGCGCCCCGGCTCTGTCGGGCGTCGGTCGTCAGTGCCGTGCGGGCCTACGGCCTGCCGGGGTTGGCCGAGCCCGCGGAGCTGGTCGTGAGCGAGCTGGTCACCAACGCCGTCCAACACGGCCGGGGGCCGCTCGCGTTCCGTGTCGCGTGGTTCGCCGTCCGAGCGCGGCTGCGCCTCACCGTGTGGGACGACGGGCCGGCGCTGGCGCCCCTGCGCCCGAGCCGGCCGGCGGACGACGCGCCGTCGGGGCGCGGCCTGCTGATCGTGGCGGCGGTGGCCGTCGACTGGGGGCAGTATCCGATGCCCGGCAGCGGCAAGGCCCTCTGGGCGGAGCTTGGATGAACCAAGCACCTCCTCATGACGTGATCGTGGTGACCACGAGCCAGACCACCACGAGCGCCGCCATCGCGGCGGCCCAGAGCGCGAGGCCCCAGTCGTGCTGCTTCCGGCCGCTCATGCCGAGCCCTGCCAGGCCGACGACCAGCGCCACGGGAGCGGTGATCAACGGGGTGAACGCCACGGTCCGCTGACCGCCGACCGTGCAGATGAAGCGCGGGTCGCCGTCGAAGCAACCGTCGCTGGCCATGACGCCGATCGGGCCGAGGAGGAACGTGAAGCCGGCGAACGCGATCAACACCAGCGCGAGTGCCGCGCGCACCACCTTCTCGCCGGTGGACTCGTACCCGGGAGCAGACATGGAGCCGAAGCTAGTCGGCACGGCCCGCCGCTGACATCGGTGAACGTACTCAGGGCGGGTACTCGGATCGTCTCCCGGGCTTACGCTCCCGCGCATGATGGATGACACCCGCATCACCGAGGCCCTCGTCGGGCGTGAACGAGTCCCCTATCCGGGCAGCTGGCTGACCGCGCCGTTCGTCGAGCGTGCGGTCGGGGGGCGGACGTACGCCGTGGTCGCCGACGACCCCGGCCTCTCGGCCCTGGCCGTCGACCGGGCCACCGGCCAGGTGTGGCTGCTCGCCGACGGGGACGAGGTCGAACTGGTCAACTCCAGCCTCCGCGCGCTCGTCGCCTGCTCGCGCGCCTACGCCGAGGCGGCCCTCGACGCTGCGCACCTCGACGACGAGGACGAGGACGCGGGTGACGAGCTGACGGACGCGCTGCTCGCCCGCCTGGCGGCGCTGGACGAGGTGGCGACGGACGACGAGAACGCCTTCTGGTCGGTCGCGGCCGAGGAGCTCGGCTACGGGATCACCGTCTGAGGGTTGTCGAAGCGCTGCTGAATGTAGTACTTCTTATACATGAGCGATAAGGTCCACAACAGACTCTCGGTGGTGCGCGCCGAACGGAGCGTCACGCGGCGGGCGTTGGCGGACGCCGTCGGCGCGCACTACCAGACGATCGGGCACATCGAGCGCGGGCAGTACAACCCCAGCCTCGACCTGGCCCTGCGGATCGCGGCGTGCTTCTCCCTTCCGGTGGAGGCGCTGTTCTCGCTCGAGCCGTTCCAGCCGCTCACCGACGCGGTCTACGGCGGCGGAGGCACGAAACCGGCAGAGAGGCAAGGGGGAAGCTCGTGAGCGCCAAGACGACGACCAGGTACGACCAGACCATGCTGCGCGTCATGAACCGGGAGGAGGCCAGGAACTGGCACGCCAGCCGCGGGCAGCGGCGCGCGTGGACGGCGGCGCACGTCGTGCTGACGGCCGCCACGCCGCTGGCGTTTCCGCTCGCCGGCGACAACGGCGGGCTGCTGCTCGGCCTCGTCATCCCGCTCGTGCTGCTGTGGTGCGTGTGCACCGGTGTGCTCAACTCCACCACCCGCGGCCTGCTCGAACTCCGCGCCCGGGCCCTCGACGAGCGGCAACTGGCCGAGCGCGGCGAGGTCTTCACCGTCGCGCACCGGGTGCAGCTGTCGCTGACGCTGGCCGCGATCGGCGGCCTCGGCCTGGCCCACCTGCTCTCGGACGGCGGCGTGCCGGCCGCGGCCGCGGTGCTCGCCCTGTTCGGCCTCGGCCTGACGCACTGGCTGCTGCCGCTGTGGACGGCCGCGCTGCGCGCCGAGGACGAGCCGGCCGACGACGAGGTCGAGGCGGCGCCCTCGGCCTGAGCGGCCCGATGCGGCAGAGTGGCCCCTCGTGGAAGCACTGCGGGCCCAGGATCCGGCCGCCATAGGGGAGTTCACGCTGCTGGCCCGCCTCGGGGCCGGCGGGATGGGACGGGTCTACCTGGGCCGGTCGCCCGGCGGCACGCGGGCGGCGGTCAAGGTGATCAGGGAGGACATCGCCGACGAGCCGGGCGCGTTGGCCCGGTTCCGGCGCGAGGTGGCCACGGTGCGGGCGGTGCGCAGCCCGTTCACCGCCAACCTGATCGGCGCCTCGCTCGACGCGCCGCCGTACTGGCTGGCCACCGAGTACGTGCCGGGGCCGACGCTGCTGCGGGCGCTGCGCGACGGGCCGTTGCCGCCCGAGCTGTGCACGGGGCTGCTCGCCGCGCTCGCCGAGGGCCTCGCGGCCGTGCACGCGCAGGGCGTGGTGCACCGCGACCTCAAGCCGCACAACGTCATCCTCGCGCCGAACGGACCGCGCCTGATCGACTTCGGGATCGCGCGGGCGGCCGACCAGACCCAGCTCACCAGGACCGGACAGGCGCCCGGCACCCCCGGGTACACGGCCCCCGAGGTGCTCCTCGGCGCCGAGGCCGGGCCGGCGGCCGACGTCTTCGCGCTGGGCGCGACGCTGGCCGCCGCGGCCACCGGCCGGCCGCCGTACGGCGGCGGGGAGTGGCCGGCCGTCAGCTACCGGGTGGTGCACGGCGAGGTCGACGTGGCCGGCGTCCATCCCGGGCTCGCCGCGCTGATCCGCGCCTGCGTGGCCCGCGCGCCGGCCGACCGCCCGACGCCGGCGGACGTCGTCCGCCGCTGCGCGGTCAGTCGGGCGCTGCCGGACCTGCCGGCGTACCAGGCGCTCCAGGCGCTGGCCGAGCCGGCGCCGTACGACCTGCCGACGGCCACGGCGGCCGGCCTGGCCCCAGCCAGACCACCCCGTGGCCGCCGCGCCCGGATCGCGACGGCCGCCCTGGCGGTGACGGCCGTCATCGCGGCCACCACCGTCTGGCTCGGCACCCGCGACGACGGCGAAGCCGCTCGGGACGACACCACCGCCGGCCCCACCGAGGCCGGCGACGGCCAGGAGACCACCGCCTCCGGCGTCCAGGGCGGCGAGGGCGCCGACGACGACGCGGCGGCCACGGGCGATCCGCTGGACTTCGGTCCCGAGTTCCACACCACGGACCGTTGGGATCCCGCCATCGATTCCTGCCGGCAACCTCCGGAGGAGCGGGTGGAGCAGTGGCAGTGGAGCGTCGACACCGAGACGGTGCCCGGCGAGGCCGAGATCGGCTGGCGGCTGAAGCTGGACCTCGGCGAGGTGTCGGCCCCCTATCCCGTGGCGGCGGCGGTGCGGCCACCGGCGCCGGAGGAGGGCAACGCGGGCATCGGCACCTTTCATGTCTCCGAGGTCTTCGACCTGTTCGAGGGCGGCGCGGAGGAATGGCGGTACGTCACGTACCCCGACGACTTCCCCGGCGCCCCGCCGCTCGGCGACGTGTCCGGGGACTGGACCGTGGTCTGGCTCCACGTCACCTCGGACGAGGACGCCGCGAGCGTCGCGTGTGACGGGTTCAGCACCCCATAGGCTCGTCAGCAGCCGTGAAAACGGGGAGAGTTGGGGTATGCGGAGGATCGTGCTGTGGGCCGGCGCCGGTGTCGGGGCGTTGGCGTTGTTCATGGCGCTGCTCGTCGTGGGCGTGTACGGCGCCGCCGCCGGACTGCTCGGGGGGGCCGGTGGGGGGCGAGGGGGCGGCCAGCTGGCCCGCAACGCGGTGCCGGCCGAGTACGCGCCGCTGGTGCAGGAGTGGGGCAACCTCTGCCCGACGCTCTCCCCGGCGCTGCTCGCCGCACAGCTCAACCAGGAGAGCGGCTTCCGCACGGACCGCACCAGCCCGGCCAACGCCCAGGGCATAGCGCAGTTCATCCCCAGCACCTGGGCGACGCACGGCCTCGACGCCAACGACGACGGCGTCGCCGACGTCTGGGACCCGGAGGACGCGATCCCGTCCGCCGCCAGCTACGACTGCTCCCTGGCGAGCTACGTGGAGGACGTGCCCGGCGATCCGGTGGACAACATGCTGGCGGCGTACAACGCGGGACCTTACGCGGTGATCCAGTACAACGGGGTACCGCCGTACACGGAGACGCAGAACTACGTCCGCATCATCCGCGACGCCGAGGCCAGTTTCGCCGCGCCCGTCGAGGAGGCCGGTGGTGGGGGCGGGCTGCCGCCGCTGGAGCAGGCCGCGGGGGCGGTGAACTTCGCGCAGGAGCACCTCGGGACGCCGTACCTGTGGGGCGGCGACGGGACGCCGGAGCACGACGGGCGGTTCGACTGCTCGGGGTTGACGAAGGCGGCGTACGAGTCCGTCGGGATAGAGCTGCCGCGCGTCGCCAACGACCAGTGGAACGCCGGGCCGCACCCGGACCGGTCCGAACTGCTGCCGGGGGACCTGGTGTTCTTCGCGTATGATCTTCAGGATCCGCGGAGCATCCACCATGTCGGCATCTATGTCGGCGGCGGGTACATGATCAACGCCCCCTACACCGGCGCCACGATCCGTTTTGACCCGATTGATTCCCAGGATTATTTTGGGGCGACCCGCCCCACGGCAGGGTGACGCCACCGTCGCGCCGGGCGACGCCCCGGGCCGAACTGGGCAATCCGTTGCTGTTCGATAACGCTGTGGTGATCTTTCGATGGACACCGGCACTCTGGGGGATGTAGTTGGCGTTACCTGTACCGGAACAGGGGCTCCTCAGCCCTGTCAGCCTTGACAGGGTCCCCCCACAGCACGAAGGGGCCGCAACGGCACATGGTTGGACTCGATAACCCCGATGTCGAGTTGGACATCCTCTACGAGATCAACGGGCTCGCCGGCCGGTTGCCGGAGTGGGTGCGGAGCCTCGTCTCGTTCGTCGGCGAGTACGGCATCCCGGTGGGCCTGGTGGTGCTCGTGGGGATCGGCTGGCTGCTGGTGCGGCGGCGGCCCGACGCGCCGGCCGCCGTGGCGGGCGTGCTGTGGGCCGGTGGCGCGGCCGCGGTGGCGCGGCTCGTCAACATCCCGATCAGCGAGTTCGTGGCCCGTCCCAGACCCTTCGTCGACCACCCCGACCTCGACGTGCTGGTGGAGGGCAAGCACGGCTGGTCCTTCGTCAGCGACCACGCCAGCGCGGCCATGGCCATCGCCGTCGCGCTCTTCCTCGTGCACCGGGTCCTCGGCCTGATCGCCTTCGCGCTGGCGCTCACCCAGGGCTTCGCCCGGGTCTTCGTCGCCGTCCACTACCCGACCGACGTCGTCGGCGGCTTCGCCCTCGGCATGGCGGTCGCGCTGCTGCTCGCGCCGCTGGCGATGGCGGCGCTGACGCCGCTGGTGCGGCTGCTGTCGAACACCCGCGGCCTCGGCTGGCTGGCCGTCGCGCCCGCGCCGGCGGTGGCGAGCGTGGCGGGTCAGCCGGCGGCGCCCGCCGCCGGCACCGGCGGGGTCGGGGGCACCGGCCGGCCCGAGCCGCATCCGGCGCCGTCGGGCTCCGGGCTCGCGGCCTGAGTCGCCCTTCGGCTAGCCGTCGGGCGGCGTCGTCTCGTGCGCCGCGGCCTCGTCCCTGGCCAGTGGCCGGGAGCGGCGGGCGGGGCCGTACCAGCCGCAGCTGCAGCGCGGTGCCACGAACGGGCCGCGCTCGGAGAGCGTGACCTGGTGCACCACCAGCGCCGCGCGTTCCGCCGAGGGTTCCTCGACTTCGCCTTCGGTCTGCACGACACCACCGTAACGGCCGTCCCCGGGTCTCGTTAGGCGATACGACTCCGAGGCGACCAGGTGCTGGGGGTGTCGGCTGACCATGGGGCAGACCAGGGAGACCACCACGGGAATCGCGGCGCGCACCAGGCGCGCCGGCTGTGCCGGGCTCATCTCCGCCGTGCTCGCCGGCGCGGCCTCCGGGTGTTCGGGGACGGGCGCCGCGGCGGACGGCGCGGCGCGGCGGCAGGCCGCCGAGGTGGTGCGGCTGGTGCCGGACCGCCTCGCGGAGAGCGGGAGTTCGCAGGCCACCACGGACATGCGGATGGCCTCGGGCGGCACCTGGATCACGATTCACGGGGAAGGCGGGTTCGACTACGCCGAACGGCAGGGGGAGCTGGTGATCACCCTGCCGGAGGGCGAGCCGGTCACCGAGGTGTTCGTCGCCGGCGAGCTGTACATGAAGAACCGGGGCGCCGGGGTGCCGCCGGACAAGTGGGTGCGGATCGAGGTCACCGCCGTCCCGGACGGCAACGTGGTGACGGGTGGCGCCACCGATCCGCTCACGGCCGCGGAGCTGCTGCGCGGCGTCTCCTACGCGGCCGACCTCGGGTACACCGAGGTGGACGGGCAGACCCTGCGGCACTACCGGGGCGTGACGGACATCGCGGCCGCCGCCGAGGCGGCGCCCGGCGCGTCGGGCGAGCAGCTCGCGGCCGCGGTGGACGGCTTCACGGACACCGAGGTGCCGTTCGACGCCTATCTCGACGACCAGGGGCTGCCGCGGAAGATCCGGCACCAGTTCAGCTTCGCCAGGGGCGGCGAGTCGGTGGACGTGGCGTCGACGGTGCTGCTCCACGACTTCGGGGCGCCGGTGCGGGTGGAGCTGCCGGAGCCGGAGCAGGTCTACACCGGCACCGTCGAGTAGCCCACGGAGGGCGAGGTCAGGTCCGCAGCAGGCGGGCGATGGCCGCGGTGGCCTCCTGGACCTTGGCGTCGATCTCCGGGCCGCCCTCCTGCGCCGCGTGCGCCACGCAGTGCCGCAGGTGCTCCTCGAGCAGCTGAAGCGCGAAGGACTGGAGGGCCTTGGTCGACGCCGACACCTGGGTGAGTATGTCGATGCAGTAGACGTCCTCGTCGACCATCCGCTGGAGGCCGCGGATCTGGCCCTCGATCCGGCGCAGCCGCTTGAGGTGGCTGTCCTTGTCCTTGCTGTAGCCGTGCGGGCCGTCCGGCGCGCCGGCCTCGGCCGCCTCGGCCTCCCGCGTTTCGGCCGTCGTCGCGTCGATGGTGGTCATAGTGTTGCCTTCCGGCTCTTATACCCCTGATGGGTATAGCGTAACGAATGGGCGACGGACCTGGCGAGGACCGGGCAGAATGGTACGAGCGGCCACGGGAAGGGACTGAAGGAGAGTGAAGCTACGCCTCGGCGCCGTCGCGCTGACCGGTGCGCTGGCCCTCACCGGCTGCGGTTCCGATGACAACTCCCGCCTCCCCGGCGCCCTCGACTTCTCGCTCGACCATCTCCGCTGCGGACCCGGCGGCACGCTGCTCGCCTCCGGTTCCTCCGCCCAGGCAAACGCCATGGAGGTCTGGGTGAACACCTACCAGACCAATTGTGCGGGCAGCCAGGTCAACTACAAGGCCACGGGCTCCGGCGCCGGCGTCCAGGAGTTCCTTCAGGGGAACACGGCCTTCGCCGGCTCCGACACCCCGCTGAGCGAGGCGGAGATCGAGGAGTCGCGCGCCGTGTGCCGGGACGGCGGGCGGGCGGTCAACCTGCCGATGGTCGCCGGGCCGATCGCCGTCGGGTACAACCTGCCGGGCGTCGACGACCTGGTGCTCGACGCCGAGACCCTGGCCCTGGTCTTCGACTCCCGGATCACCCGCTGGAACGATCCGGCGATCCAGCGGCTCAACCCGGACACCGAGCTGCCCGACCGGCCGATCACCCCCTTCCACCGCTCGGACGGCTCGGGCACCACGGAGAACTTCACCGGCTTCCTGCACGCCGCCGCGCCCGACGCCTGGCCGCACGAGCCGGACAAGGCGTGGCGCGGCCGGGGCGGCCAGGCCGCCGACGGCTCGTCCGGGCTCGTCGGGCAGGTGCAGCAGAGCCCGGGATCGATCGCCTACTTCGAGCTGTCCTACGCGCACCGTAACGACATCGCCACCGCCCGGCTCGACACCGGCGCCGGGCGGCCGGTGGCGGCCACCGTGGAGCACGCCGAGCGCGCCGTCGCCGAGGCCCGGGTGGTCGGGCGCGGCGGCGACCTGGCGCTCGAACTCGACTACACCGCGACCGCCGACGACGCGTACCCGATCGTCCTGGTCACCTACGAGATCGTCTGCGACCGTGGGAACGAGCCGGAGAGCCTCGCGCTGACCAGGGCGTTCCTGCGGTTCACCGCGAGTGACGAGGGCCAGCGGGCGCTCGCCGAGATCGACTACGCGCCGATCGCCGACCGGATCATCGACCAGGTGCGCGAGCGCGTCGACGCCCTGGCCTGACGGCTCTCGGAAGGACTGAGGGGAGTGGACACCGCGAACACCGGCACCGGCAACGACTACGGCAAGGGCAACGGCAACGGCACCGGCAGCGACGCCAGGCGGCCCGGCAACGGCGACGTCGTCCGGCTCGGCGACCGCGTGTTCAGCGGGCTCGCCAGGGGCTCCGGCATCGTGCTGCTCCTGGTGATGGCCGCGATCGCGGTCTTCCTCACCACCCGCGCGGTCATCGCGATCAGCCGCGACGAGGGGAACTTCCTGACGACCTTCGAGTGGGACGCCAACGCCGACCCGCCGGTCTTCGGCATCGCCGTGCTGCTGTTCGGCACGGTCGTCAGCTCGGTGATCGCGATGGCGCTCGCCACGCCGGTGGCGGTCGGCATCGCGCTGTTCATCTCGCACTACGCGCCGCGCCGGCTCGCCACCCCCATCGGCTACCTGGTCGACCTGCTGGCCGCCGTGCCCAGCATCGTCTACGGCCTGTGGGGCGCGCTCTACCTGGTGCCACGGCTGACCGGCTTCTACGAGTGGCTCGACCACCTCTTCGGCTGGACCAGGGTGCTCTCCTACGACGGCACGCCGGCCCGCTCGCTGATGACCGTGGGCATCCTGCTGGCGATCATGATCCTGCCGATCATCACCAGCGTCGCCCGGGAGATCTTCCGGCAGACCCCACGCGCCCACCAGGAGGCGGCACTGGCGCTCGGCGCCACCCGCTGGGAGGTGATCACCACCACGGTGCTGCCGTTCGGCCGCTCCGGCGTGGTCAGCGCCACGATGCTGGGCCTCGGGCGGGCCCTCGGTGAGACGATGGCGGTGGCGACGGTCCTGTCGCCGAGCTTCCTGATCAACGCCAGCCTGCTGGAGTCCGGCGGCGGCACCTTCGCGCAGAACATCGCCAGCCAGTTCAAGGAGGCCACCTCGATGGGCCGGGACGCGCTGATCGCCTCGGGGCTCGTGCTCTTCCTGCTCACGCTGCTGGTCAACGGCGCGGCCCGGCTGATCATCGCCAGGCGCCGGGAGTACGCGGGGAGGGTGGTGTGAGCGAGCGCCTCGTGGAGACGGCGGCCGCGCCGCGGCCGGTGGCCAGGGCGGTGCTGCGGCCGGCCAGGCTGCCGGGGTGGGCGCTGGGCGCGCTGCTGGTCGGCGCGCTGTCCTTCGGCGTCGGGATCGGCCTGGTGGCCGGGCTCACCAGCCGGGTGCAGTGGGGCCTCATCGCGGGTGTGGTGTTCGTCACGGCCACGTTCTGGCTGACCCTGCGGATAGAGGGCCGGCGCCGGGCCGTCGACCGTCTCGCGGCGCTGCTGGTGTGGGCCTGCTTCGCGGTCGCGGTGCTGCCGCTGGCGGCGCTGGTCTGGGAGACCGTCTCGCGCGGCGTGCCCGGCGTCAGCTGGTACTTCCTCACCCACTCGATGAACGGGGTGCTCAGCTGGCAGTCCGGCGGCGGCGTCTACCACGCGCTGCTCGGCACGGTCCAGCAGGTGCTGCTGGCGTCGCTGCTCGCCATCCCGATAGGGCTGATGACCGCGGTCTACCTGGTCGAGTACGGGCGCGGCCGGCTGGCGCGGGCGATCACCTTCTTCGTGGACGTGATGACCGGCATCCCGTCGATCGTGGCCGGCCTCTTCGTCCTCAGCCTGTGGATCATGACGCTGGGCTTCGGCTACTCGGGCTTCGCGGGCGCCCTGGCGCTGGCCGTGCTGATGCTGCCGATCGTGGTGCGGTCCACCGAGGAGATGCTGAAGCTGGTCCCCGACGAGCTGCGCGAGGCGTCGCTCGCCCTCGGAGTGCCGAAGTGGCGCACTATCGTGAAGGTGGTGCTGCCGACCGCGCTGGGCGGGATCACCACCGGCGTGATGCTGGCGCTGGCCAGGATCGCCGGCGAGACGGCGCCCGTCATCCTGCTGGTCTTCGGCAACGCGATGATCAACGCGAACCCGTTCGACGGCGCCCAGTCCTCGCTGCCGCTCTACGTCTACGAGCAGTGGGGCGCCGGCACCGAGTCGTCCTACGACCGGGCGTGGGCGGCGGCGCTGGTGCTGATCGCGTTCGTCATGGTCCTCAACCTGGCGGCCCGCGCGGTGGCACGGTGGAAGGCGCCGAAGACCGATCGGTGACGGAGGACGGAAGGGAGTCGTGCCGCACATGGCCAAGCGCATCGACGTCAGCGGGCTGACCGCGTACTACGGCGCCCACAAGGCGATCGAGGGCATCTCGCTGCACGTCGAACCCCAGGCCGTCACGGCCTTCATCGGCCCCTCGGGCTGCGGCAAGTCGACGTTCCTGCGCACCCTCAACCGGATGCACGAGGTGACGCCGGGCGGCCGGGTGGAGGGGAAGGTGCTGCTGGACAACGAGGACCTGTACGGTCCGGGCGTCGACCCGGTGGCCGTGCGCCGCACGGTCGGCATGGTCTTCCAGCGGCCCAACCCGTTCCCCACGATGTCGATCTACGACAACGTGGCGGCCGGTCTCCGGCTCAACGCCGGCCGGCGGATGCGGAAGTCGGAACTCGACGACGTGGTGGAGCGCGAGCTGCGCGGCGCCAACCTGTGGAACGAGGTCAAGGACCGGCTCCAGCGGCCCGGCTCCAGCCTCTCCGGCGGGCAACAGCAGCGGCTCTGCATCGCCAGGGCCACGGCGGTGGCGCCCGACGTGCTGCTGATGGACGAACCGTGCTCGGCGCTCGACCCCGTCTCCACGCTGGCGATCGAGGACCTGATCGACAAGCTCAAGACCGAGTACACGATCGTCATCGTCACCCACAACATGCAGCAGGCGGCGCGGGTCTCGGACCGGACCGCGTTCTTCAACCTGGCGGCGGTGGGGGAGCCCGGGCGGCTCGTCGAGGTGGACTCGACGGCGAAGATATTCTCCAACCCCTCCGTGCCGGCGACCGAGGACTACATCTCGGGCCGCTTCGGCTAGGGTCGGGCTGCGTGGCGGCGGCTCAGCCGTGTGCGGGTTGCCTGCCGGCGGCCGGGCCGTGTGCGGGGTGCCTGCCGGCGGCGGTTGCCTGGCGGCGGCCGGCCGGGGCCGCACCGTTGGCGGCCGGCCAGTTGCCTGCCGGCGGTTGGGCCCGACGGCCGGCCGTGGGCCGCGTGGTTCGCCGGGCCCGTCGTGGTGGTGCCACGACGAACCCGGCGGTGTCGATTGGTTGACCGCCGGCCGCCGGCCCCCGTGGCGGGGTGCCACGACGGGCCGGCGGTGGTCGGTCAGCCGGCTGAGCCGGCGGCTGAGCCGCGCGCCCGGCTGGTGGGTCGGTGCCCACCGCCGTCCGCAGTCAGTCGCCGAACCGGCGGAGCCGTTACGTCGTGCGGTAGGCGTCGATGATGGTCTGGGTGGTGGTGTTGCCCTGGGCGTCGACGGCGACGGCGTGGAAGGAGACAGTGCCGCCGGCCTCGGGGTTGGTGACGGTCAGCGTGCCGTCCTCGACCGGGGTCTCGGTCCAGGTCTCGCCGCCGTCGTAGGAGACGGAGACGGTCAGCGACTCCAGGTTGCCGTCCGCGGCGCTGCCCTGCAGAGCGACCGGCACCTGGACGGTCTCACCGGCGGGGCCGGTGCTGTCCAGCGCCAGCTCCGGGGTGTAGCGGACGGCGGTGGCCGGAACGTCGATGATGTCCTCCTCGCCGCCGGGCGCCGCGGTGAACGTGTAGGAGGCGGTGACCTCCGTGCTCACGTTGCCCCCGGTCTCGCTCCGGCTGGCGGTGGTGACCAGCTCGTACTCGGCCTCGCCCGGCGGCAGCTCGAAGCTCACCCAGTCCACGTAGTTGCCGTCCTCGGTGGCGTACTCCTCGCCGTTCCGGTAGAGCGTGGTGGAGGCGGAGTCGAAGACGCTGTCGCCGGTGTGGCTGGCGCCGTCGGCGAACGGGTTGACGATGCCGAGCAGCGTGCTGCCCCAGAGGAACAGGCCCTGGCCCTCGTTGATCGCGGGACCGAAGACGCCCACGTTGAACGTCGTCTCGTAGCTCTCGCCCGGCTCGTAGGTCTCGAAGTCGCTCCAGTGGTCCGTCTCGAGGTTGCCCTCCGCGTCGAACTGGATGAACTCCTGGAACCAGGCGCCGGCCGCCGCCTGCACGTACACCTCGGTGGTGGTCGGGATCGACCGTGAGATGGCGCTGCCGGCGCCACCGGCGTCGGACGAGGTGACCAGGACACCCTCACGGTCGGGCAGCGAGGCGCCCTGGCGGGTGGTGATCCGGGCGAGCTCGTAGGCGCTGACCCGCTTGCGCAGGCCGGTGTAGAAGGAGCCCTCCCTGGTGTCCAGCAGGTGGTACTCGCGGTCGTCGTTCACCAGGTCCGAGCTGGCGCTCGAAGAGAGCTCCCAGTCGTCCGGCACGTCCCCGACCTGCGCGGTGTGCAGGCCGCCCGACAGACCGCCGAAGCCCATCCCGACGCCGAAGCCGGCGTCCTCGGTGAGCAGGTCGAAGCTGGCGCCGACGCCGACCTCCTCGGCCGAGTAGTCCGGGCCGGTCAGCGAGATGCGGCGGGCGTCCGCCGCGTCGACGGTGAGGGTGGTGTCCTCGGTCAGCTCGAGCGACGGCTGCACCAGCCAGTCGGCGGCCGTCAGCTCGCCCGAGTCGGGCTCGAAGTAGTAGACGGTGGTGTCCAGCTGGTAGCGGCCCGCGGGCAGCCGCGTCGAGGCCGAGCCCTCCTCACCGGGGACGAGGTAGGCGCCCTCGGAGAAGTCGTCCAGGCCCTGGACGTAGGTCTCCCACGCCTCGGCCGGCTGGCCGGAGCGGTCGCTGACCTCGATGGTCAGGTCGAACTTCTCCTCCTCGCGGAGGACGGAGCCCGAGGTGCGCACGGTCTGGTCGCCGCCGGTGGCCGTGACCCACAGCGAGTAGGTGCCGAACTGGTCGCCCGCCGCGGTGCTCGCGGTGACCGGCACGGTGGCGGTGGCGCCGGCCGGGACGGTGACCTGGTCGGCGCCGAGGGTGAAGACGCCCTCGGGGGCCGGGCTGCCGTCGGGGGCCAGACCCTCGGCGGTCAGGTCGAGGGTGACGTCCGCGTCGCCGAGGTTGCGGTAGGTCAGCTCGCGGGTGATCGGCTCGGCGTCATCATGCGGGAACGGCACCACGCCGAACGTCAACGACGGGGTCTCCGCGACGACGCTCTGCGCCAGGGCGGCCGGCACGTCGACGCGCCCGGTGCCCTGCTGGAGCGGGGAGTAGCCGTCGGCACGCTGGGTGGAGGCGGTGAGCGCGGCCTTGAGCTGCTCGCCGGTCCAGTCCGGGTGCGCCTGGGCGAGGATCGCGGCCGCGCCCGCGACGTGCGGCGTTGCCATGGATGTGCCGGAGATCGCCACATAGCCGTCGGCGACCGGCGTGCCCTCCTGGGCGATGACGCTGCCCGGGGCGGCCGCCGCGCCGATGTCCACCCCGGGACCGGTCAGGTCGGGCTTGACGGCGGCGTCCCGCAGCCGGCCGCCCACCGAGGAGAAGTCGGCGAGCTGGTCCTGCTTGTCGACCGCGCCCACCGTCAGGGCCGACTCGGCGGTGCCCGGGGTGCCGATGGAGTTCTCGGACGGGCCGTCGTTGCCGGCCGCGATCACGAACAGCGTGTCCGACTGCGCGGAGAGGGCGTCGACCGCCTCCTCCAGCGGGTCCACCTCCTCGGTGGCCCAGCCGCCGAGGGACATGTTGACGATGTCGGCGCCCTGCTCGACGGCCCACTCCATGCCGGCGATGATCCCGGAGTCCCAGCCGGAGCCGCTGTCGTCGAGCACCTTGCCGTCGAGCAGCCGCGCGCCGGGCGCGACGCCGGTGTAGGTGCCGCCGGAGTGGGCGCCGGTGCCGGCGGCGATCGAGGCGACGTGCGTGCCGTGCCCGAAGTGGTCCTCGGTGTCGGCCGACTCGGAGAAGTTCTGCTCGGCGACGACCTGCGGGGTGACGTCCTCGTGGTCGTCGGAGATGCCGGTGTCCAGGACGGCGATGGTGACGCCCTCACCGTCGTAGCCGGCCTCCCAGGCGTCCGGCGCGCCGATCTGCGGGACGCTGGTGTCGAGCGACGCCTGGACCAGGCCGTCCAGCGCGATGGACTCGATCTCGGGCGCGGCCGCCAGCGTCACCTCGCCTTCGGCCGGCGTGGTCAGCTCGTTCCACAGCCCGGCGAGCTCGTTCTCGGCGACGACCAGCGCCTCGCCGTTGACGGCCTCCAGCGTGGTGGCCGCCTCGTCCTGGGCGCTGAGCAGGTCCGCCTGCCGCTCGCCCGCGTAGGTGACGATCACGCCGAGCCCGTCCCGCTGCCGGTACTGCTCCCGGCTCAGCTCCGTGACGTTGAAAAGCCGACGGTCCAGTGTCCCGTCGGCTATCAACTGCTGGACGTCGGCCGGTATGACATGGGTGGCGCCGTCGATCTCCATCACCCGGACCGGGACGTCCTCCCGGCCCTCGGCGCGGATCAGACCGGTGACGGCGCCGTCGGCGCCGAGCACGACCTGGTCACCCGTGATCAGTGCGATCGGCCCGCGGCCCTGACCTTGTTCGGCGCGGCCGAACGTGTCACCGGCCGGCCCGTCGGCCGCGGTGGCTAACCCCCCGGTCAGGGTCGCGACGACCGCCGCGCACGCCACGACCACCGTCGCGCGCGAGCGCTGTGTGCGCTTTCTCAACTTGCCCCCTCAGTAGGCGAGTTCGGGGTCGAAAGTGACCCCAAGTGATAAGAGGCGCTGAGGGGGTGACCACGCTGCGTCGGAAAGGGTGGAGAGTTCGCGAGTTTTCCGTGTGCGGGTTGCCTGCCGGCGACCGAGCCGTGTGCGGGTTGCTTGGCCGGTGGTTGAGACTATCGGCCGGCC
Organism: Streptomyces millisiae; assembly: GCF_031845425.1. Classification (NCBI taxonomy): domain Bacteria; kingdom Bacillati; phylum Actinomycetota; class Actinomycetes; order Kitasatosporales; family Streptomycetaceae; genus Streptomyces; species Streptomyces millisiae. Next base: position 44,202 of record NZ_JAVREM010000034.1, read on the forward strand.
CTGGCCGGTGCCGTTGCTTGGCTGTGCGGTGGGTGGCCGGCCGTGGCGAAGGCCGGTGGCTCGCCTGTACCGGGCGGGCCGGCTGCCGGGTGTGCTGGCCCAGGGCGGCCGGCTGCGGTGGGTCGCCTGTACGGGGGTGGACCGCCGGGTCGCGGGCCGGCCGGATGCTGGTCCGGATGGCCCGGGCCTGCGGTGGCGGACCGCCGGTCCTGCGGCCGGCCGGGCGCCTGGCGGCACCGGCGGCTGGGCGTGGTGGATCCGGTGGTTCCGCTGTGCGGGTGCCGCGCTTGCGGGCCGGGCCGGGCGCGTGGCGGCGCCGGTCCTGCGGCCGGCCGGCTGCCTGGTGGCGCCAGCCTGGGGCGGCTGGCCGGGCTGGGGCAGCTGGTCCGGGCGGCCCGGGCCCGCGGCGGCGCCGGGTCGTGGGTGGTGGCCGGCCCGGACCCGCGGCCCTCACCCGGCCGGTGTCTCGTCGGGGCGGAGGTGCCTTCGGGGCCATACCCCCGCCAGGGGGCTAGCGGAGGAGGGCGGTCAGCCAGTACGTCACCGCGGCCACCGCGGCGGCGGCCGGCATGGTGATGAACCAGCCGGCCACGATGTTCTGCGCCACCCGCCACCGGACGGCGCTGACCCGGCGGGTGGCGCCCACGCCCATGATCGCCGAGGTGATGACGTGGGTCGTCGAGATCGGCGCGTTGAAGATGTAGGAGGCCGAGTAGAGCACGGAGGCCGCCGTCGTCTCGGCGGCGAAGCCGCGCGGTGGGTCGAGTTCGATGATGCCCCGGCCGAGGGTGCGCATGATCCGCCAGCCGCCGGCGTACGTGCCGAGCGACAGCATGCCGGCGCAGGCCAGCTTCACCCACACCGGGATGGCGTCCGACTCGTCCTGCACGTCCGCGATCACCAGCGCGAGGACCACCACGCCCATCGTCTTCTGCGCGTCCTGCAGGCCGTGGCCGAGGGCCATGCCGGCCGCCGAGACCGTCTGCGCCATGCGGAAGCCGCGCTGCGCCCGGCGTGGGTTGGCCCGGCGGAACAGCCACAGGATGCCGACCATCACCAGGTAGCCGAGCACGAGGCCGATCAGCGGCGAGACGAACATCGGGATGACGATCTTGGTGAGCACCCCGTCCCAGTGCACGGCGGACGCGGCGGCGAGCGCGGCGCCGATCATGCCGCCGAACAGCGCGTTCGAGGAGGACGACGGGAGCCCGAAGTACCAGGTGATCATGTTCCACACGATCGCCCCGAGCAGTGCGGCGAAGAGGATGGCCATCCCGTCGTCGCCGCTGGGCGTCTCGATGATGCCCTCGCTGACGGTCTTGGCCACGCCGCTGCCGAGGAAGGCGCCGGCCAGGTTCATCAGGGCGGCCATGCCGAGCGCCACCCGGGGGGTCAGGGCCCGGGTCGAGATGGAGGTGGCGATGGCGTTCGCCGAGTCGTGGAAGCCGTTGGTGTAGGTGAAGAACAGCGCGGTGGCGATGACGACTATCAGGCCGAGGGTGTCCACGGTGGGTTCAGGACTCCTTGACCACGATGGTCTCCACCGTGTTGGCGACGGTCTCGAAGGCGTCGGCCGCCTCTTCGAGCACGTCCACGACCTGCTTGAGCTTCATCACCTCTATGGCCTCGTACGTGCCGTTGAAGAGGTGGGCGAGCAGCTTGCGGTGGATCCGGTCGGCCTGGTTCTCGAGGCGGTTGACCTCGATCCAGTACTCGCTGAGCTGCTCCATGGTGCGCAGCCTCGGCATCGCCTCGGCGGTGAGCTCGGCGGCCCGGCAGAGCACCTCGATCTGCTGGTCGACACCCTTGGGCAGCTCGTCGATCTCGTAGAGGACGACCAGGTCGACGGCCTCCTCCATGAAGTCCATGATGTCGTCCAGGGTGGAGGCGAGCCGGTAGATGTCCTCCCGGTCGAAGGGTGTGATGAACGACGAGTTCAGCCGGTGGAAGATGGCGTGCGTCGCGTCGTCGCCGGCGTGCTCGGCGGCACGCATCCGCTCGGCGATCTCCACGCGCGTAGCGGCGTCGGACCCCAGCAGCTCCATGAGCAGCTTCGAGCCGCTGAGCACGTTGTCGGCGGCCGTGGCGAACAGTTCGTAGAAACTGGTCTCCCTGGGGGTCAGGCGAAATCGCACTGGGGTTCCTCTGACGTTCATCGGCGGGTGTCCCCGGTGATGCTAGAGGCAGAATCAGGCCAGGGCCATGTGTGGGGGTGCGGGGTGGTCTGTCACCGGTTGCCGTTGTACGGGCCGTAGGGCCCGTCGCTGCTGCTCCAGCCGCCGCCGCTGTTGCCCCGGCCGCGGCCGGTGACCGCCTGGAGCGCCGGGCGCACGTCCACGAGGTAGACGATGGTGGCCACGGTGCCGGCGAGGACCAGCAGCATCATGGGGAGGACCAGCTGCACGGCGACGGTGATGCCGAGGATGATCAGCCAGAACGGCTTGGTCTGCTTGTCCGCCGCCCGGTAGGCGTCCTCCCGCTGCAGCGCGGCGTGCACCAGCGCGAAGATGCTGAGCAGCAGCAGCCCGAGGAAGACGAAGCTGATCAGTGAGCTGAAGCCTGACAGGAGCATGCTGTCCACCACCAATTGGTCAACGCGAGGGTCACATCCACGGTACTGGCCCGACCCCCCGCCCGGTAATGGTCGCGTTCACCTGTCGGGACCGGGCGGGGGGAGCGGGGATCAGGAGCGCGGCGGCGTCTTCTTCGCGGTCGTCTTGCGCGCCGTGCTCTTGCGCGGCTTCGGCGCCTCGTCCTGGGCGGCGGCCTCGGCCTCGGCGGCGGCCGGCTCCGGCTCGCGCACCGGCTCGGCCTCGGCGGCGGCCGCCCGCTCCACGACCACCACCGGCTCCTCGCCGGACTCGGCGCGGCGCCGCTCGACGACGGAGCGGCCGCGCTCGGCGAGGCCGTCGTACGTCTCGCGGGCCTTCACGGCGTACTCGAGGGCGAGGCCGACGCCCTGCATGGCCACCTGCTGGGCCTGCTCGCGCAGCTTCGGCAGTCGCTCGGGCGCCTGCTCGCGCAGCCGCTCGAAGGTGGCCGGCAGCTCGCGCAGCTTCTGCGCGGCGAGGTCGGCGGTGCCGGCGGCCACGTAGACGGGGGTGGACTCGGTCAGGGTCTTCCGGAGGTCGTCCGTGATGGTCATCGAGGGTTCTCCCTGTGGTGCGTGTGTTCCTGCTGGTGCTCCCGGCGGAACGAGTCGTAGATCTGGAGCAGCGCCTGCTTCTGCTGCTCGGTGAGGTGCGGGTCGGCCCGCACCGCGTCCGGCACGCCGCCGACGGTGGCGGCCCGCTCGCCGTCCGCGCCGGCCTCGGCGCGCTCGTCGAGAATGCCGGCCTGGACGTACAGCGTCTCGGCGGAGATCCGCAGCCCCTTGGCGATCTGCTGCAGGATCTCGGCGCTCGGCTTGCGCAGCCCGCGCTCGATCTGGCTCAGGTACGGGTTGGACACCCCGGCCGCGTCGGCCAGCTGCCGCAGCGACAGCCGCGCCTGGCGGCGCTGCTCCCGCAGGAACTCGCCGAGATTGCCGACGCCGAGTGAAGCCATGTCGCCCAGCGTGCCGCACTCTGCTAACTATTGCAAGCGCCCTGCTTGCGGCAGTAATCGGCTAGGTCCTGTCCGGGCGATCTTCGAGGATCAGCCCGCGTCGTCAGATGCGGTGCATCGCAAGGCGCCGGATCGCAGCTCATACTTGGCCGTATTCGCGCGATTCGGTAACGCAGCGAGGTGCCGTAGCTGGCGGCGCGGGCCCGAAGAAGATCGCCCGGACAGGGCCTAGCGTCGGGTCGGTGATCGTATGGCTCAACGGCACCCATGGCGCGGGCAAGACGACGACCAGCGCGCTCGTGCAGCGGCTGCTCCCGGACTCCCGGGTGTTCAACGCCGAGAAGGTCGGCGAGACGCTCATGGACATCACGCCGGGGCTGTCCACGACGGACAACTTCCAGCACTGGCCGCCGTGGCGGCCACTCGTGGTGGAGACTGCCCGCCACGTCCTGGACTACACCGGCGGCACCCTGGTGATGCCCATGACCGTCCTGGTCGAGGAGTACTGGCGCGAGATCAGCGCGGGACTCGCCCGGCACGCCATCCCGGTCCGGCACTTCGTCCTCCATGCCGACCAGGACACCCTCCGCGCGCGCATCGCGGGCGACACCGTGCTCGGCCCCGACTCCCCGTTCCGCCTCCAGTACCTCGAGCCCTACGCCGAGGCGGCCCGCACCTGGCTGCACCGCGAGGCCGAGGTCGTCGACACCACGCACCTCACGCCGGCTGAGGCGGCCCGGGTGATCGCGGAGGCCGTCACGTCCTGAGGCGGGCTCAGTCGAGGTCGGACAGGTCGAGCACGAAGCGGTAGCGGACGTCGTTGCGCCGGAGGCGGTCGAGGGCCTCGTTCACCCGCGCCGAGGGGAGCGGCTCGATGTCGGCGGTGATGCCGTGCTCGGCGCAGAAGTCCAGCATGGCGGCGGTCGCGGGCCGGCCGCCGCTGCCCGCGGAGCTCAGCCTCTTGCGTCCCACGAGCAGGTCCATGGTCTCCACGGTGACGGGTCCCAGGTGCCCGAGGTGGCTGAGGGTCCCGTCCACGGCGACCAGGCGCAGGTAGGGGCCGAGGTCGTGCGGGGCGGAGATGGTGTCGATGACGACGTCGAACCGGTCGCGGGCGGCGGCCAGTTGCTCCGGGTCCGTGGCGACGACGAGCCCGCGGGCGCCGAGCCGGCGGGCGTCGTCGGCCTTGTCGGGTGAGCGGCTGACGACCCAGGTCTCGGCGCCGAGCGCCACGGCGAACCTGACCGCGAGGTGGCCGAGGCCGCCGAGGCCCGCCACCGCGACGCGGGTCCCGGGGCCGGCGCCGAGGGCGCGCAGCGGCTCCCAGACGGTGATCCCGGCGCAGAGCAGGGGAGCGGCGGCGGCCGGATCAAGACCTGCGGGCAGGTGGTACGCGAAGCGGTCGCGGACGACGTACTCGCGGGAGTAGCCGCCCAGCGTGACCGACCCGTCGTGCCGGTCGACGCCGTCGTAGGTCAGGGTCGGGAAGGCGTGGCAGAAGTTCTCCTGGCCGGCCCGGCACATGGCGCACTCGCCGCACGAGTCGACGATGTTGCCCACCGCGACCCGGTCCCCGACGGTGAAGCCGGTGACCGCGGGTCCGGTCTCGGTCACCACGCCCGTGAACTCGTGCCCCGGGACCAGGGGCCGGCCGCCGTCGCCGTCGCCGTCGCCCCGGGCGCTGATGGCGTGCAGGTCGGAGTGGCAGACGCCGCAGTAGTCCACCCGGACCGCGAGGTCGTCGGGGCGCAGGTCGCGCCGCTCCAGGGGCGTCCGCCGCAGTGTCGACGACGGACCTTCCAGCTGCCAGCCGACGGTGCTGCGCATGACGCCTCCTGTAGACAGACTGTTCGGTCTGTTTCAGCGTAGGCGGGCGCGGCCCGGCAGGCAAACCAACCGTTCTGTTCGCTACCGTGGGGGCATGCCCGATCAGCCCGTCACCTCGCGCGGGGCCGCGACGTACCAGCGCATCATCGACGTGGCGACCCGGGAGTTCGCCGAGCACGGGATCGCCGGCGCCCGCGTCGAGCGGATCGTGGCCGCGGCGCGCACCAACAAGGCGCAGCTCTACGCGTACTTCGGCAGCAAGGAGGGGCTCTTCGACGCGATCTTCTTCGGCTCGCTGGAGCGGATCGTGAACGTCGTCCCGATCGACGCCGCCGACCTCGCGGACTGGGCCGTCCGCCTCTACGACGAGTACCTCCGCCGCCCCGACCTCATCCGGCTGGCCACCTGGGTGCGGCTGGAGCGCCGCCCGGCCGGCCATCTGGTGGACGACCGCGACCGGCTCGACGACCCCAAGCTGAACGCCATCGCCGAGGCCCAGGCCGCGGGCCTGGTGCGGCAGGGGGACCCGTTCGACGTGATGGCGATGGTGATCGCGATGTCCATGGCCTGGTCGCCGGTCAGCAACGTCTACGCGGCCACCGCGCAGGAGCCCCCGGAGCTCCACGAGCGGCGGCGCGCCCTGCTCCGCGAGAGCGTCCGCCGCGCCATGACGCCCGCCTGAGGCTCACCCTCCGGGCGCACCGCGCCGGCGCGGTGCCCGGTCAGGCGCCGAGCGCCCGGAGCGCGGTGTCGACGGTGGTGGTCAGACGGTCGAGGTCGTGGCCGGCGCGCTCCCGGACCCGGAGGCCGAGCACCGTGGTGAACAGCAGCTCCACGGCGGCGTCGACGTCGAGCGTGGCGGGGAGTTCGCCCCGGTCCCGGCCCTCGTGCAGCAGTGAGCGCAGTGCCGCGCGGGTCACCTCGAAGGCGGCCTCGGTCCGCCGGCTGACCTCGGGGTCGGTGGTGCCGAGCTCGGTGGCCGTGTTGACCACGAGGCAGCCCCGGGCCGCCCCGTCGTCCGTGGGGCAGGTGACCAGCCACAGCAGCCAGTCCCGCAGCGCGTCCCGGCTCGGGCGGTCGCCGGCGCCCAGCCGCTCCTCGGCCTGGGTGGACTCGGTGGCCCGGTAGTGGTCGAGCGCGCGTAGGAACAGCGTGTGTTTGTCCTTGAAGGTCCGGTACATGCTGCTGGGCGTGAGTTCGAGCTCCTCGCCCAGGTCGCGCACCGAGGTGGCGTGGTAGCCGCGGCGCCAGAACAGGTCGGTGGCCCTGGCGACCACGTCCTGCTCGTCGAACTGTCGGGGGCGTGCCATGGGGTCACCCTACCCAACTTGTGGAGCGATCGTTCCCATACTAGGGTCCGCCGAGTATGGGAGCGATCGCTCCCGAAAGGCGAGGCCCGAGGAGGCATCGGTGACGAGCACGGAAGAGGCCGCGGTCCCGGCGGCTGGCGAGCGGGAGCCACGGCGGAGCCGCTGGCCGGCGGTCACCGCGGTGGCCCTGGGAACGTTCCTGCTGGTGACGGCCGAGCAACTGCCGATCGGCCTGCTGACCTCCGTGGGGTCGGCGCTCTCGGTGTCCGAGGGGACGGCCGGACTGATGGTGACCGTGCCCAGCCTGGTCGCCGCGGTCTCGGCGCCCCTGGTCCCGGTGCTCGTCGGCGGCCTCGACCGACGGCTCCTGCTGCTGGGGCTGATGGGCCTCATGACCCTGGCCAACGTGGCCTCGGCGCTGGCGCCGAACTTCGCCGTGCTGGTGGCGTCCCGGGTGCTGGTCGGGGTGGCGATCGGCGGATTCTGGGCCATCGCCAGCGGCCTGGCCGTCCGGCTGGTGAGCCCCGATGACGTGCCGCGGGCCACCGCGATCGTCTTCGGCGGCGTCGGGGCGGCGAACGTGTTCGGCGTCCCGATCGGCACCCTGGTCGGCGAGTTCGCCGGCTGGCGGGTCGCCTTCGTGACGCTCAGCGCCCTGGCGCTCGTCGTGCTGCTCGCCCTGCTGGCCGTGCTGCCGCCGTTGGCCGCCACCCGGCCCGTCCGGCCGCGGCTGCTGGCCGAACAGTTCCGCAACCCCGGGGTCCGCTCCGGCATCCTCGCGACGCTGCTCCTGGTGACCGGCCACTTCTCGGCCTACACCTTTGTGAGCCCGGTGCTCCAGGAGCTGTCCGGGATCGACGAACGGCTCGTCGGCCCACTGCTCTTCGGGTTCGGCCTGGCGGGCATGGTGGGCAACTTCGTCGCCGGTGCCGCGCTGGCGCGCGCCCCGCACCGGACCGTGCTGGTCATCGCCGTGGCGCTGGCGGCCGCCATGCCGCTCCACGTGCTGCTCGGCCGGGGGCCGGTCGGTGGCGTCGTGCTGCTGGTCGCCTGGGGCCTGGCGTTCGGCGGTGTGTCGGTGGGGCTCCAGACCTGGATGATCAGGACCGCGCCCCGGGCCGTGGAGGCGGCCTCCGCCCTGTGGGTGGCGGTGTTCAACCTGTCGATCGGCCTCGGCGCGCTGGCCGGTGGCCTCGTCGTCGACGCGCTCTCCCTCGGGGGCGTGCTGTGGCTCGGCGGCGCCTGTGCCCTGGCGGCGGCGTTCGCCGTCCGGGGCGCTCGCGGTGCGGAGGGCCTGCGGTGACGAGGCGCGTGGGCCGGGCCGGGCCGGGGCCTCAGTCGGCGGCGGGCTCCTCGTGGCCGGCCGCGCGGCGCTGTCGGGCGGCGTAGCTGCGGGACTTGTTGCGGTTGCCGCACACCCGCATCGAGCACCAGCGGCGGCTGCGGTTCTTCGAGACGTCCCAGAACGCCCAGCCGCAGCTGTGCTCCGCGCAGCGCTTGAGGCGGGCGGCCTCGCCGGTGGCCACCAGCTCGCTCCAGGCGATCGCCAGCGCGACCAGCGGTTCGCGCTCCGGTGGCAGCCCGGGCGCGGGCGTCAGCCGGCCGCGTGCCGTGACGAGCACCGGGTGCTCGGCCAGCGCGCGGTCGGCGGCGGCGAGCAGCGCCGGGTCCGGGATGTCGCCGACGTGGGCGCCCAACTCCTCGCGGATGCCGGCGCGCAGGGCCAGGTAGGCCGCGTGCGCCTCGGGCGTGATCCCCGCGGCCGCCTCCTCCGGGGCGAGCAGGCCCCGGCCGCGCAGCCAGGCGGCCAGCCCGTCCGGGGTGGCGACTTCGTCGCTCGCCGCCTCCACGTCGACGGTGTTGGCGAACGCCTCGACCAGTACGGCCGAGGCCGGCGGCTCCAGCATCGCGGTGCACCTCCTGCGGTTCCCGTCGCCACTCTACCGGCTAAGCGTTTTGCTGGTTGTCGGTGGCGTCCTGGTGTGCCAGAGTGCTCCTCACCGATAAAGGCGTTAGACGGTTAGGGGGCGGTCGTGCTCACGAAGGTGGATCGGCGAACGCGGATCGAGGGGGTCGCCGGCCCACCGGACCCGCGCCGCCGCAACACGGCCGTCCTGGTCGGCTTCACCGCCGCGACCAACCTCGCCGACGGCGTGCTGAAGACGGCCCTCCCGCTGCTCGCCGCCCAGCTCACCGAGTCGCCCGCCCAGGTCACCGCCGTGTCGCTGACCCTCACGCTGCCCTGGCTGCTCCTCGCCCTGCACATCGGCGTCCTCGTCGACCGCTTCGACCGGCGGCTGCTGCTGTGGGCCGCCAACGGGATGCGGCTGGCGGCGATGGGCGCCCTCACCGCCTCCGCCGTCGCCGACGGCCTCACGCTCGGCCGGCTGCTGGCCGCCGGGGCGGTCCTCGGGGTCGCCGACGTGCTGGCCGCCACCGCCGCCTCCGCGCTGGTCCCGGCCGCCGTGCCGGCCGCCGGCCGGGAGCGCGCCAACGCCTGGATGGTGGGGGCCGAGACCGTGGGGCAGGAGTTCGCCGGTCCCTTCGTGGGCGGGCTGCTGCTGGCCGCCGGCACCAGCCTCGCCCTCGGGGCCACGGGCCTCGCGTACGCCGTCGCCGCCCTCTCCCTGCTGCTGCTCGCCGGGCGCTTCCGCGCCGCGGTGCCCGCCGGGGGCGCGCGCCCCGGCTCGGTCAACGGTCGCCTCGTCGAGGGGCTGCGGCTCCTCTGGCGGGACCGGGTGCTGCGCACGCTCTCGCTGCTCGTCGCCGTGCTCTCCGCCGGCTGGGGCGGCTGGCTGGCGCTCATGCCGCTCCACGCCCAGCAGGTCATGGGGGTCGGGCCTGAGCGGTACGGCGTCGTGCTCAGCGCCCTCGGCGTGGGCGGGCTCGCCGGCGCGCTCGTCGTGACCCGGGTGAACCGGCTGCTCGGCGTCCGCTGGGCGATGTTCGCCGACCTCGTCGGAACCGCCGCGATGATGGCGCTGCCCGCCCTGACCGGCAGCGTCTGGGCGGTGGCGGTCGGCGCCTTCCTCGGCGGCGCGGGCGGCACGCTCTGGTCGGTCAACGCCCGCACCATCGCCCAGCGGGCCGTCCCCGACGAGCTGCTCGGCCGCTACAACTCGGCGGCCCGGCTCTTCAGCTTCGGCGCCATGCCGCTCGGCGCGGCCCTGATGGGCCTGCTCGCCGAGGCGGTCGGCACCCGGCCCGCCTTCGCCGTGTTCGCGGTGGCCACGGCGGCGACGCTGGTGCCGTACCTGCGGAACGTCACCGCGGCCGCCCTTCGGCCCCTTGCCTAAAGTCTTTAGGTAAGTCCATAATCGATTTAGGTTGAGGGGAGGAGCGATATGGCGCGGGTAGGGCTCACCGGTGAGCGGCTGGCGCGGGCCGGGGCGGAGCTGGCCGACGAGGTCGGGTTCGACCAGGTGACCGTCTCCGCGCTGGCCCGGCGGTTCGACGTCAAGGTCGCCAGCCTCTACTCGCACGTCAAGAGCTCCCGGGACCTCAGGGTCAGGATCGCGCTGCTCGCACTCGACGAGCTCGCCGACCGGGCCGCCGAGGCCCTCGCCGGGCGGTCGGGCAAGGACGCGCTGGCGGCGTTCGCCAACGTCTACCGCGACTACGCCCGGGAGCACCCGGGCCGCTACGCGGCCGCCAGGCTCCGGCTCGAACCGGCCGAGGCGGCCGCCAGCGCGGGACCCAGGCACGCCCGGATGATGCGGGCGATCCTCCGCGGCTACCGGTTGCCCGAGCCGGAGCAGACGCACGCCGTCCGGATGCTCGGCAGCGTCTTCCACGGCTACGTCAGCCTGGAGCTCGCCGGCGGCTTCAGCCACAGCGCGCCGGACCCGGGGGAGAGCTGGTCCCGGATCCTGGACGCCCTCGACGCCACCCTGCGGAACTGGCCCGCCACCCCACCCACGGACGACTGACGATCGATATGAACGACACGGCACCCCTCGCCACCCGCACCACCCCCATCACCGCCGAGCTGCTGCGCGGCGCCCTCGACCTGGAGCGGACCGGGCGCGGCCTGCTGCCGCACCGGCTGCCCGCCGGGGCCCGCGCGCGGTGCGCCGACGGCCAGCTCGCGATGGCCGAGTCCCAACCCTCGGGCGTGCGGCTGGTGTTCACCACCCGCGCCACCACCGTCGAGCTGGACACGCTGCCCACCAGGCGGGTCTACCCCGGCGCCCCGCCCCGCCCGGACGGCGTCTACGAGCTGCTGGTCGACGGCGAGCCGGCCGGGCGGGCCACCGCCGCCGGCGGGGACGTGTTCACCGTCGACCTGGCCACCGGGGCCGCCACGAGAGAGCGGGGGCCGGTGGCCACCCTCCGCTTCGCCGGCCTGCCGGACCGCGTCAAGGACGTCGAGATCTGGCTGCCGCACAACGAGACCACCGAGCTCGTGGCACTGCGCACCGACGCCCCCGTGGAGCCGACACCGGCGCGCGGGCGGCCCGTGTGGGTGCACCACGGCAGCTCCATCAGCCAGGGCTCGGACGCCGCGAGCCCCACCACCACCTGGCCGGCGATCGCCGCCGCGCGCGGCGGCGTGGAGCTGGTCAACCTCGGCTTCGGCGGCGGCGCCCTGCTCGACCCCTTCACGGCCCGGGCGATCCGGGACACCCCGGCCGACCTGATCAGCGTCAAGATCGGCATCAACGTCGTCAACGCCGACCTGATGCGGCTGCGCGCCTTCGGCCCCGCCGTCCACGGCTTCCTCGACACCATCCGCGAGGGCCACCCCGACACGCCGCTGCTGGTCGTCTCGCCCATCCACTGCCCGATCCACGAGGAGACCCCGGGCCCCTGCGCCTTCGACCTCGACGCGCTCGCCGCCGGCCAGGTGCGGTTCGTGGCCACCGGCGACCCCGCCGAGCGCGCCGCGGGGAAGCTGACGCTCGGCGTCATCAGGGACGAGCTGGCCGGGATCGTGGAGCGGCGCGCGGCCGAGGACCCGCGGCTGCACCACCTCGACGGCCGGGAGCTGTACGGCGCGGCCGACTTCGCCGAACTGCCGCTGCCCGACGGGCTCCACCCGGACGCCGCCACCCACCGCCGCATCGGCGAGCGCTTCGCCGAGCGGGTGTTCGCCGGCCGGAGTGCGCCGTTCGCCCCTGCGGCCGGGTAGTCAAGCGGTAGCTTTCCGTCATCGGATTGTTCATCCCGCCGACACCGGCGGGCCATGGCACAGGGGTGGCGGGTGACCGAGAGCAGCAACGCACGGCAGCGGTGGCGGGGCCGGCTGGTCCCCGGCCTGTGGTGGGCGGCGGCGGGCGCGGCGACGGCCTGGCGCGTCGCGGCCCTGGCCGCCGACCAACGGGCGGACTCCGTCGGCGAGTCGGTCGGCACCCTCGTCCTGCTCCTCGTCTTCGGGCTGCTGGTGGCGCGCGCCCTGCCGTTCACCGGGCGGTGGGTGGCGCCGGCGGTGCTGTCGCTGCTCGCCGCCGCGCGCCCGCTGTGGGAGGCGTGGGACGGCGGCGTCCCTGGGCCGCTGCCCGTCGTGGCGGTGCTGGCCGGCTGGCTCTGGGGCGGCCGGCGCGGCGGCGTGCTGATCGGCCTCGGCGCCGTGTGCCAGCCGGCGCTGCTGTTGTTCGGCGCGCTGCTGTGGCTGACCGGGCGGCGCGGCGCGGCCCGGGCCGCCGGGGCCGCGTTCCTCGTCGGCGGCGCGCTCTCGCTGGCGGCCGGCGCGGGCGCCCCCTGGGCCTTCGACCCCGACGACCTCGCGGCCGAGGCCCTCGCCAACCAGTCGCTGCACGGCGCGTTGCTCCGCCTCGGGGCGCACGGGCCGGCCGAGGTGGCGCTCCTGCTGCCGCTCGCCGGCGCCGTCTGCGTCCTCGCGCTGCGCCGCGCGGCCCGTTTCGCGCGCGACGACCAGCCGTTGCTCGCCGCCGCCGTGCTGGGCTGCGCCGGGCTCGCCGTCACGCCGGCCCCCTGGGCGTTCGGTCAGCTGTGGCTGGTCGCGGCGCTCGCCGGCCGGGTCGGGCGGCGCACCGCCGACCGCCCGGTGTGGCCGGTGCTGCTGGTGCTCGCGCTGGTCCTGGACGGCGGCGCGCTGGTGCCGAAGCTGGCCTGGCTGGCCCCGGTCGGCGAGAACGTGCCGCTGCTCGCCGCCCTCGCGGCGGCCTGCCTCGTCCGCTTCCTGCCGCGCACCTCGCCACGGTGGGAGCGGCCGGTGCGGGCCGGCGAGGCCGGCCGGCCCAACCTGCTGCTCGAACTGCTGCTGATCCGCGTCGGCTACTTCTGCTACTCCTGGGTGCGTTCCCAGGCCAGGGGCGACCGGGCGGCGGCCGAGGCGCACGGCCACCAGATCCTCGGCCTCGAACGCGCGCTCCGGGCCGACGTCGAGCACGGGCTCAACCACGCGGTGGCGGGCGTGGGTTGGCTGGCCGACGCGATGGACTTCGCCTACGCCACCTTCCACTTCGCGGTGCCGCTGACCATCCTCGGCTGGCTGCTGGTCCGGCACCCCGCCGCCTACCGGGCCGGCCGCCGGGCGCTCGCGTTCACCACGCTGCTCGGCCTCGTCGGCTTCTGGCTCTACCCGCTCGCCCCGCCCCGGCTGATGCCGGGCCTCGGCTACCTCGACACGGCCAACGGCGTGCAGGACCTGGACGACCCGCGCTACGGCCACCTCACCGGCATCACCAACCCGTACGCGGCCATGCCGTCGCTGCACGTGGGCTGGTCCCTGTGGTGCGCGGTGATGCTGTGGCGGCACGCCCCGTACCGCTGGCTGCGGGTCGCCGGCTTCGCCTACCCGCTGCTGACCACGGTCGTCATCATGGCCACCGCCAACCACTACCTGCTGGACGCGGTCGGCGGCGTGCTGGTGGTGGCCGGCGGGCTCGCCGCCTCCGGCCTGGGCGGCCGGGTCGTCCGGCGTCGGCACGCCCTCCAGGTCGGAGCGGAGCCGGCGGTGGTCGGGGGCGCGCCGGCAGCGCCCGCCGGGCCGGACCGGCCTTGGCACGCCGGACGGGAACCGGCGCCCGGCGAGCCGACCGGCGAGTCGCGGGATCCCGCCCCTCATCCGGCAGCCGATCGGAGTCGCGACCCCGATCGCGACGGGGCTAAATTTGTTCCATGACTGAACAAATAGGGGACGGCAGCGCGGGGGACGCGGACTACGGGGCGATCGGCACGGGCTACGCCGGCTACCGGCGGCCGGACCCCCGCATCGCGGCCGCCATCGAGCGGGCCCTCGGCGACGCCGTGACCGTCGTCAACGTCGGCGCGGGCACCGGCTCCTACGAGTCCACGGACCGGCGGGTCACGCCCGTCGAGCCGTCGCGCACGATGCGGGACCAGCGGCCCGCGCACCTCGCGCCGGCCGTGGCCGCCACCGCCGAGGAACTGCCGTTCCCCGACGGCGCGTTCGACGCCGCGATGACCACCTTCAGCGTGCACCAGTGGAGCGACCTGGCGGCCGGGCTGCGGGAGCTGCGGCGGGTGACGCGCGGTCCGGTGGCCGTGCTGACCTGCGACCCGGCGCTGGTGCGCGACTTCTGGCTGTACGCGTACGCGCCCGCCGTCCTGGACGCCGAGGCGCGGCGCTACCCGGCGCCGCGCCGGATCGCCGAACTCCTCGGCGGGCGGGCCACGGTGGAGCCGGTCCCGATCCCGCTGGACTGCGTCGACGGCTTCAACGAGGCGTACTACGGCCGCCCGGAACGCCTCCTCGAACCGGGCGCCCGGCAGGCCTGCTCGGCCTGGTCCTTCGTCGAGCCGGCCCTGGCCGAGGAGTACGTGGCGCGGCTGCGGCACGACCTCGAAACCGGGCGCTGGGACGAGCGGTTCGGCGCGCTGCGGCGGCAACCGACGTACGACGGCTCGCTGGTGCTGGTCCGCGCCGTGCGGTGACGCTCCGCGGGGCGGCCGGCCGTGCTCGCCGTGGCGTGGGTCGCCGCTCAGGCCCCGGAGCCGGCGGCCGTGCCGAGACCGTGCCAGAGCACGGCCAGCATCCGGTCCGCGGCGGCCTCGGCGGTCAGCTCCGGGTGGCTCTCCTGCCAGAGGGCGAGGCGCTCGCCGGCGCCGATGACGATCTGGGCGTGGGCGGCGGCCGCCGCCGGGTCGGCGGACAGGCCGCTGCCGTGCAGGAAGTCGGCGATCACGTCGGCCTGTTGGGCGCGCAGCGCCTCGACCTCGCGGCCAGCCTCGCCGGACAGCAGCGCGGACTCGCGGTTCAGCGCCGACCAGCTGGCCCGGTGGTCGTCGATGAAGCGGAAGAACGCGAGCAGCGCGGCGCGCAGCGCCGCGCGCGGCTCGGTGTGGCCGGCCATCGACCGGGCGGTGGCGTCGAGGAGTTCGGCGCGGGCGCGGGCCAGGAGGGTGAGCAGCAGCCGCTCCTTGGAGGCGAAGTGGTCGTAGATCACCGGCTTGGACACCCCGGCGCGCTCGGCCAACTCGTCCATGGTGGCGAGCGCGTAGCCGCGCTCGGTGAACAACTGCTCGGCGAGGGCGAGGATCTGCGCCGCGCGCTCGGCGCGCGGCATACGCGTGCGCTGTCCCCTGGTCACCGGGTGACCCTACCGCCGGTAGCCTACTCGCGGTACCCTACTAGCGGTAGGTTACCGCGAGTAGGTTGGAGGGTGCGCGATGCTCTTCCTCGTCGTGGCGGTGGCGGTCTTCGGCGTCATGCTGGGCACCGCCGCGCACATCCCGCCCACCGCGTCGCTCGTCGCGGGGGTGGTGATCGGCGGTTGGCTGGTGGTGCTGGCGGTCCGCGAGCGGCGCCGCGCCGGGGCGGAGGCGCGGCGATGAGCGCCCGGGCGGCGGCGCGGGACGTCGAGACCACCGACTCGATGGCCCTGTGGTCGTTCGTCTCCGGCCTCGTCGGCCTGTTGGTGTTCAACCTCGTGCTCGGCCCGCTGGCACTGGTGCTCGCGACGCTGGCGCTGACCGGCGGCACGGGGCGGCGCGGCCGCGCGGCCGCCGGCCTGGCCCTCGGCGTCGCCGACCTGACCCTGCTGGCCGCGCTCGTCGCCAACGACGCGACGATCTCCTGGCACCTCGCCGCCTGAGCCGGCCCGCCCACGGAGCGCCGCCGACCCAGGCGGGTGCGCCGTTCAGGCGCGGAGGCCCCGCGCCTTGACGGCGGCGAGGAACGAAGTCCAGCCGGTGGCCTGGACGATGAGGGCCGTTCGACGAACTCCGGGCCGTCGGGGCCGAGTAACCGGACGCGCCGCTCTGTGTGACTGTGTTATCCGCGAGGTGCTTGGGAGAACCAAGCACCTCGCGGAGAGGCCCCGCGGTTGGTCGTGCTCGAAGAACCAGGCCGTGTGGACCACGTGACATCCCTGGGCCGGCCGGCACGGCCGGGGCCGGGTGCCGTGGGCGCTCACGGACGAGCCGGGTGTCGCTCGATCACCCGAGGTGAGGCCACTCGTCCTCGAGGACGCTGAACATGTCGGAGTCCCGCCACCCGTCCCGGATCAGGGCGGTGTGGCGGAGCCGCCCTTCCCTTGTCATGCCGAGCTTGCTCAGCACTCGGGACGACGCGACGTTCCGCGGATCACAGGTCGCGTAGATGCGGTGCAGCCTCAAGGCCTCGAACCCGTGCCGGAGAAGTGCTGTCCCGATCGCCGTGCCCACACCCGCTCCCCACGCTTCCGGGTGTACGACGTAGGAGATCTCGCCCTGACGTTGCGCGGAGCTGCGGATGCACAGCTCTCCCATGCCCACCACGGCACCCGCTCGGTGCGCTGTGAAGGCGAACCTCCGCTGGGGCACGCGGGTCCACGCCTCGACCGCCGCGCGCACGAAAGCGCGTGTCTCCTCCTCGGTGTTGGGCCCCCAGGTCTGGAACCGGCAGGTCTCGGGGAGGCGGGCCCACGCATGCACGTCACGCCAGTCGGCGATCTCGATCCTGCGCAGCGACACCGGGTCCCGCTTCATGAGCCGATCCTACGGACAGCGCGAGGGGGCGCGCCGGCGCGCGGCGGGTGGGTCAGGCCGTCGTGAGGGTGTGGGCCGAGGTGATCAGTTCCTCGGCGATCTCCAGCGCCGCCGCGAGCCGCTCGTCGAGCGTGGTGTCGGGGCCGTCGAAGGCGCCGAGGGCGAAGACCGCGGCGTGCAGGCTCATGAAGGCGGTGGTGGCCCGGAGGCGGGCCGGGAGCGGGGCGTCCTCGGGGACCAGCAGGCCGAGCAGGTGGCCCATGCGCTCCTTGAGGGCGTCGCGGATGGTGAGGTCGCGCAGGGTGGCCTGGTTCTCGTGCATGAAGCGGAAGAGCGGCTGCGCGGCGGCCAGGTTCGCGCCGTAGCGGCGCAGCACCTCGCGCTTGGTCGCCAGCGTGGGTGGCTGCCCCTGCGCCCAGCTGACCAGCTCGTCGACGGGCCTGGTCAGGTCCTCGAAGATGCTGCTGATGATGTCTTCCTTGGTCTTGAAGTGGTAGTAGAGCGCGGCCTTGGTGACATCGAGACGCTCGGCGATCTCGCGCAGCGAGGTCTTCTCGTAGCCCTGTTCGGCGAACAGCTCCAGGGCGACCTCCTGGATGCGCTGTCGGGTGTCGGACCGACGTGCAGGGCGCGTGCCGCTCATCCTCGTGCTCCCACTTTACTCATTACTTACTTGACGGCCGGCAAGTAGCCGCTCTACCGTCTCCAGGGTACTCAACTTGCCGGGCGGCAAGTAAGGGAGAAGGGGAAGTCATCGTGTCCCAGGAACGGGCCGAAGACCAGGGGCAGGTCGAGGGGGCGGCGCAGCGCAACCTGACGCCGGTCGTCCTGGCCCTGGTGATCGCGATCATGCTCGCGATGCTGGACAACATGATCATCGGCACCGCGATGCCCACCATCGTGGGCGAGCTCGGCGGCACCGAGCATCTGTCCTGGGTGGTCACGGCCTACACGCTGGCCACGGCCGCCGCCACGCCGATCTGGGGCAAGATCGGCGACATGTACGGCAGGAAGGGCTCCTTCCTGACCTCCATCGTCATCTTCCTCGCCGGCTCGGCGCTCTCCGGACTCGCCCAGGACATGGTCCAGCTGATCGCCTTCCGGGCCGTACAGGGCCTGGGCGCGGGCGGGTTGCTCGTCGGCGTGATGGCGATCATCGGAGACCTGGTGCCGCCCCGCGAACGCGGCCGCTACCAGGGCATGATGGCCGGCGTGATGGCGCTGGCGATGATCGGCGGCCCCTCGCTCGGCGGCCTGATCACCGACCACCTCGGCTGGCGCTGGACCTTCTACATCAACCTGCCGCTCGGCGGCGCGGTCCTGGTCATGCTGGCGCTGGTGCTGCACCTGCCCAAGCGGCGCTCCCCGCACCGCATCGACTACCTCGGCGCCGCGCTGCTCGTGGTCGGCATCACCTCGATCGTGCTCGTCACCACCTGGGGCGGCACCGAGTACGACTGGGGCTCCGCGCAGATCGTCGGCCTCGCCGTCCTCGGCGCGCTCTCGCTGGTCACCTTCGTCTGGTCGCAGACGAGGGTCGCCGAGCCGATAATGCCACTGCACATCTTCCACAGCCGCAACTTCACGCTGATGGCGGCGATCGGCTTCCTCGTCGGCTTCGTGATGTTCGGCGCCACGCTCTACCTGCCGCTGTTCCAGCAGGCCGTGCAGGGCGCCTCGGCCACCAACTCCGGGCTCCAGCTCCTCCCGATGCTGCTGTCGATGATGGCGGTGTCCATGATCGCCGGCCGCGCCACCACGAAGACCGGCCGCTACCGGATGTTCCCGATCGCCGGTGGCGCGCTGATGGTGGTCGGGCTGCTGCTGCTCTCCACGATGGACACCGGCACCAGCCGGCTGGCCTCGGGCCTCTTCATGGCGGTGCTCGGCGCCGGCATGGGCTTCCTGATGCAGACCACGATGCTGGTCGCGCAGAACAGCGTGGAGCTGAAGGACATGGGCGTGGCCTCCTCCACCTCCACCCTCTTCCGCACCGTGGGCAGCTCGTTCGGCGTCGCCATCATGGGTGCGCTGTTCACCTCCCGGATGAACGACGAGATGGCCGCCAGCGGGGCGGCGGGCGGCGGCGCCGACCTGGGATCGGCGGCGCTGGACGGAGCGAGCCTGGCCGCGCTGCCCGACCAGGTGCGCGAGGTGTACGAGCACGCGGTGGCCTCCGGCACCCAGCTCGCCTTCCTGGTCGGCGGGCTGATCGCGGTGGCGGCGTTCGCGCTGGCGCTGTTCGTCGAGGAGGTCCCACTGCGCGGCGGCCCGGGCGACGGCCCGACCGACGCACACGCCGACGAGGACCGGCCGGTCGCCGAGCCGGTCTGACGGGCCGGCCTGCCGGCCTACCGGTCCGAAGGGGCCGGTGGTACTGACGGCCTGGGCTGGGTGGTTGGCTAGCCGGCCCGCCGGTGCGGAGGCCCGGTGGCACTGACCACGCGGCCGGCGTGTCGGCCTGTCGGTGCGGAGGGCTGGTGGTACTGACCGCCCGCGCCGGGCGGTCGGCCCGAGCCGTCAATTCCGGAGGCTTGACCTCTGCGCTTCGGCCTCCGCGCTTTGATCCTCGGCGCCCCGGCTTCCGGGGCCTGCGGCCCCGGGCCCCAGGCGCTGGAGCGCGAGCCGCCGGGCCCCGGGACCGGTCCCGGGGCCTGGACCCTGGACCCGGGTCCCGGAAACCCCCGGGGCTTCCGGACCTGGCGGCCTTGCTGCTTCCCGGCCTCGCGGCCTAGCTGTATTGACTCGCGGCGTTGTTAACGCGGGTGATCGGGGGTTGGCCTTCGAGTGCGGTGTGGCAGCGATGGTAGTTGTAGGTGTGGAGGTAGTCGTTGAGGGCGGCGGTTCGTTCGCTGTTGCTGCC